>CAYUXB010000389.1:0-2803 GCA_964448525.1 uncultured Acidimicrobiaceae bacterium
CGTGACGAAGGGATAGGTGCCGTGGTCGAGGTCGAGAAACGTCGCCTGCGCCCCCTCGAACAGCACGTTCTGGCCGAGCTCGAGGGCCTCGTGCGTGAGGTTGACCGTGTCGGCCACGTACTGCTCGACCCGGGGAGCCAGCTCGCCCAGGTACAGGTCGCAGATGGCGTCGACGTCGGGCGGGAGCTGGTTGTAGACCTTGGCCAGGGTCTGGCTCTTCTCGCGCAGGGCGAGCTCGAGCTTCTGGCGGAAGATCTTGGGGTCGTACATGTCCTGCACGCGCAGGCCGACCCGGGCCGCCTTGTCGGCGTACGCCGGGCCGATGCCGCGCTTGGTGGTGCCCAGCTTGTTCTTGCCGAGGTGGCGCTCGGTCACCCGGTCCATGAGCTGGTGGTACGGCAGGATCAGGTGAGCGCTGGAGGACACCTTCAGCCGGTCGCAGCTCTTGCCGCGCCGCTCGAGCATGTCGATCTCGTCGAGGAGCACCTGCGGGTCGACGACGACACCGTTGCCGATCACGGGGATGATGTGGTCGTAGAGGACACCCGAGGGGATGAGCTGCAGGGCGAAGGTCTCGCCGTCGACGACGAGTGTGTGCCCCGCGTTGTGCCCGCCCTGGTAGCGGACGACGAGATGCATCTCCTTGGCGAAGAGGTCGGTGAACTTGCCCTTGCCCTCGTCGCCCCACTGGGTTCCGACCACGATGGTCGCCGGCACGTCGCACTCCTGGAAGTCGTCTGCGGGGCCGATCGAGGTTAGCCGCTCCGACGCCGACTCGGCCGGGTCGGTCGTCTGGCAGACTCAGGGCGGGGACAGCGGCACGACGCCTCGCTCGGTCGCTCGCACGATGGCGCCGCCTGAGGGTGGGGAGCTCACGATGGCCAAACCGAGACTGCAGGTGTCGACCCGACTGCGGCGATTCGTGAAATCCACCCGGGCAGCGCGGGCTCCGCTCTTCGCCGCTCAGAACGCGGTCGCGGCCGCCGAGTCGGTGATCCGACCCCGGCGCCGGATCCAACCGGACGCCGGCGACCACCACGAGCTCGCGGCGATGGTGCGCGTCAAGGACGAGGCCCGATTCCTGCCGGAGTGGCTCGCCTACCACGTCGTGCTCGGCATCGAGCACGCGTACGTGTACGACAACAACAGCTCGGACGACATCGCGTCGGTGATGGCACCCTTCGTCGATGCGGGCTACGCCACGATCATCCCGTGGCCGACCACACCCATCTCCCCATCAGCGCATGAGGACTTCTTCGAGCGGTTCGGGCCCCGATGCCGCTGGGTCGCGTTCCTCGATGCCGACGAGTTCCTCGTCGAGCACTCGCCCGGCGCGCTGCGTGCCGTACTCGACGCGCACGCCCGGCGTCCGGCGGTGGCTGTCAACTCGCGCTACTGCGGAAGTGCCGGGCATGAGACGATCCCCCCCGGTCTCGTGGTCGACCGGTTCGACCGGGCCGCAACGCGTCTCAACGACCATGTGAAGGTGATCGCGCGGCCCGCCGAGATCCACCGCTATCGGAATCCGCACAACTTCTACTATCGGCTCGGCCGCCTTGCCCGGACACCGGACGGTCAACGGGTGTTCGGCAGTTTCGTCCGCGCCGCGGCCGGACCCGACCTCGTGTTGCACCACTACCTCTACCGCAGTCGGGAAGACTACGAACGCAAGGCTCGGGGTGCCTACGCGACGGCCTCTGGTGGTGTCCACCGCAGCCGCCGCATGGAGCTGGCTGACCAGAAGTTCCGCGACAACAACGACGCGCCGATCTCCATCCCGGAGGCGGCCAGGAGCGAGACGGCACGGATGCTCGCGGACCTGGGCTTCCCGCCGGAGCTCCATCGCCGCGATGGCACACACGCCGAACCGTCACCCGAGCCCGAACCCGAGCCGATCTGATCTCTCGACGGCGGCGTCGAACCGTCAGCGCAACACGAGCTCACCGTCCGGCGCCGCGTCGACCGTGACCGTGTCGCCCTCGGCGAGCTTGCCGTCGAGGATCTGCACCGCCAACTTGTCGGCCAGCTCGCGCTGGATGACCCGCTTGAGCGGCCGGGCGCCGAACGCCGGGTCGTAGCCCTGGTGTGCCAGCGCCGCGGCGGCGGCGTCGGTGACCTCGAGGTCGATGCGCCGGGCGGCCAGACGTGCCCGCAGGCCCCGCAGCTGGATCTCGACGATGTGGGTCAGGTCGTCCTCGGTGAGCTCGCGGAATCGCACGATCTCGTCGATCCGGTTGATGAACTCCGGCTTGAAGAAGTCGCGTGGGTCGCCCGGGAGGTTCGACGTCATGATCAGCACGGTGTTGGTGAAGTCGACCGTGCGGCCCTGGCCGTCGGTGAGCCGGCCGTCGTCGAGCAGCTGCAGCAGCACGTTGAACACGTCGGTGTGTGCCTTCTCGATCTCGTCGAGCAGCACGACCGCGTACGGCCGGCGGCGGATCGCCTCGGTGAGCTGGCCGCCCTCGTCGTAGCCGACGTACCCGGGCGGGGCGCCGATGAGGCGGCTGACCGCGTGCTTCTCCATGTACTCGGACATGTCGATGCGGACCATCGCCCGCTCGTCGTCGAACATGAAGTCGGCGAGCGACCGGGCGAGCTCGGTCTTGCCGACGCCGGTGGGGCCGAGGAACAGGAACGAACCGATGGGTCGGTGCGGGTCGGACAGGCCGGCCCGGCTGCGGCGGATGGCGTTGGCGACGGCGGTGACCGCCTCGTCCTGGCCGATGACCCGCTCGTGCAGCACCTCTTCCAGGCGGACGAGCTTGGCCATCTCGCCCTCCATCAGGCGGCTGACCGGGACGCC
>CAYUXB010000390.1:0-2794 GCA_964448525.1 uncultured Acidimicrobiaceae bacterium
ACGCCACGCCGTCGGGCATCACGCTCAACGGCACGGTGTGCACCACGGCGTGACCCGCGGCGTCAGAACCGCACGTTGTTGGCCGAGAAGGTGACCGGCGAGACGGCGTTGCCGGCGCGGTCGGTGACCCCGGGGCTCACGGTGTAGACGGAGGTGTCGGGAAGGTTGGGGAACCAGTTGCTGATGCCCCAGGTCCTCACGCCGAATCGGAGCGTCAGGGTGCGGGTCGACTCCGTCCACGTCAAGGTGGAGAGGCTGAACCTGGTGCTGGCCGGCGTGTAGTCGTTGTTGGTCTCCAGGCTGCCGGCACGAAGCGTGCACGTCGGCGACGTGATGTCACCGACGACGTCGTAGATGCCGATCGCGGAGTTGACGTTCACCGTGACGTTGGTGAGCGACCGGTCCCCGCTGCCGCTCCAGGTCGAGCACAGCGTGGCGAGGTCGAGCGGCTCGGAGAACGTGATGGCGAGCTCGTCCCCGGGGGCCAGGAACCCGTTGGCGTCGGCCTGCGTCATGGACGTGACCCGGGGCGCCGTCTTGTCGATGGTGAAGGTGCTGGATGCGGCCGCGGTGTTGCCGACCGCGTCGGTGGCCACAGCGCGCACGGTGTAGGCGCCGTCCGCCGTGAAGTTGGCGGCGGGGAACGGGAGCCGGCCCGTGCCGAGGACGGGCAGGAGGACCTCGGTGGCACTGGCGAAGGCGGTGCCGTTCCAGTAGTTGCCAGTGCCCTGGCGGATGCTCACCGCGTGCGTGGCCACGGTGCCGGCGTCGGTCGCCGTCGTGCAGATGGTGGCCGTGGGGCACCCGGCCGCCCAGCTGGCCGCGTTGTAGATACCACCGTCGGCGGGGAAGGTCACGGCGACCGCGGGGGCGGTGCGGTCGATGGTGAAGGTGGCGGTGTCGGTCGCGGTGTGACCGCCGAAGTCGGCGACCACGACCCGCGCCGTGTAGGAGCCGTCGGTGGGGAACCGGGCGGCGGGGAACGCGAGCTCGTTGGTGGACATCGACGAGAAGATCTCGGTGGTGCCGACGAAGGCGGAGCCGTTCCAGTAGGTGCCGTCCGCGTCACGCCGGATGCTGGCGCGTGCGTTGGCCAGACCGCTGCCGTCGTCGCTGGCGGTGCCGCAGAAGCCAGCGGTGGGGCACCCGGCGTTCCAGGTGGCGGTGCTGTAGGTACCGCCGTCGAGCGGGAAGTCGATCTCGACGACCGGCGCCGCCCGGTCGATGGTGAACGTCTGGGTGAAGTTGGCGACGTTGCCGGCGCGGTCGATGACGGCGGTCTGGGCGGTGTAGACGCCGTCGGCCGGGAAGTTGGCCGCCGGGAAGGGGATGCCGCCGGTGCGGTCGAACGTCAGCGGCCGCTCGGTCTCGGCGGCGAAGGCGGTGCCGTCCCAATAGAGGCCGGTGGCGACCTGGCGGAGGGTGATCAGTCCGGACGCCAACTCGTTGTCGTCGGTGGCGGTGCCGCACAGGCCCGGGGTGGGGCACCCGGCGTCCCACTCGGCGGCCTCGTACACGCCGCCGGTGCTGGGGAAGATCGGGCTGATCACCGGGGCGACGCGGTCGATCGCGAAGGGGACCTCCATGACGGTGTCGTTGCCTGCGCTGTCGGTGAGCACAGCCCTGATGCTGTAGGGCCCGTCGGCAGGGAAGTTCGTGATCGGGAACAGCCACATGTCGGTCGTCGTCGGAAGCGGCATGAGCACCTCGGTGGCGCTGGTGAAGGCGGTGCCGTCCCAGTAGAGGCCGGTGTCGACCTGGAGGATGCTCAACCCGCCATCCACGATGTCGGCGGGCACCTCGCCGATGGCGCAGAAGCCGGGCTGGGGACAGCCGGCGTTCCAGAGCTCCACGCCGTAGATGCCATCGGGCGCGGGGAAGCCGCCTGGCGTCACCGGGCCTTCGCGGTCGATCGTGAAGGTGACCGATGCCGTCGTGGTGTTGCCGACCCCGTCGGTGGCGACGGCCTGCTGGGTGTACTGGCCGTCGGTCGGGAAGTTCTCGATGGGGAACGCCCAACCGGTGGTGTCCGGGTCGCCACCGGGGATCTGCAGCAGGATGCGGACGGGGCTGGCGAAGGCGGTCCCGTCCCAGTAGAGGCCGGTGCTCACCTGCTGGACCGAGACGCCGCCCGCGACCAGGCCGCTGCCGACGTCGTCGGCGCCACCGCAGAACCCCGGCTCCGGACACCCTGCGTTCCAGCTCGCGGCGTTGTAGGCCCCGCCCGGCGTGGGGAAGTCGATGGTCAGTGTGGGCGGCACGGTATCGACCACCACCAGCGCGCTCGGGGCGCTGGCGGCACCGGTCCAACCGCCGCTGCGGGGGGTGACGGTGTAGACCCACCGACCGTCCGGGGCGTCGACGTCGGTGCACGTCGTCGCGGTGACCAGGCCGGCGCACGTGCCGCCGACGGCGCGCGGCTCGGCGGTGTCGGCGTCGTAGGCGAGGACGTCGTAGCCGGTCAGGGGGCCACCGGTGCTGGCCGCCCAGTTCACCTCGACGTCGTTGCTGGTCGTGGGCTGGGCCGCGGCCGAGGGTGTCTGTCCGCCGACCATTCCCTGGGCGTCAGCCCTGGCCAGGCCACCGGGGGCCGTGGTGGCCGACCACGACGCCGCCGCCACGTCGGGGTTCGTCAGCACGACCAGGAAGGAGGCGACCATGGCCATGACGAGGGCGACGGAGCGGGGCCGCTGCGCGGTGCGGTCGGTGCCGCGTGGGGTGGTCATGGTGCCGTCGTCTGCGAGCCCGTGAGCGTGACCGTGATGTCGAAGGAGACGTTCTGGCAGCCGTTCGG
>CAYUXB010000391.1:0-2776 GCA_964448525.1 uncultured Acidimicrobiaceae bacterium
GACGTAGCGTGGTGCCACTGGCACCTATAGTCAGGCATGACGCTGACTGAGGTATGCGAGATGCACGAGAGAACAATGAAGAACGCGCCTGGCGCGCCACGGGGCCGGTTGGATTGGCCCCGCGAGGGTCGACGAGCCATGTCCCATACGACCAGGGCGGTGAGCTCGATGTCGGGCGTCGCCGCTGTGGTCACCGCGGCGGTGGTGGTGCTTGTGTCGTGTTCGTCGAGCGCCAGCTCTGACGGCGACGATGTCGAGGTGCCTTCACCGCCGCTATCGGTCGAGGTGTCGCTGGTGCCCGAGGATGCGCCCGACACGCTTGAGGTGATCTTCGAGCCGTCGGCCGGCGCGGATGCGCATCTCGTCCACCTGGACGGCGTGGACGATCCGGTGCGGGTGGCCCCTTGGTTCTGCAGCGACGGGGCGTGCCGGCTGCGGATGGATCGTTTGACCGCCGGCGACGCCACGACGCTCACTGTGACCGCGGTGGTCGGGTCGGGTGAGTCCGAGCCGTCGGAGCCGGTACCGGTGCCGTCGTGGCCTGCCATATCGCCGGCGCCTGCTGCCCCACCCGGTGGGCCGGTCGAGCTGGTGATCGTCCGCCAGGAGCCCGGCGGTTCCCCGATTGTGGAAACCGAGATCGTGCCGGCGGGCGGTGATGTCGAGGCCCGCATCGCCGCCTTGGAGGCGGAGGACGGTGTCGTAGCGGTCAGTGTGAACAGCCCTGGGGGCACGCTGGGTGCCGCGCAGGGGTCCGACGATGACGACTATCCGGTGGGTCTCGCGACCTGGCAGCAGGAGGCCTTCAATTTCGAGGTGCTGCCCTCCACTGGAGGCGACGGCGTGACCGTGGCGATCCTCGACACGGGAGTCGATGTCGACCACGAGGCGTTCGCCGGAGCCGACATCGAGGCGATCGACTTCGTGGGTGCCGGGACCGGCCCGGACGGTCACGGCACCGGAGTGGCGTCGCTGATCGTGGGCCAACGGTCCGGCGCGGTGCCCGGCGTCGCGCCGGCCGCCACCGTCCGCGCCTACAACGTGTCCCACGACGGCACCGGGGCATTCGGTGTGGGCAGTGTGGCCGACGCGATCATCCAGGCCGTCGACGACGGCGCTGATGTGATCAACGTGAGCTGGTCGGTGCAGTGCGGCCGGGTCGGGCCGACCCACTACGGGTGCCCGCCCGATGCCCTCGCCCCCGCCGTCGCCTACGCGGAGAGCCAGGGTGTGGTCGTGGTCGCGGCCGCCGGCAACGACGGGGACGGGGCCGACTGGTGCGATGGCGCGGGAGGGGTCATCGACCGCACCAACGCCGATCACTGGCCGGCGAAGTACGACACGGTCATCGCCGTGGGCGGCACGAGCCGCAACGGCGATCAGTGGGTGTGCTCCCCGGACAAGGGCTACGTCGATGTGCTCGCCCCGTCCCAGGGCCTGCTGATCGCTGATCCCGACGAATCCGACGGCTACTTCGTGAGTTCTGGGACCTCGCTCGCCGCGCCACTCGTCACCGGGTTCGTGGCCACGATCCTGGCCGACCACCCCGACCTGACCCCCGAGCAGGTGCGCGGTCTGCTTGCCAGCGCCGCCGACTCCAACGGCCGGCTGCTGCCTGGCGCGGTGATGATGCTGCTCGGATACGAGGACACCGGCCCTGTGGTCGACCCGGCCACGCTGGCGCAGATCGTGCCGTTCTATGTCGACTTCGCCTTCGACGAGGACCATCCGGCGAGCCAGCAGGCCCGGGCTATGGACCGGGACGAGACAACGGGCGATTACGACCCCGGGGTCGATGGCCACCTCGTGGACTACGAGGCTCCCATCGGCGCCATCGGCGCCGCTGGGTTGTTGTTCCGCAACGACGACGGCTCGATCACCGGACACGGTCAGCTCGTCGTCAGCGCCCACGAGCCGCTCGTCATGGGCGCACGGAACCCTGGCGTGAGGCACCGGGTCGAGTGCCCTGACCTCGTGATCGACGACTTTCGCACTCCGAGGCTGATCTACGGCTGGCACGTCCCTGTCGAGGTCGTGGGCCAGATCGCCGACGCGCACGCGGAGATCGTGCTGTCACTCGGCGAGGGCGCGACCCCGGACGCCGCCGGCGAGCTGCCCGGCATGACGATCCTCGAGGACACCACCGCGGACTGCCCGGCAGCGATGGCGGACGGTGCCGGGATCGACGACCACGAGCAGCAACAGTGGGACCTTGCGCTCGAACGCCGCGACACCAACATCCCTGCCTACGAAACCTTCTACCGCCTTGTCGTGGCCTCCAGCCCGCTCGACGCCACCGTGCTGTGGCCGTCGGCTCAGGACGGCGAGCCCCTCCATGAAACCCAGTCAGGCGACGAGTCGGGCGGGGTCACCATGCATGTCTTCCTCGCACCCGGTGGGTACGGGTAACCGAAGTCGCCATATGGGTGGTGTGCCTTGTGGGCGGGCACCGGGATACCGGCGCCCACGATGGCGGGCCCGACGTCGGCATGGCCGAAACGACGCTCCGGCCACATCTGAGAACGGACACTGATCGCGGTCGGGACTGCGGCGCGTTCGAGGTGACAGGTCGGGTTAGGCGGCCAGGGTGGCCGGTGGGGTGTTGGTCATCTCGTAGTCGATCGGGGTCAGCCGGCCAAGGGCGGCCTGTCGGCGTCGGCGGTGGTAGGTGCGTTCGATCCAGGTGACGATCGCGATGCGGAGCTCGTCGCGGTTCCTCCAGCAGCGTCGATCCACCACGTTGCGCTGCAGGAGCGCGAAGAACGATTCCATGGCG
>CAYUXB010000392.1:0-2767 GCA_964448525.1 uncultured Acidimicrobiaceae bacterium
GATAGGCGTTGAACCCGCCGACGATGAACATGTCCTTCGTGCGGTCGGTGATCTTGAGGTTGCCGGCCTCGTCGAACACCCCGACGTCGCCCGTGTGCAGCCAGCCGTCGTCGTCGATGGTGGCGGCCGTCGCGCCCTCGTCGCCGTGGTAACCGGCCATCACCGTGTAGCCCCGCACCACGACCTCGCCCGGCTGGCCGGCGGGCAGCGGCGTGCCGTCCTCGTCGACGACGATCACCTCGATGCCGGGGATCGGCCGGCCGGCCGTGTTGGCGATCGTCTCCGGGTCGTCGGTGTGGCGGCACATCGTGGCGATGCCGGTCGACTCGGTCAGCCCGTACCCGGTGACGATCGTGCGGAACGTCAGCTCCGACGCCATGCGCCGAATCATCTCGACCGGCACGGTCGCCGCCCCGGTGACCGCCAGCCGCAGCGTGGACAGGTCGTAGCGGTCGAGGTCCGGGTGGTCGAGGATCGTCTGGTAGATGGCGGGGGCGCCCGGCAGCATCGTGATGCGCTCCTCGTCGACCCGCTGCATCACGCTCGGCACGTCGAACACGGGATGCGGCACGATCGTCGCCCCTTTCACCAGGCAGGCGAGGATGCCCGCCTTGAGCCCGAAGCAGTGGAAGAACGGGTTGACGATCAGGTACCGGTCGCCCTCGGCAAGCCCCACGACCGTCGCCCACGCGTGGTAGGCGCGCACCGAGGCACCGTGGCGGAGCATCGCCCCCTTGGGCGCGCCGGTCGTGCCGGACGTGAAGATGATCGTCGACACGTCGTCGGGGCCGACGGCGGCGGCACGCTCGGCCGTGACCGCGGGGTCGACGTCGTCTCCCGCGGCGAGGAAGTCGGCCCAGCCGACCGCGCCGTCGGGCACCGGGCCGGCGAGCACGATCGTCCGCTCCACGCAGTCGGGGGTGCCCGCGGCGTCGAGAAGGGCGACGTAGTCGGTGTCGAGGAAGTCGGTGACGGTGACGAGCACCCGCGTCCCGGCGGTGCGCAGGACGTGCGCGGCCTCGTTGCCCTTGAACCGGGTGTTGACCGTGACGACGACGGCCCCGGCCCGGAACGCGCCGAGCGCGGCGATGGCCCAGTCGGCCATGTTCGGCGCCCAGATGGCGACGCGGTCGCCGGGCTCGATGCCGAGCGCAACGAACCCACGTGCCGCCCGGTCGGCGCCGGCGGCGAGATCGGCGAACGACAGCCTGCGGTCGCCCTCGACCAGGCCCTCCGCCTCGCCGAACCGCGCGGCTGCCCGTTCGAGGACGGCCGGGATGGTGTGGGCGTCGAGATCGAACGCGAAGTCCTCGGCGGTGTCGTCTGCCATGCCCGGGTCCCCCTCATATCTGACGGTCCATCAGATGATAGGTCCACGCGGCAAGCCCGAATCCCGCCGTCACGCCTGGACCACGGGCACTCCCACCCACGCGTGGGCAGTTGGTCGCTCGCTTGAACCAGCGTTCGGCGCAGCGAGCTATCGTTCACCGAACGTGCACGGGGACTGTGCGGGGCATGAGGGGAAGAGCCTGACGTGAGCGAGCGTTCCACCAACCAGCAGGTCTGGATCAGCGGCGATCAGGCGACGGTGCCCGGCCTGCTCGAGCGGCGGCTCGAGTCCGATCCGCACGGCGAGTACCTCGACGTGTGCGGCACCAAGGTGACCGCCGCCGAGGTGGCCGCCACCGCCAATCGGCTGGCCAACGCCCTCGCCGCCATGGGGGTGCGCCCCGGCGACCGGGTCGCCACCCTGGTCGAGAACTCGGTCGAAGCCACGCTCGCTTGGTGGGGCATCGTGCGGGGCGGTGCCGTGGCGGTGCCGATCAACACCGCGTACAAGGGCGAGTACCTGCGCCACCAGCTCGCCGACTCGGGCGCGAAGGTGCTCGTGGTCGAGGCCGCGCTGGCCGACCGGGCCGCCCGCGTCACCGACCAGGCGCCGGAGCTCAACCACGTCGTGGTGATCGGCGAGCCCGGCAGCGCCGATGTCGAGTCGATGCCCGGCGCCACCACCCACGCGTGGACGGACGTCCTCACCGCCGACGATGCCGCCCCGAAGGTGAGCGTTCGGCCGGCGGACCTGGCGACGTTCATCTACACGGGCGGCACCACCGGTCCGTCCAAGGGCTGCATGCTCAGCCACAACTACCACGAGGGCCTCGCCCGCCAGATCGGCATCTGCTGGCGCCGCACCGCGGACGACGTGGTGTGGACGCCGCTGCCGATGTTCCACTTCAACGCCATCGTGACGGCGGTGCTCGGCCCGCTCGTCTTCGGCGGTCGCTCCGCCATCTACCGCCGGTTCTCCGTCTCGAACTTCTGGCCGGAGATGAACCGCGTCGGCGCCACGGTCACGTCGACCCTCGGCACGATGGCCTACCTCCTCGCCCACGACGTCGATCGGCCCGAGATGCCCCGCTCCGGGGCGCCGGAGGCCAACACCAGCCTGCGCCTGCTCGGCGCGGCGCCGCTGCCCGTCGAGGTCGACTCGATCATCCGCGAGCGCTTCGGCATCGACACCTTCAGCGGTGCCTACGGCGTCACCGAGGCGAGCCTCGTGTCGTGGCAGCCGCCGGGCGTCGTCAACAAGCCCAACGCCGCGGGCGTGATCAACGACGAGTACTTCGACGTGCGCATCTTCGACGACGACGACAACGAGCAGCCTCGCGGGACCGACGGTGAGATCGTGCTGCGACCGAAGCGTCCCCACACGATGTTCGAGGGGTACTGGGGGCGGCCGGAGGCGACGGTCGAGACCAGCCGCAAC
>CAYUXB010000393.1:0-1471 GCA_964448525.1 uncultured Acidimicrobiaceae bacterium
GCCCTTGGGCACCAGGTAGTTGCGGGCGAAGCCGTCGGCCACGTCGAGGACGTCGCCCCGCTTGCCCAGCTCGGACACGTCGGTGCGGAGGATGACCTTCATCACGAGTCGCCTCCGCCGGCCGCAGGGGCGGATGCGGGCGCGGGCGGCGGGGTCGTCGGCGCACCGGCACCGGACGGGGCGTCGCTGCGGGGACCGCGATCGCCGCGATCCTCGCGGGGACCGCGATCGCCACGGTCGCCGCGATCGCCGCGGCCACCGCGATCGCCACGGCCACCGCGCTGCTGGGTGATGCGCGTGACGTACGGCAACAGCGCCATCTCGCGAGCGTTCTTGATGGCCTTGGCCACCGCCGCCTGCTGCTGCGCGTTGTTGCCGGTGACGCGACGGGCACGCACCTTCGACCGGTCGGACATGAACCGGCGCAGCAGGTTGACGTCCTTCCAGTCGATGTAGTCGACACCCTCGGTGATGAGGATGCTGGTCTTCTTCTTCGCCCTGCGGGCGTTGTCCTTGTTCTTGGAACGTGACTTGGGGGGCATCAGAACGGCTCCTCGGAGGGATCGAAGTTGGCGGGGGCTTCGTTGGCGACGGTGCGACTGCTGCCGCCGCCACCGCCACCACCGCTCCACCCGCCGCCGTCGCCGCCATCGCGGCGCTCGTTCTTGCTGATCTCGGCGGTGGCCCAGCGCAGGCTGGGGCCGACCTCGTCGGCGATGATCTCGACGACGGAGCGGCGCTCGCCGTCCTGCGTCTCCCACGAGCGCTGCTCGAGGCGACCGGTGACGAGCACGCGAGCGCCCTTCTCCAGCGACTCGCTGACGTTCTGGGCGAGATCACGCCAGCAGGTGACGTTGAAGAAGGAGGTGCTCTCCTCCCACTGCTGGTTGTCGCGGTTCTGCCAGCGGCGGTTGACGGCCACACCGAAGTTGGTGACCGGGGCGCCTGCCGGCGTGAAGCGAAGCTCGGGGTCGCGGGTCAAGTTGCCCACGACGGTGACGTTCGATGACATGACTGCCTCCTACTCGGCAGCCTGCTCGACGAGCCCGCGACGGGCGGCCTCGTTGTCGGGCAGGCGCACGACCTTGTGGCGGACGGTCTCGTCCGCGAGCCGCAGCGCCCGCTCGAGCTGGTCGAGCTCGCTGCCTCCCACAAACTCCCAGAGCACGTAGTAGCCCTCGGTCTTGTGGTTGATCTCGTACGCGAAGCGCCGGCGTCCCCACCGGTCTTCCTTCTTCACCGTGGCACCACGCTGGTCGAGCAGACCGGCGATGCGCTTGACGGTGGCGTCGATCACCTCGTCGTCGAGTTCGGCGTCGATGATGACCATGAGTTCGTAGGCTCGCATCGCGAGCACTCACCTCCCTTCGGACCCGGCTGAGCCGGGGCCCCACCAGATGTGGAGCAGGGCGAATATGACCCGGGGACTGTAGCGGCCCGTACGGCGTTTCCTCACATCCCCGATGATGCC
>CAYUXB010000393.1:1571-2749 GCA_964448525.1 uncultured Acidimicrobiaceae bacterium
TGACCCGGGGACTGTAGCGGCCCGTACGGCGTTTCCTCACATCCCCGATGATGCCCTGGGGGTGTGACACTTTGCGGTGATGCTCGACGTCGACCGGTGACGGACGGCGGCCGAACCGAGAACGACCGGGTCCCGACCCCGGATGTGTCGTCAGCTCGCGGCGCTCCCGTCGGCACCGGCGCACGGACCGCCCAGCGCGAGCCGGCTGCCCGGCCCCACGCCGAGGGCGTCGAGGTCGCCCTGGACCACCTCGAGCGCGAACCGGTACTCACCCTCGGGGGGGTACATCGGGCAGTCGCCGGTGTCGTCGGACGTGCAGGGCTCCATGTCCGTCGACGAGACGAACGTCCCCTCGGCGTCGAACCAGGCGATCGACAGGGGCGTCACCGTGTCGTACATCCAGAACGCGCCCTCGGTGTCGTGATCCCACACGAACACCATCCCGGCGTAGCCACCCAGGCCGGTCACCTCCATCAGGCCCCTCTGTCGCTGCACGTCGGTCGACGCCACCATCAGGCAACAGGCCGTCACCGTGCCGTCCTCCGCGGTGATCGACGCCGCCACCTCCTCGACGTCGGGCACGCTGCTGCGCTCGTCGGGCCCCGGCGGCTCCTCCACCTCGGCCCCGCGGGCCGCGGGCGCGTCGCCCGACGCCGCGGCCAGGGCCTCCAGGCTCAGCGCCGGGGCCGGCTCGCCCGACAGGCCCTCGGCGCCCTCCTCGGCGGGCAGCTCATCGGCGTCGAGGGACGGGTCCGCTCCGGTGCCGGGGGACGGCTCCGCCGAGTTGTCGTCGCCACCGCAACCGGTCAGGGCGAGCGATGCGGCGACGACGACGACGGACGCGGCGCGCCTCCACGGTCGACGGACGCGCCCCGTCGGCCGCCGGGACCGAACCGGATCGAGAGATGGCTGCACGGCGACATCGTCGCGCGCCGCGGTCACCCCCGGCGGCGATGCGACGGCAGCGCGTCAATCCGTCCGGTGCGACCCGTAGAGGCTCAGCGTCTCGGCCACCTCGGCAGAGAGGTGGTAGCTCTCGTCGTCGGCCGGGAAGCGGCGGGCGCGCACGTCGTCGGCGTAGGCCCGCAGACCCTCGATCGACGCGGCGCCGACGTCGGCGTAACGGCGCACGAACTTGGGCGCCATGCGGTCCTCGATGCCGAGCACGTCGTGGTACA
>CAYUXB010000394.1:0-2747 GCA_964448525.1 uncultured Acidimicrobiaceae bacterium
CGCGCCGCGGCATCTCGGCGATGTCGTGGCCGTCGAGCGTGATGCGGCCGGCGTCGAGCTCGTAGAACCGCATCAGCAGGTTCACCAGCGTCGTCTTGCCCGCCCCGGTGGGACCGACGATGGCGACGGTCTGGCCTGGCTCGGCCACGAGCGACAGGTCGGTGATCAACGGCCGGTCGGGCAGGTAGGAGAACGACACGTGCTCGAAGGCCACCCGACCCCGCGGGGTGCCCGCGAGCGGTCGGGCGTCGCCGTCGGGGCGCTCGTCCTCCGCGTCGAGCAGCTCGAACACCCGCTCGGCCGACGCGACGCCGGACTGCAGGAGGTTGATCATCGAGGCCATCTGGGTGAGCGGCATCTGGAACTGCCGCGTGTACTGCAAGAAGGCCTGCACGTCGCCGATCGTGAGCGCACCGGAGGTGACCCGGAGGCCGCCGATCACGGCGATGACCACGTAGTTGAGGTTGCCGAGGAACATCATCGCCGGCTGGATCACGCCCGAGACGAACTGGGCGCCGAAGCTGGCGGTGTACATCTCGTCGTTGGTCGTGCGGAACCGCCCCTCGACCTCGCGCTGGCGGCCGAACGCCTTGACGATGGCATGGCCGGTGAACGCTTCCTCGACCTGGGCGTTCAGCGCGCCGGTGTGACGCCACTGGGCGACGAAGCGGGCCTTGGAGCGCTTGGCGATGGCCCGCATCGTGACCAGCGAGATCGGCACCGACACGAGCGCGACGAGGGCGAGCACCGGCGAGATCCAGATCATCATGCTCAGCACGCCGACCAGCGTCAGCGCCTGCGTCACGAGCTGGTTGAGCGTCTGCTGGAGGCTCATCGCGATGTTGTCGATGTCGTTGGTGACCCGGCTGAGCAGGTCGCCGCGGGGCTGGCTGTCGACGTACGCGAGGGGCAGGCGGTGGAGCTTGTCCTCGACCGCGGCCCGCATCCGCTGCATCGTGCGCTGGATGATGCCCGCCATCAGGTAGGCGCTCACGTAGCTCAGCCCCGACGAGGCGAGGAACAGGGCGAGCGCCCCGAGCAGCACCAGGTGCAGTTCGCCGAAGTCGATGCCCGACGGGCGCTGCAGGCCCTCGATCACGAGGTCGGTGGCGTGCCCGAGGATCTTCGGGCCGACCACGGTGAGGCCGACACCCACGGTCGCCAGCCCGATGATCCACCACACCGGGACGCGGTCCTCGCGCAGCAGCGACAGCAGCCGCCGCGACGAGTTGGCGAAGTCGCGGGCCTTCTCGGTGGGGATGCCGGCGCCCATCGGCCGCACGGCCGTGGGGCTCGAGCTCGCCCGGGGTGGGGGCCCGTCGCCGTCCGGGGTGGTTTCGGTGTCGATGTCCGTGCTCATGCCGCTTCCCCCGCCCCGACCTGCGAGTACACGATCTCCGCGTACGTCGGGCAGTTGACGAGCAGGTCACCGTGGGTGCCGAGTCCGACCGGCCGGCCGTCCTCCAGCACCAGGATCTGGTCCGCGGTGGCGATCGTCGAGACCCGCTGGGCGACGACGAGGACCGTCGCGTCGCCCGTCCACGGCGCGAGGTTGGCCCGCAGGCGGGCATCGGTCGCGAGGTCGAGCGCCGAGAACGAGTCGTCGAAGAGGTACACCTGAGGCTTGCGCACGAGCGCCCGGGCGATGGCGAGGCGCTGGCGCTGCCCGCCCGACACGTTGGTGCCGCCCTGCGCGATCGGCGCCTCCAGCCCACCGGGCATGGCCGCCACGAACTCGGCGGCCTCCGCCCCGGTCAGCGCCTCCCACATCTCCTCCTCGGTCGCGTCGTCCTTGCCGTAGCGGAGGTTGCTGGCGACGGTCCCGGAGAACAGGTACGCCCTCTGCGGCACGAGGCCGATGCGGCCCCACAGGTCGTCGGGCGCGAGCTGGCGGATGTCGACGCCGCCGATCAGCACCTGCCCGTCGGTCACGTCGACCAGGCGGGCCAGCAGGTTGACGAGCGTGGTCTTCCCGGCGCCCGTGCTGCCGATGACCGCGGTGGTCTGCCCCGCGAGCGAGGTGAGCGACACGCCCTGCAGCACCGGCTCGTCCGCACCCGGGTAGCGGAACCCGATGTCCCGCAGTTCGAGTGACGCGGCGCCGGCAGGCACCGGGACGGGGGCCGCCGGCGCGGCCACCGACGGCTCGGTCTCGAGCACCTCGACGATCCGCTCGGCGCAGACCGCCGCCCGCGGGGCCATCAGCGCGACGAACATCGCCATCATCACGGCGATCAGCATCAGGGTGAAGTAGCTGAGGAAGGCGATCAGCGAACCGGCCGTCATGTCGCCGCTGTCGATGCGGTTCGCCCCGAACCACAGGACGCCCACGCTCGACGCGTTGATGATGAACAGCAGCATCGGGAACATCAGGGCCATCAGCCGCCCGGCACGCAGCGACACGTCGGTCAGGGCGTCGTTCACCTCGCCGAAGCGCTCGACCTCGCGGGGTTCGCGCACGAACGCCCGCACGACCCGGATGCCGGTGATCTGCTCGCGCAGCACCGAGTTGGTGCCGTCGATGCGGTGCTGCATCGCGCGGAACAGCGGCACCATCTTCGCCACGACCGACCCGACGCTCAGCGCCAGCGCCGGCAGCGACACCACGACGAGCCACGCCAGGCCGACGTCCTGCTGCAGCGCGAGGACCATGCCGCCGACGACGGTGATCGGCGCGGCGACGGCCAGGGTGCAGCCCATCACCACCAGCATCTGCACCTGCTGGACGTCGTTGGTGATGCGGGTGA
>CAYUXB010000395.1:0-2743 GCA_964448525.1 uncultured Acidimicrobiaceae bacterium
GCAGCGTCGATCCACCACGTTGCGCTGCAGGAGCGCGAAGAACGATTCCATGGCGCGCGAGCTTCCGCTGCCTGCGGCGGGGTGAGGTTCCTCGTCGACGAGTCGTTGTCGCGCCGTGTCGCGCAACTGACGTCGGCCGCCGGGCATGATGCCGTTCACGTCGGCGATCTGGATCCGCTCGGCGCGCCCGACATCGATGTGATGGCTGCAGCTCGCGAGGACGATCGAACCGCCGTCTCGGCGGACACGGACTTCCGGGAGTTGCTGGCCATCGGTCGTCATCCGGGTCCGAGCGTCATCCTGCTCCGGCGGGCGCCGCATCACCCCGATGAGCAGGCCGAGCTGTTGCTGGCAGCCCTCGGCCGTGTCGAGGCCGACGTCGACGCCGGTGCAGTGGTCGTACTCAGCCGTGGCCGCGCCCGCGTGCGCCGGCTGCCGATTGCGTAGCCGGCGGTAGGTGACACCAGCGCGCAGCCGTGGCTTCGAGAAGGGATGTGGTACCCGGCTGAGCCGGGTCATGCGATGAGCAGGCGAAGGCCCTGCTCTGCCGCGGCGAGATCGAGGAGGTCGTGGTTGCGTTCGGCCCACCGCCCAGACGCGAGGTCATGACGGAGGCTGCGCACTGCTCGCTGCTCGGCCTCCGGCCCGACTTTGGTCCATACCGATGTTCCGCGGCGGACGTCCTCACCCAGGTACGCCTCGGGCCGGCGCCGGTAGGCCTCGAAGAAGCCATCAGCGCAGTCCCACGGAACGAGCACCGGCTCCACCCGGGCTCCGATCGCCTCCGCAAGCTCGGTCGCGAGACCGACGCTCGAGGCAGCGACCTCGGGCAGATAGTCACGAGTTGGCCAGAACCGGCGACGCCCCTCGACCCCACCCGCGACTACCAACCCCAAATGACCAAGGACCGAACCGGAACCGCAGGTTCGGTCCTTGCCGATGTCTCGCGACATCACAGGGCGGAGGGAGTGGGATTCGGGAAACGCCCTGGTCAGCGGCGGTGCTGGTCAGCAACGGTGTCAGCAACCCGGTTGGTCACGACCACAGGGTGGAGATCGGAACAGCCCAGGTGTCATCGGCGAGGGGGAGGACGTGGCGGCCGGCGTACATGACGAGGCCCCGGCGGAAGCGCTCGGGGTAGCGGTCACGGAAGGCGTCGATGCCGGCCGTCGCTCCGCGTGGTACCTCGCGGGCTCGCTTGACCTCGACGGCGACGAGTCCGCCGTCGATCTCGACGATGAGGTCCACCTCGTGGCGCTGGCGGTTGCGCCAGTGGTAGAGCCCATCGGCGCCGCCGGTCCACTCGAGTTGGGTGGCGATCTCGTTGACGACGAACGACTCGAGCATGGCGCCGCGCCTGTCGTCTCGGGTGCCTCCGGGGCCGGGGGCGACGAGGATCGGGTCGGCCATGTGCAGCTTGGGGACGGCTCGCTCGGTGTCGGTCGCCTTCATGCGCAGTCCGGGAAGCCGACGGATGAGCCGCATCTCCTCGAGAAGGTCGAGGTAGCGAGCGGCGGTACGGCGATCGATCGCCAGATCTGACACGAGGTGACCCAGCACGAGCTCGTGTCCGGCGATCCCGGCGATGCCGTCGAGCAGTCGCGCGAGTCGTTGGTGGTCCACGGCGTGATCGGATTCGACCAGCGTCTCGGGGATCACGGTACGCAGGTAGTCGCGGCGCCAACGTCGGTGGTCGGCGCCCGAGGTCACGAGCAGCGGGTAGCCGGTCGCCGCCGCCTCGTCGTCGTAGCGCACACCCGGGAGATCGACGGCGGCCAGCCGCGTCGGATCACCGCTCAACAGGACATCGACGCTCGTCGACGGCCGTCCGTGACGTTCGGCGGCGTTGAGCGGAGCCATCTCGAAGCGCGTGTAGCGGCCGGCGAGTGGGTTGGAGCCACCCATCGTGGGGAGATCGACCCGGGTCGAGCCCGTGAGCAGGAAGTGGCCTGGGCGCCCCCACTCGTCGACGGCCTCCTTCAGGGGAACCAGGATGTCGGGAACGAGCTGCGCCTCGTCGATCACCGTGCCGAAGGGCAGCGATTCGATGAACAGCCGAGGCGAGTCGCGTGCCGCGGCGCGGGCATCGGGATCGGCGAGGCTGATGTACCGCCCGTAGACCCACTCGTCGACCAGTCGACGGACAAGGGTGGTCTTCCCGCAGGCACGCGGCCCGACGATCACGCTGACCGGCAGACCACCGGACGCCGCCCGGCGCAGTGCGGGCAGGATCCCTCGTTCGACCCAGTCGTCGGACACCGGAGCAATGTACCTTTCGACCACACGACGATGTTGTTTTCCGCCACCTTGCGATGCAACTTTCCGCAACCCGTGCGCCAGGCCGCTGCCTCGGGACGGGAGACGCGCGCCCCTCCGACGAACCCACGGCGGTTCACTCGCCTCGGGGAGCATCGACGAGACCAGGGCAGTCGTCTGACCTGGACCGCTTGGAACATGACCGTCCAGGACCCGGCGATCCGGGATGGTTCTGGTCTCCGATGGTG
The DNA here is from genome assembly GCA_964448525.1 of uncultured Acidimicrobiaceae bacterium. Taxonomy (GTDB): domain Bacteria; phylum Actinomycetota; class Acidimicrobiia; order Acidimicrobiales; family VFJN01; genus ZC4RG19. Next base: position 2,505 of record CAYUXB010000395.1, read on the forward strand.
CCGCGTGTTTCGGGATACCCAGGGGGCTACCGCTCGGTGGGTGCCGGGATGACGAGCATCGCTTCCTCATCGTCGTCCACGAAGACCTCGATCCGATCCACATGGTCGAGCAGCACCGTTGCGATCTGCGCCGTGGACGCGTTACCGACGCGAAGCCAGACAACCTTCGGTGGCGGGCCGTGGAGGAAGGCCAGCTGCCGGAAGTCGGAGTCCTTCGACGTCACGATCAAGCCGCGGTC
>CAYUXB010000396.1:0-2720 GCA_964448525.1 uncultured Acidimicrobiaceae bacterium
CGCGACAAGCGGTTCATGAAGATCGTCTCGCTCGCTCCGGAGGTCATCTGATGGCCGGCCTCAAGATCCGCAAGGGCGACCGCGTCCGGGTCCTGTCCGGCAAGGACAAGGGCAAGGAGGGCGAGGTCATGCGTGCCCTGCCCCGCGATGGCAAGGTCATCGTCGAGGGCGTCAACATCGCCCGCAAGAGCCAGCGCCCCACCCGCACGACGCAGCAGGGCGGCATCATCGACAAGGACATGCCGATTCAGGTGTCCAACGTCGCTCTGGTGTGCCCCGCCTGCGGGAAGCCGACCCGGGTGGGCTACAAGATCGACGCATCGGGCGCCAAGGTCCGAGTCTGCAAGAAGTGCGGAGGTGAGATCGCATGAGTGACACCGCAACACAGGAGCGGGTGGTGCCGCGGCTCAAGAGCCGCTACGACAGCACCCTGCGCGACAAGCTCAAGGGCGACCTCGAGCTCGGCAACATCATGCAGGTGCCGCGGCTCGAGAAGGTCGTCATCAACATGGGCGTCGGCGCCGCCACCGGCCAGGCGTCGCTGCTCGAGGGCGCCGTGCGTGACCTCGCCACGATCACCGGTCAGAAGCCCATCGTGACCCGGGCCAAGAAGTCGATCGCCGGGTTCAAGCTTCGCGAGGGCAACGCGATCGGTGCGAAGGTCACCCTGCGGGGCGACCGTATGTGGGAGTTCATGGATCGGCTGATCTCGATCGCCATCCCCCGCATCCGTGACTTCCGGGGCCTCAACCCCCGGTCGTTCGACGGCAACGGCAACTACACCTTCGGCCTCACCGAGCAGCTGGTGTTCCCCGAGATCGACTACGACAACATCGACCAGCCCCGTGGCATGGACATCACCATCGTCACGACCGCCAGCACCGACGCCCAAGGGCGAGCGCTGCTGCTGGCGATGGGCTTTCCGTTCAAGCGCGAGGGTCAGTAGCCATGGCGAAGAAAGCGCTCATCAACAAGCAGCAGCGCAAGCCCAAGTTCAAGGTCCGGGCCTACACCCGGTGCCGTCGCTGCGGCCGCCCCCGTGCGGTGTTCAAGAAGTTCGGTCTGTGCCGTGTGTGCCTGCGGGAGCTGGCGCACGCCGGCGAGCTGCCGGGCGTCACCAAGGCGAGCTGGTGAAGGAGGCCGCATCATGACCATGACCGACCCCATCGCCGACATGCTCACCCGCATCCGCAACGCGAACATCGCGATGCACGACGACGTGCGCATGCCCTCCTCCAAGCTGAAGGAGGCCCTCGCGGGCGTCCTCGAGGCCGAGGGCTACATCGAGGCCTACGACGTGCAGGACAACGTCGACAAGCCGGGTCGCACGCTGCACGTGCGGATGAAGTACAGCCCGGAGCGTGCCCGCACGATCTCGGGCATCAAGCGGGTGTCCAAGCCCGGCCTGCGCGTCTACTCGCCGTCCACCAAGGTCCCCCGGGTCCTCGGCGGGCTGGGCGTGGCCGTGCTCTCGACCAGCCAGGGCCTGCTGTCCGACCGTGAAGCGCGCAAGCGCAAGGTCGGCGGCGAGGTCCTGTGCTTCGTGTGGTGATCTGAATGTCTCGAATCGGCAAGTCCCCGATCCCCGTTCCCGGCGGCGTCGACGTGTCGCTGGTCGGCCAGCACATCACCGTGCGCGGCCCGAAGGGCACCCTCGAGCGCGACATCCCCGGCGCCATCACCGTCCGCCAGGACGGCGAGCAGCTCCTGGTCGAGCGCCCCAACGACGAGCGCCAGAACCGTGCGATGCACGGCCTCGTGCGGTCGCTGGTCAACAACATGGTGCTCGGTGTGACCAACGGGTTCACCAAGGAGCTCGAGATCGTCGGCGTCGGCTACCGCGCCACGGCCAAGGGCCCCGGCGCCATGGAGCTCGCGCTCGGCTTCAGCCACCCCGTCAACATCACGGCCCCGGACGGCGTCACCTTCGAGGTGCCCGCGCCGAACCGCATCGTCGTGTCGGGCATCGACAAGGAAGCCGTCGGCCAGGTGGCCGCGGACATCCGTGCGTGGCGCAAACCCGAGCCCTACAAGGGCAAGGGCGTCCGTTACGCCGGCGAGTACGTCCAGCGCAAGGCTGGCAAGGCAGGTAAGTGATGAGCAGCAGCGCCAAGCAGAAGCGCGACGCCCGCCTCCGGCGTCACAACCGGGTGCGCAAGCACGTCCAGGGCTCGGCCGACCGGCCCCGCCTCGCCGTGTTCCGCTCGAACCGGCACATCTCGGCCCAGGTCATCGACGACCGCGCCGGCGTCACGCTGGCAGCCGCCTCGACGCACGAGGCCTCGCTGCGCGACGGCTCGTCCAACAAGGGCGCAGCCGCCAAGGTGGGCACGCTCCTCGCCGAGCGGGCCAAGGACGCCGGTGTCGAACGCGTCGTCTTCGACCGGGGCGGCTTCCTCTACCACGGGCGGGTCGCCGCCGTGGCCGAGGCAGCACGCGAAGCAGGATTGGAGTTCTGATGGCCAACGGACAAGGTGGCGGCGGCGGTCGCGGTCCCCGCGACCGGCAGCCCCGCGAGCCGCGCGAGAACCCGCGCGCGTCGGGGGATGCCACGCTGCACGAATCGCGGGTGATCAACATCAACCGCGTCGCCAAGGTCGTGAAGGGTGGTCGTCGTTTCTCGTTCACGGCGCTCGTCGTGATCGGCGACGGCAACGGCCGGGTCGGCCTCGGCTACGGCAAGGCCAAGGAGGTGCCCCTCGCCATCCAGAAGGGCACCG
>CAYUXB010000397.1:0-2710 GCA_964448525.1 uncultured Acidimicrobiaceae bacterium
CCAGCTCGGCGAGCAGCACCGCGGCGGACGGGTCCTTCTCGGAGGGCTTGAGCACGAAGGCGTTGCCGCAGGCCACCGCGTTGGCGAGCATCCACAGCGGCACCATCACCGGGAAGTTGAACGGGGTGATGCCGGCCACGACGCCCACCGGCTGGAGCAGCGTGTGGACATCGACGCCGGTCGAGACCTCGGCGCTCATGGTGCCCTTGAGCAGCTCGGGGATGCCGCAGGCGAACTCGACGCACTCGATGCCCCGCGCCACCTCGCCGAGCGCGTCGGACCGCACCTTGCCGTGCTCGCGGGTGACGAGGGCGGCGAGGTCGTCGCGGTGCCGATCGAGCAGCTCGCGCAGCCGGAACATCGCCGCCACGCGCGTGCTGAGCGTGGAGTCGCCCCAGGCGGTCGCGGCCTCGCGGGCCACCTTGAGGGCGTCGGCGACCTCGGCGGCCGACGCGAGGGCGACCTCGGCGACCGGCACGCCGCGGGCAGGGTCGTAGACCGGGGCGGTGCGCCCGGACGAACCGGCGACGGCCTGGCCGCCGATCCAGTGGCGGATGGTCTCCATGTGCGACGCCTCCTGCGACCGGGCCTCAGCAAGCGGGGCCACAACTAAGTGATCGCTCACCCTACACTCGGGCCCGGAAACGACGGAACCTTCGTCCGGAGGACGGCCCATGAGCGGCGAGACCGCGGTGTACTACGACCCCTACGACGTCTCGATCAACGCGGATCCCTACCCGACGTTCGCTCGGCTCCGCGACGAGGCCCCCCTCTACTACAACGCCACCCACGACTTCTACGCGCTCAGCCGCTACGAGGACGTCGAGGCGGGGCTGCGCGACTGGCAGACGTTCAGCTCGGCCCGCGGCGGCATCCTCGAGCTGATCAAGGCCGGGGTCGAGCTCCCCCCGGGCACGTTGATCTTCGAGGACCCGCCCCTGCACGACATCCATCGCAAGCTGCTGTCGCGGGTGTTCACGCCCCGGCGCATGAACGCGCTGGAGGACAAGGTGCGCGAGTTCTGCGCCCGGTGCCTCGATCCCGTCGTGGGCTCGGACGGGTTCGACCTCATCGCCGTGCTGGGCGCGCAGATGCCGATGCGCACGATCAGCATGTTGCTCGGCATCCCCGAGGAGGACCAGGAGGCGGTGCGCGACCGCGTCGACGCCAACCTGCGCACCGAGCCGGGCAAGGCGATGGAGGTCGAGGAAGGCGGCAAGCTCGAGCTCGGCACCGACATGTTCGCCGACTACATCGACTGGCGGGCCGAGCACCCCTCCGACGATCTGATGACCGAGCTGATGACCGCCGAGTTCACCGACGAGACCGGCACGGTCCGCCGCCTCACCCGCGACGAGCTGCTCACCTACTGCATGGTCATCGCCGGGGCCGGCAACGAGACGACGACCCGCCTGATCGGGTGGGCGGGCACGGTCCTCGCCGACCACCCCGACCAGCGACGCGAGCTGGCCGAGGACCCGTCGCTGATCCGCGGTGCGGTCGAGGAGCTGCTGCGGTTCGAGCCGCCCGCCCCGCACACGGGTCGGTACGTCACCCGCGACGTCGAGCGGCACGGCCAGACCATCCCGGAAGGCAGCGCGCTCCTCTTCCTCAACGGGGCCGCCAACCGGGACGAGCGCCGCTTCACCGGCCCCGACCGCTTCGACATCCACCGCGAGATCACCGGGCACCTCACGTTCGGCTTCGGCGTGCACTTCTGCCTCGGCGCCGCCCTGGCCCGGGTCGAGGCACGCGTCGCCCTCGAGGAGCTGCTGGTGCGGTTCCCCGAGTGGGACGTGGACCTCTCGGGGGCCAAGCTGTCGCCGACGTCGACGGTGCGCGGTTGGGAGACGCTTCCGCTCGTCCTCGGGGCGTGAAGGATGTGAGCGCTCGCTCACCGGAGGGCGGGATCCGTGGCAGACTCGCCGCCGGTCGAATCCGAGGAGGAGAAGGTCACATGGGGCAGCTGGAGGGCAAGGTCGCGGTCATCACGGGCGCCGGTTCCGGGATGGCGAAGGCGTCGGTGAAGGTGTTCGTGCGCGAGGGCGCCAAGGTCATCGCCGCCGATGTCAGCGGCGCGGAGAAGGACACCGCGGCCGAGGTGGGCGAGGGCGTCCTGCCCGTGCACTGCGACGTCACCAACGAGGACGACATCGAGGCCGCGGTCCGCGCCGCCGTCGAGGAGTACGGCCGCCTCGACGTGATGCTCAACGTCGCGGGCATCGCGGACGGTGGGCGCATCGTCGACCTCACCCAGGAGCAGTACGACCGGATGATGGACGTCGACCTCCGCGGCGTGATCTTCGGCATGAAGCACGGCATCCGGGCGATGATCAAGGCTGGCAACGGCGGGTCGATCGTCAACTGGTCCTCGCTCGGCGGCCTCGGCGGCTCGCCCTACGTCAGCGTCTACACCGCCGCCAAGCACGGCGTCGTCGGTGCGACCAAGGTCGCGGCCATCGAGTACGGCCACAAGGGCATCCGCGTGAACGCCGTGTGCCCCGGCTTCATCCACACCGAGATCATGGGCTCGCAGCCGGAGCTCACCCCGGGCATCCTCGAGAAGGCGGCGCTCGGCCGAGGTGGTCAGCCCTCCGAGGTGGCCGAGGTGGCCGCCTTCCTGGCGTCCGACAAGGCGTCGTTCGTGTCGGGCGCGATCATCCCGGTCGACGGCGGCTGGGGCGCCAAGCTGGCCTGACGACGAGCAGCC
>CAYUXB010000398.1:0-2709 GCA_964448525.1 uncultured Acidimicrobiaceae bacterium
TGTTCAACGACGTCGCCCAGGTGGACTGGTCGGAGCACCTGCCGAAGCTGACCGCCTTCTGGTGCCGTGCGCTGCTGGGGCAGGCGGGCTACGTCGGCAACCCGTACCGGGCGCACAGGCTCGTGCACGCCCAGGAGCCGTTCACCCCCGCCCACTTCCGGCGGTGGCTCACCCTGTTCCACGAGACCGTGGCACTGGGATGGACGGGGCCGCTCGCCGACCGGGCGATCGCCCTCGCCGACAACGTGGCCCGCGTCCACAGCCAGCAGATCATCGGCGAAGCCGTCGAGCTCACGCCGTCACGCCACATCACGCTCGGCTGACCGCCGGCGTCAGCACTACGACGGGATCTCCTCCCACCACTGGCACCACCACTCGGCGCCGACGAGGATGCGCAGCTTCTGGTGCCAGCAGTACGAGATCTCGGCCGTGTTCTCCAGGTAGTACAGGCAGTTGTCGCACTTCTCGTTGCCCGACGGATGACCCTTCAGCACGGCGTTCTCCGCCAGGTGCCGCAGCTCGATCGACAGCTTCTCGTCGATCTCCTTGGGCTCGGGATCGGGGATGACGTAGTCGGACATCAGTCGCTGATTCCTCTCGTCGGGGGTCGGACGCGCCAGGTTGGCACATCGGCCGGGGTTCAGTCGGTCTCGAGGAAGCCGCCCAGGCGCTGCACGGCGTCGATGAACTCGTCGATCATCTCCTCGACGACGCGCCGCGTCGGCCGCACCGCGTCGAGGCTGCCGACCACCTGGCCGACGAAGTAGGTGACCAGGTCGTTGCCGCCGGAGCCCGCGTTGTCGGCCACCCGGCCGATGCGGGCCATCGCGGGCCCGATCAGCAGGGGCTGCATCGGCATGGGCAGCGGACCCGGGCCGTCGTCGCTCTCCCACTCGTCGGTCCACGCCGTGCGCAGCATGCGGGCGGGCTTGCCGGTCATCGAGCGCGACCGCACGGTGTCGCCCGCACTCGCCGCCAGGAACTTCTCCTTGATGAACGGGGGCGTCTCGGCCTCCGCCGTCGTGAGCCACACCGAGCCGCACCAGGCGCCGTCGGCGCCGAGCGCCATGCCGGCGGCGAGCTGGCGCCCGCTGGCGATGCCGCCCGCGGCGAGCACGGGCCGGGGGCCGACGGCGTCGACCACCTCGGGCACCAGCACCATGGTGGCGATCTGTCCGGTGTGGCCACCGGCCTCGGTGCCCTGGGCGACGATGATGTCGGCCCCGGCCTCCGCGTGGCGCTGGGCGTGGTGCACGGTGCCGGCCAACGCCGCCACCGGGATGTCCGCGGCATGGGCCCGCTCGATGAAGTGGGCGGGCGGCGGGCCGAGCGCGGAGGCCAGCAGCCGCGGCGAGCGCTCGAAGCACACGTCGAGCAGCGGCGCCATGCTCTTCGGGTCGACGCGCATGCCGCCGAGGCCCCGCCCCGTCTCCACGTCGTCGGGCAGGGGTGGCACGTCGTAGCGGGCCAGCAGCTCGTCGACCCACCGCTTGTGCTCGTCGGGCAGCAGCCCGGCCAGGCTGTCCCGGTCGAGCCCGCCCTCGTCCGCACCGACGAACTTCTCGGGCACGAGCAGGTCGACGCCGTACGGCTTGCCCTTGACCTCGTCCTCGATCCAGCGCAGGTCGATGTCGAGCTGGGCGGGGCTGTGGGCGACGGCGCCCAGCACGCCGCAGCCGCCGGCGTTGGTCACCGCGGCGACGACGTCGCGGCAGTGGGAGAAGGCGAAGATGGGCAGGTCGACGCCGACGAGGTCGGTGGCCTTGGTGCGCACGGTTACCTCTCGGCCGGTGTCTCAGCCGGCGGGCGGTTGATCGTGAGGGGCAGGTGACGGGGCCCGCGGACCTGGCCGGGCGACCAGGTGATGGCGTCAGGGTCGGCCAGCGAGAAGTCCGGGAAGCGGGCGAGCCACGTCTCCAGCGCGAGCCGCAGCTCCATGCGGGCCAGGTGCGAGCCGAGGCACCGGTGCACGCCGAGCCCGAAGGCCGAGTGGCGGTTGACCTCACGATCGATGATGACCTGGTCGGGATCGTCGAACAGCTCGGGGTCGCGGTTGGCGGCGGGGAACGACAGCAGGATCCAGTCGTCGGCCTTCATCGGGCAGCCGTTCCAGTCCATGTCCTCCTTCACGAGGCGGGCCATCGTGACGGGGGCGTACGCACGGAGGAGCTCCTCCATCGCCGTGGGCAGCAGGTCGGGCTCGGCCACCACCCGCTCGCGGTCGGCCGGGGTGCGGGCCAGGTGCCACAGCGACGAGCCGATCGCGCTCCACGTCGTGTCGATGCCCGCCAGCAGCAGGAGGGCCATCGTGCCGCCGATGTGGTCCGGGCTCAGCTTCCGGCCGTCCATCTCCGCGTCGATGAGGTAGGTCGTCAGGTCGTCGCGGGGGTGGGCGAGGTGGTCGTGGATCTGCGCCGTGAGGTACTCGAACAGCGCCACCATCTTGGGGAAGCGCACCTCGAGCGGGTCGTTGACGCCTTCGAGCACGTCGTGCACGAATGTGCGGAAGAGGTCCGCGTCCTCGCGGGGGAAGCCGAGCATGTCGGCGATCACGCGCACGGGGATGTGCTGGGCGAACTCGCCGGCGGCGTCGACCACGTCGCGGCCCTCGAGCGCATCGAGCAGCTCGTTGCAGTAGTCGCGGGTACCCGACTCCAGCTTGGCGATGGCCTGCGGGGCGAACGCGGGCAGCAGCACTCGGCGGGCGCC
>CAYUXB010000399.1:0-2707 GCA_964448525.1 uncultured Acidimicrobiaceae bacterium
AGGTACAGCTCGTGCATGGCTCGCGACGGGATCCAGGAGGACGCGGTCCAGCGCTCGCGCTCCTGCTCGTTGCCCACGAAGTGCTTGGGATCGGCGTGGATGCCCTGGGACTGAATGCCCTTGATCTGCTCGCTGGCCAGCACGCCGGTGAGATACGGGTCCTCGCTGAAGTACTCGTGGATCCGGCCGCCGTACGGGTGGCGATGCAGGTTCAGGCCGGGGGCCAGCATGACCTGGTGCGCCCAGTGGCGGGCCTCGTCGCCCAGGATCTCGCCCCACACGTAGTTGAGCTCGGGCTCGAAGGTGGCGGCGCCGAGGTTCGTCGACGGCATGGCGGTGGCGTCGGGGACGGGCAGGCAGGAGCCGCCGCGCATGCCCGTTCCGCCGTTCGTCATGCGGAACGTCGGGATGGAGAGTTCGGGGATGCCCTCGATCGTCCGAGCGGTCCGCTCGGGGTTGCAGCCCTCGAGCGTCTCGGACTCGTCGATGGGCACGATGGCGATCTGCTGGAGCTTCTGCTCCCACGTCAACGCGTCGATGAGCAGCTCGGCCCGTTCCTCGGGCGAGCGGCTCGTGTCCATCCAAGGCTGGTCACCAGGAGTCTGGGCCGCCGCCGGAAGGGCCAACACGCCGAGGAAAAGCGTGACGGCCATCGCTGCATATGTCACCCTGGGCGCGAAGCCACGGTGTCGTCTCATGCTGACTCTCCAGGTAGTTCAGGGGTCTTTATCGAGCGCGGACCAGGCGCTCGGGCTGTGGGGCGATGCCGTGGCTTCCTTTCCGTGCGGAGGGTCGGAGCATCGGCCCGGCGGTGACCAGGCGATGGGGGACGTGTCCGGCGGGGATGCCGGGGGAGGGGTGCGGGGAGATCTCCCCGAAAGCGATGGACCACGGGCGGAAGCTCTGGCCTCCTGCGTCTGCGATGGTCCACTGGCGACTGTCAGACACGCGATCGCCCCCTCGACGGATCGGTCTCCTCTGTGCTGCCCGACCTGACACCGAGTCGTCGCATTCGCTCAGCGAGTCACCCGATGTAGTAACTCACGCGCTCATCGCGTCGTCAAGGTCGAAAGAGCAAACGGCCCGTTTTGTTTGGTGGCTCGATGAGGGGCACCCCGAATCGGCGCTCTGACCTGCGACGATGGCTGCGCCCGTCGGGATCGCACGTACGAACCTGGGTGTTCGCTGAGCGCCCCGATGGCGTCACATTGAGCGTTCGTCATCGCAATCGTTTCGTCACACGTCCGGAACATCCTTCGGGGCAGACGGCGCGGCAGGGGTTCGTCGGCGGTCGGCGGCGAGCCGGCACGGACGACTTCTCCGGTGGTCACGGAGCCGCCGTCCTAGGCTGGGCCCGCAATCGCCACGACACAGAGGGAGGGCCCATGCAGGGGCTCATGCAGGACTTTCCGCTCACGCTCCCGCACCTGCACGCGCGGGCGGAGCGGCTCTTCGCGGACAAGCAGGTCGTCACCGTCACCGCGGCGGGCAAGACCAGCGTCACCTACGGCGACTGGGCCGATCGCACCCGGCGCCTCGGCGGCGTGCTCGACCAGCTCGGAATCACGCCCGACGGCCGTGTCGCCTCGTTCGGTTGGAACACGGCCCGGCACCTCGAGCTCTACTTCGCCGCCCCCTGCACCAACCGGGTGCTGCACCCGCTGAACATCCGCCTGTTCCCCGAGCAGCTCGTCTACGTCGCCAACCACGCCGCCGACGAGGTCGTCTTCGTCGACAAGTCGCTGGCCAAGCTGGTGTGGCCGCTCTTCGAGAAGTTCAGCACCGTGCGCCACATCGTGGTGATGGACGACGGCGCGGGCGAGGTGCCCGACGCGCCCGCGGGCAAGGAGGTGCACGACTACGAGCAGCTGCTGGCGGGCGCCGAGCCGGTCGCGTTCGACGTGCGGGACGAGAACCAGGCCGCATCGATGTGCTACACGAGCGGCACCACGGGCAACCCCAAGGGCGTCGTCTACTCGCACCGGTCGACGTTCCTGCACACCTACGGGGTGCTCACCGCCGGAGGCCTCGGCCCCGTCGAGACCGACCGGGTGCTCCCGGTGGTGCCCATGTTCCATGCCAACGCCTGGGGTCTCGCCCATGCCGCGGTGGCCTGCGGCGCGGACCTGATCATGCCGGGCCCGGACCTCTCGCCGAAGGGTCTTGCCTCGCTCATCGAGTCCGAGCGGGTCACCCTCGCCGCCGGCGTGCCCACGATCTGGATGGGCGTGCTGCCGGAGCTCGAGGGGCGCGACACGTCGGCCCTGCGGGCCATCCCCTGTGGCGGCTCCGCCGTGCCCAAGTCGCTGTCCGAGGCCTACCGCGAGAAGATCGGCCTGCCGATCATGCAGGCCTGGGGCATGACCGAGACATCGCCGGTGGCCTCGAGCGGGCACATCAAGTCGACGCTCGCGGCGGTGCTCGACGAGGACGGCAAGGCCGACCTGCGCACCACGGTGGGCCAGCCGCTGCTCGGCGTCGAGGCCCGGGTCGTGTCGGTCGCCACCGGCGAGGAGCAGCCGTGGGACGGCGAGTCGTCCGGCGAGCTGCAGGTGCGGGGCCCGTGGGTGGCGTCGAGCTACTACGACGACCCGCGGTCGCCCGAGTCGTTCACCGACGACGGCTGGCTGAAGACGGGCGACGTCGCCACCATCGACCCCCACGGCTACATGCAGCTGCGCGACCGCACGAAGGACGTGATCAAGTC
>CAYUXB010000400.1:0-2705 GCA_964448525.1 uncultured Acidimicrobiaceae bacterium
GGGCCTGTCATGGCGTGGATCGTCCTCATCCTCAGCGGAGCGCTCGAGGCGGTGTGGGCGACGGCGCTCGCCCGCTCTGACGGGCTGAAGCGACCGTTGCCGACGGCGGTGTTCCTCGTTGCGATGGTCGTCTCGATGATCGGGCTCGGCTGGGCGATGCAGTTCATCGCTACCGGGACGGCCTACGCCGTGTGGGTCGGCATCGGCGCGGCGCTCACCGCGTTGTGGGCGATGGTGAGCGGGGTCGAGCGTGCCTCGATCATCCGCATCTCGCTGATCGCGGGACTCGTCGCGTGCGTCGTCGGGCTGAAGGTGCTGTCGTGATGCGCCGGAGCCCTCGTCGCGACCCCGGACGATCGAGGGACGCCGTCGTGAAGCCCCTCTCGATGAACCGCGCGTGGGCCGTACTCCTCGTCTCTGCCGTGCTCGAGGCCGTCTGGGCGACGGCGCTCGGGTCGGGACTCGGGGTGCACCGATCCGCCGCTACGGTCACGTTCCTCGTCGCGCTGACGGCAAGCATGCTCGGGCTCGGTCAGGCGACGCGGACGATCCCGATCGGGACGGCGTACGCCGTGTGGACCGGCATCGGGGCGGCGCTCACGGTGCTGTGGGCGATGGCGACGGGCGCCCAGGCCGTGCACTGGGGGCAGCTCGCGCTCATCGCGGGACTCGTGGGGTGCACGTTCGGGCTCAAGCTCGTGGACGGGAAGGGCACCGTAGCCGCGGGGCGGGCGGGGGCCGCGAGGCGCCGTAGCCGCGGGGCGGGCGGGGGCCGCGAGGCGCCGTAGCCGCGGGACCTGTCAGTGGCTCCTGGCATGGTGGTTTCATCCCGGTTTCCACCAGTTCTGGCTGGTGGTTCGTGTCTCTTCGCCGGTTGTCAGAGGCTCGTGGAAGGGTGGATTTGTCCCGGTATCCGCTACTGGTGGCGAGCTGGTGATGTCGACGGAGAGGAGGTGTCTGGTGCTGGAGAGCTCCACGAGTTCGATGCCGGATGCCCTCGCGCCCGAGCTCCCGGCACGGTCGACGACGGGTCGGTCGGTGCGGGTGCCTACGGAGCTACGTGAGGCGGCGCAGTTCCCCGGTGTGCCGGACGGTCCGGGCGATGCGGGCGTGTGGGCGCGGGTGCTCGTGGTTGCGGCCAAGGCGCTCGCCGGCGCGGCCCGCGACGCCAAGTCCTGGCCGCAGCAGGCGCAGGGCGAGGTCGTGGCGGCGCTCGATGAGGTCGGGCGCTTGGCGGCGGTCGCCAAGGCCCCGTTGCTGGCTGCCCAGGAAGCCGAAGGGGCATGGCGCGGGCCGGGGATGAAGTCGTTCGAGGACTTTCGGGCTCGCACGACCCGCACCGGGCGCGGTCCGGCGCGCCGGGAGGTCAATACCGCACGGACCCTTCAAGAGCTCGAGGGCGGTCTCGAAGCACTGGAGTCCGGGGCGTTCACGCCGGTGCACGCCGAACGCCTCGGGTCGATCACCGACGACCTTCCTGAGGAGCACAAGCAGGCGCTGCTGACCGGCCAGGGTGCTCAGCGGGTCAAGAAGCTCGCCGAGCGCCTGGACCCGACCCGGTTCGCCAAGCGCGTCCAGGACATGGTCGCCGCGCTGTCAGCAGCCCAGGTCGAAGACGCCCATCAGGCTGCTCGTGCGCGCCGCCACCTGGAGCTGTCGCCCGCCGTTGGAGGGCTGACCCGCATCACTGGGCTACTGGACCCCGTGGCCGGCCACACCCTGCAGATCGCCCTCGACGCCGCGGCCGCACGTCCGGCCGCCGATGATGAGCGCACTCGCGGGCAACGCCAGGCCGACGCCCTGCAGTCCTTGGCCGAGGCGATGCTCGCCGAGCAGAAGACCACCGGGCACGCCCGACCCCATCTGCTGATCACCATGACTGCCGAGACGTTCCAGACCGCCCGCGACCACCTGGCCGCGGCCAGTCACCTGGCCGACGACGCCGACAAGACGGCGGGACGGGCCCTCGGCACCGGCGACACGCTGGGGTCGGCCTTCGGCACCGCGAACGGAGCGGGCGTGCCCCAGAGCGACGGGCTTGGCCCGGCGCCGGTGGTGCGCATGCAAGACGGACCCCTGTTGCCACTGTCAGAGCTGGGACGCACCCTGTGTGATTCCCAGATTGCCCGCCTGGTCATCGGCGCCGACTCTGAACCCCTCGACCTGGGCCGCGCCCAACGCCTGTTCACCCCGGCCCAACGCCGCGCCGTCATCGCCCGCGACGGCGGCTGCGCCTGGGACGGATGCACCACCCCGGCCCGCTACGGCGAGGTCCACCACCTCGACTGGTGGGACGACGACCACGGCCACACCAACACCGAACGCGGCGTGCTGCTGTGCGTCTTTCACCACCACGAGCTGCACCGCCACAACCTCGACCTCGTCCGTGCCACCGACCATGACCCCGATCCGCAAGATGCAGGACCCCCTGATCCGCAAGGTGCAGGACCCGCCTGCCCGCAAAGTGCAGGACCCGCCGGCCCGCAAAGTGCAGGACCCTCCGATCTGGCCCTGCCCGGCGACCCTGAACGACGACGACCCCGCTACCGAGCCGTCCCACGCGCCAAGACCCGAGCGACCCGCGAAGCCGCCACGCGCGAACGACTTCTCGCCCAAGCACGCGGCTCGAAAGCAGGACTCCGCGCCCGACGGGCCTCGGCCTGAATCGGGTTCCCGGTGGACGGCCTTGGCGCCGCCGGCCGCGA
>CAYUXB010000401.1:0-2683 GCA_964448525.1 uncultured Acidimicrobiaceae bacterium
CCCGGGCCTCGAGCACGGCCTGGGTGGGGTTCATGATGCGGGTGTAGATGTTGCCGACCTCGGCCAGCCCGAACAGGTCGGCCGCATGGGCGGAGTCGCGGAAGGTGAAGCTGGTCGTCTGGTAGATCGGCACCGCCCGGGCGCTGGTCTCGCTGTCCGGCGTCTGGCCGGCGTGGATCTGGCGGGTGTCGAAGCCCCAGGTCGCGTCCGTCATGGCAATGTCCGTCCCTCTGTGTGATGATTTCCGACCAAGTAGATCAGGTTTTGTGCGGTACCGTCGACCTCACGAATGGGAGGGGGCGGGCGGCGCGTCCGCCACCTCGAAGGCCAGCTCGTCCACGTAGCACCACCACCAGTCCTCGCCCGGTTCGAACGACCGGATGAGCGGGTGGTCGGGCTGGGCGTGGAAGTGCGCGGTGGCGTGCTTGTTCGGCGAGCTGTCGCAGCAACCGATGTGGCCGCACGCCTGGCAGATGCGCAGGTGGACCCACCGGTCGCCGGTGCGCAGGCAGTCCTCGCAGCCGTCGGCCGAGGGGGCGACCTCCGAGACGGTGTCCAGGTGGGAACAGCTGTCGGCCATCATGACCTCCGGGCGTCGAAGGGATCGCGGCGTGTCGGGCGAGGGTGGGGTGCGCCGCCGGTTCGAGGAGACAGCTTCACCGACGCCCGCGCCGGAGCATGCTCGACGCTATCGGCCTGGTTCGCCGCCGTCGCCCGGGAGGGTCAGCCCGAGGTCTCGACCGTGAACCGGGCGAGGTCGGCCTCGCCACCGTCGAGCACCCGCTGGAGCGTGCCGGCGCGCAGCACCTCCTTGGTCTGCGCGTAGGCACGGGAGCTGTAGCCGCCCAACCGGCGGGCTTCCGCGACCGCCTCGTCGACGACGGCGTCCGGGGCCACCACCCGGTCGAGGTAGCCGACCGCGGCGGCGCCCTCAGGGGCGTACACCTCGGCGCCGAGCGTCGCCGGCACCAGGGCTGTCCGCGTCAGCCGATCCTCGGCCAGCGCGATGGCGAAGAGCGGCAGGGGCATGCCGATCGAGGTCTCGTTGAGGCCGATCTTGGCCGGGACGTCGGCGCCGATCCGAACGTCGCACGCCAGCACCAGCAGCGCGCCGGCGGCGAGGGCGTGGCCTGTCACCGCCACCACGACCGGCTGGGGGTGCTGGTAGATGCGCATGAGCAGCTCGCCGCCCCGCGCCACCAGCTCGCGGGCCGCGTCGGGGCCGCCGCTCATGACCGACAGGTCGAACCCTGCGCACAGCTTCCCCTCGCGCCCCACGATGCACACCGACGAGGCCTCGGCCGCAGCCCGATCGAGCGCGGCCTCGAAGCTGTCGATCGCGGCGAACGACAGCACGTTGGCCTTGCCGTCGTCGAAGCGCAGGACGGCGACCCCGTCCTCGATCGTGGTGGTGATGGGTCCGGTCGCATCTGCCATGCGTCGGGACGATAAGCGGCCGCCACCGGTGCCGCACGTCCGGCCGGCGCGCCCAGGGCGGAACCGGCGGAGGCGATCGCCTCGGACGCCTGTACGTCTCCCGGGCGCGCGACCACACTGGCCCCATGCGCAGCGAGACGGTCACGTTCCGGACGGGGACGAGCGAGACGGTGCGGGACATCACCGGAGACTGCGCCGCGTTCGTCGCCGGCGGCGGTGACGGGCTCCTCCACGTGTTCGTCCCGCACGCCACCGCGGGCATCGCCATCATCGAGACGGGCGCCGGCAGCGACGACGACCTGCTCGCGGCGCTGCGCGATCTGTTGCCCGAGGACGACCGTTGGCGCCACCGGCACGGCTCGCCCGGCCACGGCCGCTCGCACGTCATGCCGGCGCTCGTGCCGCCGTACGCGTCCGTGCCGGTGCTGGGCGGTCAGCTGGCGCTGGGCACGTGGCAGAGCATCTGCCTGGTCGACCTCAACGTCGACAACCCGGACCGCACGGTCCGCCTCTCGCTCCTCCCCGGCTGAGGGGTCGAGGCGAGGCCTCCCCGGCCTCGCCGTCGGGCGGTCCCCTTCGCTGTCGCACCGGGTCGATAACGTCGGGCCACATGGACAGCTCCGGCTCCGACACGCCGACGTCGCCGGTGGTCGGGCGGGTCATCGGCACCGAGGAGGCGACCCCGCTCGAGTTCTGGGTCGGGGTCGGCGAGGGCTCCTACCTGCAGCTCGACGACGTGGTGATCGTCGACCGGGTGCTGCCCGACGGTCAGCCGCTGCGCATTGCCGGCGTCGTCTCACAGGTGCGGGCCACCCACGAGGGCACCCGGCTCGACAGCGACGTGTTCCTCGTGGCCGACGGCGTGCTGCCCGCCCAGGTCAGCGAGGCCGCGCAGGTGCTGGCCACGCGGTTCGAGCCCGAGATCTTCGTGCCGCCGCTGCCGGGGCAGGATGCGCGCAAGGCGACGGGCGCCGACCGCGACGACGCCTTGCTCTTCAGCCAGATGCGCACCCGCCTGCCGGCCGGGCTGTCGCGCGACGACGAGCCGTTCTACCTCAACCTCGAGTTCCTCGATGGCACGCGGGGCGCGCACGTCAACATCAGCGGGGTCTCCGGGGTGGCCACCAAGACGACGTTCGCCACGTTCCTGCTCTACAGCGTGTTCCACTCCGGCGTGCTCGGGGCCGAGGCGGCCAACACCAAGGCGCTCATCTTCAACGTCAAGGGCGAGGACCTGCTCTTCCTC
>CAYUXB010000402.1:0-2657 GCA_964448525.1 uncultured Acidimicrobiaceae bacterium
ACGAGGTCGGCGCCGACGTCGGCGGCCTTGGTGAAGATGCCGCCGCCCACGCGCAGGAACAGCGCGAGCAGCGAACCACCGAACCCGAACCCGACCAGGATGGCCGAGCTCGTGTTCTGGAAGATGATCATGATCAGCGTGGCGCCGATGAGGCCCAGGCCGACGCAGAACATGCCGGCGACGCCGCCGGTGCGGAACGCCACCTGCAGCGCCGGAGCCATCTCGCCGGTGCGGGCCGCGGCCGCGGTGCGCACGTTGCCGCGCACGGCCAGACCCATGCCGATGAAGCCGGTGAGCCCCGACATGAGGCAGCCGGCGATGAACGCCAGCGTGCGGAACGCGCCGGACTCGGCGAAGCTCAACGCCTCGACACCGTCGGGCTTGTTGACCGCCACCGAGGTGACGAACACGATGACCGCCAGCGGGATGAGGATGTACCCGATGGTGCGGAACTGGCGCTTGAGATACGCGAGCGCCCCTTCCTGGATCGCCTTGGCGATCTCGATCATCTTCGGCGTGCCCTGATCGGCGGCGAGCACGCCCTTCATGAGCACGAAGCCCACGCCGAGCGCCAGCAGCGCGGTGAGCGCCGAGCCGATGAGGACGAACCATTCACCCCCTCTGAGGGTGAACTCCTGATAGCCGCCTTCGGCGGCGAAAAGCTGCACCATGATCGTGCATCTCCCCCTGTTTGTGTTGTCAGCTTTGGTTGATCTCTCCGGCGTGCGCCCCGTTGCTCCTCGGGCGCGTCGAGGTGTCGAGCGTGCGCGTCACGTACACATGGCGGGCCACCCGCTCACCGATGGTGCGGGTCTGACCGGCGATCTCGACGACGAGCGGCCCGTCGAACGGGTGCTTCTCGATGACGGCCACCTCGACGCCGGGCACCACGCCGAGGGTGCCGAGGAACGACAGGATCTCCGCGTCGGTCGACCCTGACACGGCCACCTCGGCCACGTCACCCGGCTCGAGGTCGTAGAGCTCGGGGGTGTTCGGCAGGTCGGCGGCCTCGGGCTGCGGGATCGGGAAGCCGTGGGGGCAGGTCGTCGGCCGGTGGAGCGCCACGAACAGGCGCTGGGTGACCTCGTCCGGCAGTTCGTGCTCGAACGACACCGCCAGCTCGTCGGCTTCGTTCCAGGCGTAGCCGAGCATGTCGGCGAGGAAGCGCTCGACGATGCGGTGGCGGCGGATGGCGGCCACGGCCGCCCGGCGGCCGTCGTCGGTGAACGTGACGCCCTGGTACGGCCGGTGATCGACGAGGCCGCGGTCGGCCAGACGCTTGACGAGGGTGGTGACGGTGCCGGGGGAGAGGCCGAGCCGGTCCGCGAGCGCGCCGGTGTGCGCCTCGGAGCCATCCCGCGTGAAGCGGTAGATGGCCTTGAGAGCTTCGCGCTCGGTCTTGGTGAACTCGGTGTGCTGCATCAAGGGTTTGGCTCCCCCAAAACCCGACATTTCGCACTTGCGATCTGCCTGCCTACCACGTGGACGACTCGCCCTCAAACCCGGGCTGTGCCACACTGCCGCCCAAGGTCTGACGGTGTGTCAGGAATCGGCGCACCGCAGGCGGTATGACCTGGGTCACATGACTCGTTCCGGGAGGATCGCCTTGGCGACAGCGACCACGAGCCCCGCCATCGAGGGATGGTTCACGACCGGCGAGCGTCCCGCTCTGCTCGGTTCCCGCTGCGCCGCCTGCCGCACCGTGTTCTTCCCGCGGGAGGCGGCCTTCTGCCGCAACCCGGGATGCACCAGCGAGGACTTCGA
The DNA here is from genome assembly GCA_964448525.1 of uncultured Acidimicrobiaceae bacterium. Taxonomy (GTDB): domain Bacteria; phylum Actinomycetota; class Acidimicrobiia; order Acidimicrobiales; family VFJN01; genus ZC4RG19. The sequence goes on from CAYUXB010000402.1 coordinate 1,765, forward strand.
CGAGGTGGAGCTGTCCCGCCGAGGCCGCGTGTGGTCCTACACCGACGCCCGCTACCAGCCGCCGCCGCCCTACATCCCCCGGGTCGAGACGTACGAACCGTTCGCCCTGGCCGCCGTCGAGCTCGAGGCCGAGGGCCTCGTCGTGCTCGGCCAGGTGGCCGACGGCTTCGGCGTCGACGACCTGACCGTCGGTGCGCCGGTCGAGCTGGTCGTGGAGCCGCTCTACACCGACGACGAGGGAGTGACCCGTACCATCTGGCGCTGGAAGCCGCTCGACCCCGAGGAGCCGGTCGCGGATCCCCCCATCGCTGCCGCTTCCGCCGCGGGTTCCGCCGGTGCGGGCGCCGTCGCTTCCGTGGCGGGTGTCGACGCCGGGGAGGAGAACCCGTGAGCAACGACGTCGCCGTCGCCGGCGTGGGGATGCACCCCTGGGGCAAGTGGGGTCGTCCGTTCCAGACCTATGGCGTGCACGCGGGTCGGGCCGCGCTCGCCGACGCCGGGCTCGACTGGGCCGACGTGCAGCTCGTCGTCGGCGGCGAGACCGTCCGGAACGGCTACGCCGGCTATGTCGCCGGCGCCACCTTCGCCCAGGCCCTCGGCTGGAACGGCGCCCGGGTCGCGACGGCCTACGCCGCCTGCGCCACCGGGGCCCAGGCGCTCGACACCGCACGGGCGCGCATCCTGGCCGGGATGTGCGATGTCGCGCTCGTGGTGGGCGCGGACACCACGCCCAAGGGCTTCCTCGCCCCGAACGCGGGCGAGCGCTACGACGACCCGGACTGGCTGCGTTTCCGCCTGCTGGGCATGACCAACCCGGCGTACTTCGCCCTCTACTCCCGGCGGCGCATGGACCTGTACGGCGCCACAGCCGAGGACTTCGCCCGCGTGAAGGT
>CAYUXB010000403.1:0-2657 GCA_964448525.1 uncultured Acidimicrobiaceae bacterium
GCCCGGGACGCCCGGCTTGGTGGGGTCCATGTAGGTCGCCATGCCGGTCTCGGTGAGGCCGTAGCCCTCGATGAACTTGACCCCGAAGCGCTCCTGGAACTCGTTGTAGATGTCCTTCGGCGCCGGCGCCGCGAAGCAGGTGTGGACCTTGTGGGCCCGGTCCAGGTCCGACTCCGGGATGTTCCAGATGAAGTAGGAGACCGCGCCGATCGAGTTGAAGATCGTGGCCTCGGCGTCGATCACCTGCTGCCAGAAGCGGCTCGAGGAGAAGCGCTCGGTGTAGGCGACGCGGCCGCCGGCCACGAGCGCCGGGTAGCCCGACAGCACCTGGGCGTTGGAGTGGAACAGCGGCAGGCAGCTGAAGAAGGTGTCCTCGGAGAGCGACTCCACCGACTTGCCGGCAGTGGCCGAGACGACCTCCAGCAGGCCGCGCGCAGAGAAGTAGTCGGCGGCGTTCTGCTTGATGACGCCCTTCGAGCGGCCGGTCGTGCCCGAGGTGAACATGATCCGGGCGTCGTCGGTCCACGAGTAGGTGACGCCGTCGGGCTCGGCGTCCGAGCCCTCCATCAGCGCCGACAGCGGCTCCCACTTGAGGCTCGGCTCGGGGCCCTGGCCGGCGCCGGTCTGCATCACGATCACGTGCTCGAGCAGCGGCAGCTCGCCCTTGATCAGGTCGAGGCGGTCCAGGTACTGGTCGGAGATCACGAGCTTCTTCGCCTCGACCAGGTTGATGGTCCAGGAGAGGAAGTCGCCCTTGTAGGCGGTGTTGATCGAGCTCATCACCGCGCCGGCCTTCAGGATCCCGTACCAGACCGGGATGAACTCCTCGCAGTTGGGCAGCATCACGCTGACCGACTCGCCCTGCTGCACGCCGCGCGCGATCAGGGCGTTGGCGATCCGGTTGGCGCGGGAGTTGACCTCGCCGTAGCTGACCCACGGATTGTCGGCGAACTTCAGGTAGTCACGGTCGGGGGTCTCGCTCGCCCGCCGCTTCAGGACCTCCGCCAGGACCCACGTGCTCGGATCCTCCCGCGCGTACCAGTCGCTCCACTCGCCCATGTCTGTCTGTTCCCCTTTAGGTGCCGTGACTGTCCGTGCAGTACCCGGTTCGCGCTAGGCGGCGACGAACTTGGGCAGCGTGATCTCGTCGGTGACGTCGTGGAAGACCAGACGCACCTTCATGCCGATGGAGACGTCGTCCGGGTCGATGGAGGGGTAGCCCTCCTCGTCCTTGACGAGGTTGGACATCATCCGCACGCCCTCGTCCAGCTCGATCAGGGCGACGGTGTGCGGGGGGTCGCCCTTGTACGCCTTGCTCGGGCCGAAGTAGTGGACCGAGTAGGTGTAGACCGTCCCGGTGCCCTGCGACTCGACCCACTGGACCGGCTCCAGGGTGCCGGGGACGAGCGCCCGCGGGTACCAGAAGGGCTTGCCCGAGGAGTCGGTCGGCAGCAGGAAGGTGTGGTTGCGCATCGCCTCCCACCAGTGATCGCCCTCGGGGCGCATGTCGGGGAGGGGCTTCGTGTAGGCCGGCTTCGTGGACTGCTCGCTCATGTGTCTCGTCTCCCCTTGCCCTAGGCCGCCGAGGGCGGCTCGCTCGACAGGACCAGCGCGCTCGTGGCGGCCAGGATCCCGCCGGAGCCGTTCGTGATCGCGAGCTTCGCGTCGGGCACCTGGTGGTCGCCCCCGCCCCGCCCGGTGTCGTCGGCCTCGCCGCGCAGCTGCAGGGTCGCCTCCACGATGTGGTGCATGGCGCCCAGGTGGGCCTGGCGGATCAGGCCGCCGTGGGTGTTCATCGGGAGCTTGCCGCCGAGCTTGGCGTTGCCCTCGAGGACCCAGTCGCCGGCCTCGCCGGGGCCGCAGATGCCGAAGCCCTCCAGCGCGATCAGCGGGGTGAAGCTGAACGAGTCGTAGATCTCGGCCACGTCGAGGTCCTGCGGGGTGATCCCGGCGACCTCCATGGCGCGCCGGCCGGCCCGGCCGAGGCCCTGGCGCACGCCGTCGACCGAGGTGGCCGAGGTGATGTACTGGTGCGAGTAGCCCTCGCCGATGCCGGTGATGTAGACCGGCTTCGGGCGCATCGACTTCGCGCGGTCCGCGGTCGTGACGATGAAGGCCGCCGCGCCGTCGGAGACCAGCGAGCAGTCCATGGCGTGGAACGGGGTGGCGATCCACCGGTCGTTCATGACGTCCTCGACCGTGACCGGGTCGCGCAGCATCGCGTTCCACTTGAGCGCGGCGTGCTCGGACTGGGTCGCGACGACCGCCGCGAGCGCCTCCTGGGGCACGTTGTGCTCGTGCATGTAGCGCTGGGCCAGCAGGCCGTAGCCGCCGATCGTGGTGAGGCCGAAGGGCGCCTCGTAGGCGCCGTGGCTCATCTCGCGGGCCATCGCGATCATGCCCGACGAGCTGATCCCCGAGCGGGTGTTGTCGCCACGCACGCACAGCACGGTCTCGGCCAGCCCGGCGTCGATCGCGAGGGCGGCCTGGACGGCCATGAGCGGCGCGGTGGCGCCGCCGACCGCGATCGAGGCGAAGTAGCCCGGGTCCATGCCCAGGTAGTCCGCCAGCGTGGTCGAGTGCATCAGGGTCTCCTCGACGAACGAGAAGGCCGTCACCAGGCCCACCGACCAGGCCAGCGCGGCATGGCTCCCCAG
>CAYUXB010000404.1:0-2652 GCA_964448525.1 uncultured Acidimicrobiaceae bacterium
AGATCGACCGCTTCTGCGACGCCATGATCGCCATCCGGGCGGAGATCGACCGGGTGGCCGCCGGCGAGTGGCCCCACGACGAGAGCCCGCTGGCCCACGCGCCCCACACGGCGGAGGACCTGCTGGCCGCCGAGTGGACCCGCCCGTACACGCGCGAGGAGGCCGCCTACCCGGTGTCGAGCGTGCGGGGCGACAAGTACTGGCCGCCGGTCAGCCGCATCGACGGCGGCTACGGCGACCGCAACCTCGTGTGCGCCTGTCCTCCGCCGGAGGCGTTCGAGAGCTGAGGGCCAGCCCGCCGGGGCGCAGTCGAGCCCCCTGAACCTCTGGTGATCATCTTTCGATGGTCATCCAAAGTCTCAGGGGGCTCACGGCGAACGTACACCCGGACGGCCACTTTGTGAAGCGGAACGTCGCTGTGCGTGGCCGAACGCCTAGCCGTTGACGATCTCGGTGATCTGGGCGAGGAGGTCGCGCGGGCCGGCGACCAGCAGGGAGGTCACGCAGGTCTCGCGCCAGCGGGCGAGGTCGTCGCGGATCTTGTCCGGCGGCCCGACGAGGTAGACATCCTCGACCATGGCCGTGGGCACCGCCGCGGCTGCGTCGGCCTTGCGGCCGTCGAGGTAGGCGTCCTGGATCTTCTCGCACTCGGCGCCGTAACCGAGGCGCTCGAACACGTCCTTGTGGAAGTTGCGGTCGCGAGCCCCCATGCCGCCGATGTAGAGCGCCAGGTTCGGCCGCAGCAGATCGGCGCAGGCCTCGACGTCGTCGCCGGGCACGACCGGGACAACGCAGGCGACCTCGAAGTCGTCGGCCGCATGGCGGGCACCCGGGCGGGCGAACCCCTCGGCCAGCGCGGCGCGGTAGAAGTCGTCGGCCTTCGGGGAGAAGAACATGGGCAGCCAGCCGTCGCCGATCTCGGCGGCCAGTGCCACGTTCTTCGGCCCTTCCGCCCCGAGGTAGATCGGGATGTCGGTGCGCAGCGGGCGCACGATCGACTTGAGCGGCTTGCCGAGCCCGGTGCCGCCCTGCAGCGGCATGGCGTAGTGCTCGCCGGCGTAGGACACAGGCTCGTCGCGGGCGACGATGCGCCGCACGATGTCGACGTACTCGCGGGTGCGGGCGAGCGGCTTGGCGTAGTCCTGCCCGTACCAGCCTTCGACCACCTGGGGCCCGGACACGCCGAGACCGAGGATGATCCGCCCGCCCGACAGGTGGTCGAGCGTGATGGCGGTCATGGCCGTGGATGCCGGTGTGCGGGCGGAGATCTGCGTGATCGCCGTGCCGAGCTTGACCCGCTCGGTCTGCGAGCCCCACCAGGCGAGCGGGGTGAAGCAGTCGGACCCGTAGGCCTCGGACGTCCAGATCGAGTCGAAGCCGAGCTCCTCGGCGGCGGCGATCTGGTCGGCGGCGTCGGGTGGCGGACCGCTCGAGGGCCAGTAGCCCGCGATCAGCCCGAGCTTCACCCGCCGACCTTGACGTTGGGACCGGAGCCGTTCGTGTCCTTGGCGGCGTCGGCGGCCTCGGCCTGGGCCTCGCCGGTGTCGATCGCCTGCTCGACCACGTCCTCGACGGCTTCCTGGATGTCCTCGGCGGCCTCCGCGGCCTCCTCGACGGCCTTCTGTTCGGTGCCCGGCAGCGTGCCGAGCCCGGCGAGCCCGGACAGCATCTCCCGGAGCTGCGTGAGCTGGCCCGTCACGGCGTCGCGCTGGCGGGTGAGCTCGGCCACCTCGCGCTCGGCCGCCTGCTTGGTGACCTCGGCGTGGGTCTTGGCCTCGAACACCAGCTGGTCGGCCTCCGACTTGGCGTCGGCGACGGAGCGCTCGGCGAACGACTTGGCCTTGTCGAGGATGTCGTTCGACTCGGCCTCGCTGTCCTTGCGGCGCTGCTCGGCGGCGGTGTCGATCTCCTTGGCCCGGGTGTCGGCGGCCTTGGCCCGCTGCTCGGCCTCGGCCACCAGCTTCTGGGTGGCGGCCATGGCGGCGTCGTGGCGCTCGCCCTCCTCGCGCTCGGCCTTCTCCCGGCGCTCGGCCAGCTCGAGCTCGAGCGCCTGCAGCTCCGCCTCGCGCTTCTCCTTCGCCTTGGTGAGCAGCTTGGAGGCCGCGGCGCGCTTCTCCTCCGCCTCGCGGGAGGCGACGTTGCGCAGCTCGATGATCTCGCGCTCGGCCGTGGCGCGGACGGTGGCGATCTCGCGCTCGGCGGTGGCGCGGTGCTCGGCGACCTCGTGGTCGGTGGTCGTGCGGAGCTGCGTGGTTTCGCGCTCGGCCTCGGCCCGCATGGCGTCGACCTCGCGGCGGGTGTTGTTCCGCAGCTCGTTGACCTCGCGCTCGGCGGAGTCGCGGGTGGCCCTCGCCTCGCGCTCGGCCGCGGTCTTGACGGCGGTGGCGACGGCTCGGGCCTTCTCCACCACCTCCTTCGACTCGAGGTGGGCGGCGGCGATCAGCTTCTCCGCCTCGCGCTTGGACTCGCCCCGGTGCTCCTTGGCCTGCTCCTCGGCCAGCCGGAGGAGCTGCTCGACCCGGGTGCCGAGGCCGGAGAGCGTGGGCTGGGCCCGCTCCTCGAGCTGCTTGGCCTGCTCGGCGACCTTGCGTTCGAGTTCGTTGATGCGGTCGCGAGCGTCGGTGGTGCCGTTCTTCGACTTCGACACCGTGT
>CAYUXB010000405.1:0-2638 GCA_964448525.1 uncultured Acidimicrobiaceae bacterium
CGGATCTCCTTGAGGGCGGCCTTGGCCTCCTCGTGGGCGTCGGCGACGAGCTGGCGCCCACCCTCCGGGTCGGCCTCGAGCCGCTCCTTGGCAGTGCCGAGGCCCATGGCCAGCGCGACCAGCCGTTGCTGGGCACCGTCGTGGAGGTCGCGTTCGATCCGCCGGCGCTCGGACTCGGCGCTGTCGACCGCGGCGGCCCGGCTGGTCTCCAGCCGGGACACCTGCTCGTCGAGCGCCTCGTCGCGCCGGGGAGCGAGCAGCCAGCGGGCGCACGCCAGATCGAGCCGGGCCATGCCGCGGGTCGCCCACGGGGCGGCGACAGCCAGACCGAGGGCGCCGACCAGGGTGGCCAGCCAGGCGGCGGGGCCCTGGGACACCTCGAACAGGGAGAACTTCGCGGTGCCGCCCGGCAGCGATGACACGTAGAGCGGGAGGAACAGCAGTGCCACCGACCCGCACCAGGCGATGCCCGCGACCGCGTAGGTGATCACGCCGCGCGGCAACGCCAGCAGGTTGTAGACGAGCTCGCGCCAGCGGGGACCGCACCGGCCGCGCTCGACGAACCGCTTCCAGGGCGAACGCGTGGTCAGCGGCGGGACCGGATCCGCGATCGTCTCGCCCAGCAGAGCGGCGAGCCGGGACCGCTCGACCGCCGCCATCGCCCGGCTGCTGACGGCCAGGCCCCAGATGAACGGGAGGGCGAACGGGAAGGTGATCAGCAGTGCCACGCTCATGGCCAGCAGCACGACCGACACGGTGAAGGTGACCGCACCCATCAGCGGGTCGACAATGACGTGGGTGAGCGACCACCAGGTCGACGCCTCGTGCCACGGCCGGAGCAGGTCTCTGATCACAGCGACAACGGTAAGCAGCTGCGGCCCGGGCCACCATGACGCAGCCGGGTGTCGCGCGGGTGGGGTTGTCCCCACCTCGGCCCCCCGGCGCCGACTGGCATCACTGCAGGCTCGACCGCCCGTCGGTGCCCCACCAGCTCGCCGTCAGCTTCAGATCGGGGCGCCGTGGCTCGATCTCCTCGAACACGCGGCGGTAGCCGGTGTGGGCGATGCGCCAGTCACCGTCGACCTTCGCGTAGCGGTCGTCGTAGTACGCGGCCCCCCGCACGGTCATGCCCAGACGGCCGAGCACGACGACGTCGTCGAGCGCCCACACGCCGGTGGCGCGCTCGGGCCCGGTCAACGTGATCTCGGGCTGGTGGACCTTGTGGCTGGTCAGCATCTCCTCGTCGGCCATGGCATCGACGAGGAACGCCATGATGGCGTCGCGCCCCGAGCGCTCGGTCGCGCCACCCCCGTAGGAGGCCGTGGCGTCGGCCGTGAACAGCTCGGCCAGGTCGTCCCAGCGCTTGGTGTCGATGAACCGCACGTAGCGGTACTTGAGCTGACGGATCTGCTCGATCTCGACCAGGTCGTCCGGCGTCATGGACAGGGGCGTCATCAGCAGAGCGTGGCATCCCCGGAGCGAGCTCGCTCGCTACCACGCTCGCGGTAGGGGCCGAGCCGCCCGGGAGACGATGACGGCCGGCGTCGCCCGCCGTACCGTGCGAGACGTGACCGCCGCCGACGCCCTCGCGCCCGGGTTCGCCCCGTCGACGCGCGCGCGGCTGGTCGTCGGTGCCGTGGTCGCGGCGGTGGTGCAGGTGGCCGTCACGCTCGTGGCGTCGGGCCACCAGCCCGAGTCGCGGTCGATGGACGTGTTCGCCGTGGCCCTGCTGCTCATCGGTCCGACGGGGCTGCTGCTGCGCTACCGGTCGCCGGGGGTGGCCTACGTCGTCGCCTTCGCCGCGACGATGACCTACGTCCTGTTCGACTACCCGATGGGGCCGATCTTCATCTCCCTGCTCATCGCGTACGTCAACGCGGCGATGCGCGGCCACCGGCGCCTGGCCTGGACGGGGTTGGCGGTCGGCTACGTGCTGAGCGCCTGGGTGGCGCCGTGGCTCGCCGCCGACGAGCACTGGCCCGAGTGGGGCGCGGCGATCGGGCTCGCCGCCTGGCTGCTCGTGCTGGCCGTCGGCACCGAGTTGGCCCAGAGCTGGCTCGACCGCGCGGCCGAACGGGCAGAGGCGCGCGCCGAGGAGGCCAGGCGCCTCGCCGGCGAGGAGCGCCTCCGCATCGCCCGCGAGCTGCACGACGTGCTCGCCCACGACATCTCGCTGATCAACGTGCGGGCCGGCGTGGCCCTGCACCTCGTCGAGACCAGACCCGACCGCATCGACGTCGACCAGGTCCAGAGCGCGCTCGCCGCCATCAAGGACGCCAGCAAGGACGCCCTCGGCGAACTCCGCTCGGTGCTCGACGTCCTGCGCCACAGCGACGGGGAGACGGCGCCGCTCGCGCCGACGGCCGGGCTCGGCGACCTCGACGCCCTCGTCGAGCGGGCCCGCGGCACCGGGCTGGACGTGGGCGTCGAGTGCCACGACGGCCTGGCCACGGGGCTACCGGCGGGCCTCAGCCTGGCGGCGTTCCGCATCGTGCAGGAGGCGCTCACGAATGTCGTGCGGCACTCCGGGGCGGGCCATGCCACAGTGCGGCTGCGACGGGCCGACGACGTGCTGGAGGTGCAGGTGGACGACGACGGCGCGGGCCCCGCGGGAACCGCTGGGGCCGCTCGAGCCGCT
>CAYUXB010000406.1:0-2607 GCA_964448525.1 uncultured Acidimicrobiaceae bacterium
CACCACGACCCTACGACCACCAGCCAAGATGCGCCTTGTTCAACAGCGTCCTAGTCGTGGGTGGCGTCCGACGGGCTGGTGAACCCGAAGGCCAAACCGACCAGCGACAACAGAACGGTGACGCCCCTGACCAGGCGCGACTGTGCCTCACGAGTCTCGGTCATCGATCTTTCCCCCTTGTCCCCCACCCGGCGCGTGTGCGATCACTCTCGTGAACCCCAGTGACCGAGAACAGTTGTCGCGCAACCGCAATGCGTAGCGCAAGGAAAACCTGACCATGGCTGACGCCACCGGCCCGTGGCGCACGTCACGACCCCGACCCTTGAGAAGGACCGGAAGTTGAGCGTACGCTCAAAGCGTTCGCTCACGAGCAGGTGCTCGCCCCCGGAGCCCTCGAGGAGAGTCCGATGGACCCCGCCCCGTCCGATCGTGTGACCACGTTGCCCCGCCGGGCGACGGTCGACACTCCCGACCTGTCGCCCGCCGGGCTCGCGTCGCTGTTCGGCATCGCCGACCTCCCCGACCGCCTGGCCGCGGTCGACGAGCGCATCACCGCCGCTCTCGGCCAGAACGGCGCCCTCCTCGGCCCCGCCTCGGCCCGGGTGGCGGCGTCAGGCGGCAAGCGGCTGCGCCCGCTGCTGACGATCGTGGCCGCCGCGACGGGCGACGTCTTCGACGACCGGGTGGTCGACGCGGCCGCGGCCGTCGAGCTGGTACAGGTCGGGTCGCTCGTCCACGACGACATCCTCGACGAGGCCGACACGCGCCGCGGACGCCCCACGATCAACGCTGTCGAGGGCATCAACCACGCGGTGCTCGCCGGCGACTACATCCTCGCCCGGGCCGCCGAGCTGGCTGCGGGGGTCAGCCAGGAAGCGGCCCGACTCATCGCCGTCGCCCTCGGCGACCTGTGCGAAGGCCAGGTGCTCGAGATGCGCGACGTGTTCGACCCGGGCCGCACCATCGAGGCCCACCTGGCCTCGGTGCGGGGCAAGACCGCAGCGCTGTTCGAGTGCGCGTGCCGGCTCGGCGCCCTCTGCGCCGGCCTCAACGGGGCGAGCGCGCAGGCTCTCGCGCGCTTCGGCGACGCCTTCGGCATGGGCTTCCAGGTGCTCGACGACGTGCTCGACCTGATCGGTGACGAGAACCGCCTGGGCAAGCCCACCGGCAACGACATCGCCAGCGGCGTCTACACCATGCCGGTGCTCGCCGCCCTGGCCGGGCCCCTCGGCGACGAGCTGCACCGCAGCATCATCGACAGCGCCGGTGGGGCACCCGACGTCGATCACGCCATCGACCTGGTGCGCCGGTCCGGCACAATCGCCGAGGCGCTCAGCGCCGCCGACCGCTACGCGGACGAAGCCCGGCGATCGGTCGGACACCTCAACCAGACGACCGTCGGCGAGGGGCTCGGCCGGTTCCCGCGTGCATACGCCACGTGGGCGCTCGAGAACCTGATGGACCCGCGCTACCTCTCGACGCCGCTCACGGCGCTCGGGTGACCATGGGCCCGCAGCCACCACCCGCCGCCACGCGGCCGACGCGGGGCGCCCGCAGCCGGCACGGCGCCGAGCACACCCGCACCCGCATCGTCGAGGCCGCGCTCCAAGCGCTGCGCGACGAGGGCATCGCCGGCATCAGCGCCCGGGCGATCGCCCGACACGGCGGGTTCAACCAGGCGCTGATCTTCTACCACTTCGGGTCGGTGGAGGGTCTGCTGGTGGCGGTGGCCCGCAGCGAGAGCGAGCGCCGCTCGGCCCTGTACGCCCCCACGTTGGCGTCGGTGTCCTCGCTCACCGAGCTGGTGGCGGTCGCCCGCCGGCTGCACGACGAGGAGTTCCAGGAGGGCACGGTCGCCGCCCTCACGCAGGTGCTGGCCGGCGCGGTCGGTTCGGAGGAGCTGTCGCGCGGCATCGCCGAGTCGCTCCACCCGTGGACCGCCCTGGTGGGCGACACGATCGACCGCCTGCTGGCCGACACCCCCTTCGGCGCCGTGCTGCCCCGCGACGACCTGACCTCGGGCGTCGCCGCGCTCTTCCTCGGCATCGAGCTGCTGTCCGGCCTCGACCCGAGCCTGGCCGGCGGGTCGCTCTTCACCACGATGGAGTCGGTGGCCCGGCTGATCGACGGCCTGCTGCAGACGGCCCCGCCGCCCGCCACCGGGAGCACGACCGACTGACGGCATCGGTGCGCAGACGCCGACGCACGGGCCAGACTGCCTGATGGCCAAGATCACGCGAGGGTTCACGGGTCGGGAACGGGCCGGGCGCGATCCCCGGTTGCCACCCGGCCAGTACGACGCACGGGACGACTGGCCCGTCCTCAACGCCGAGGTCACCCCCGACATCCCCACCGACACGTGGACGTTCACGGTCGAGGGCGAGGTAGAGCGCCCGACCATGTGGAGCTGGGACGAGATCCACGCCCTGCCCGCCTCGTCTTACGACGGCGACATCCACTGCGTGACCACGTGGTCGAAGCTGGGCATGAGCTTCACGGGCGTCTCGGTCGACACGCTGCTGGCCGCCGCCGGACCGCGCCCCTCGGCGACGCACGTGATGGCCCTCGCGCACACCGGCTACACCACCAACCTGCCCCTCGCCGACG
>CAYUXB010000407.1:0-2602 GCA_964448525.1 uncultured Acidimicrobiaceae bacterium
CCACCGGCAAGGTGATCCTCGACGGCGTCTACAACGACATCAAGGACGCCGAGGGGTTCGAGGCCGAGTGCGTGCAGGGCCGGCAGATGGGCTTCGACGGCAAGACGCTCATCCACCCCAGCCAGCTCGACCCGTGCAACCGCGTGTTCGCCCCGACGGCCGACGAGGTCGACAAGGCGCGGCGCATCATCGAGGCGTTCGAGCAGGCCGAGGCCGAGGGTCGCGGCGTCGTCACCGTCGACGGGCGCATGGTCGAGAACCTGCACGTCGAGCAGGCCCGCCGCACGCTGGCCGTCACCGCCGCCATCGAGGCGTTGGGCACCGCCGGGTAGCCGGTCGCTCGCCCGCCCAAAGGATGATTTTCACGACAGATCTGGTCGCTCCAGCGACCAGATCTGTCGTGGAAATCGCTTGGGGGGCTGGAACACTCGCGGCATGACATCCCTCGACCAGATCGCCCCCGCCTTCGTCGAGATGGCGCACCGCATCGTGTGGGCGAGCGGCGCCACGGTGGACGACCAGGGCCGGTCGTGGAGCCGCGTCCTACATCCGCTGTGGACCTGGGACGGCGAGCAGCTCACGGGCATCGTCGCGACCAGCCCGCTGTCCCCGAAGCGCGCCCACCTCGACGCCCACCCGTTCATCTCGTTCACCTACTGGGTGCCCGAGCACGACACCTGCACCGCCCAGTGCCACGCCACCTGGGACCACACCGACGAGGGCCGCGCCGCCGGCTGGCAGGCGCTCACCACCGCGCCGGCGCCCGTCGGCTACGACCCGGCCATCATCGGGGGCTGGGACGACCCGTCGTCGCCGTCGTTCGGCATCCTGCGGCTGCGGCCGTGGCGCCTCCACGTGATGCCGGGCACGGTGATGCTCCAGGGGCAGGGCGCGCCGATGTCCTGGCAGGTCGACGGCTGAGCGGCCTCCGGCTCGCCGGGCGGGTTGCCGGAGTTGCGGCGGGCTCCAGCCTGCCATTCCTCTCGACCGGTCATCCGAGTACGAAGACGGCTCCCTCCGCGGTGAGGTTGCCCTTCACGCGCAGGCGCAGGGCGTCGGCGTCCTCCGCGACGTCGAACGTCATCCAACCCCGCCGCGATTCACCGGGTGGAACGTCGCCGTCGACCTGCGGGCGATCCAGTCCCGCCAGGGCGACGGTCCAGGGTCGTGACAGCGAATCGGTGAGCTCAGCCGCGAGTAGGGACGAGAAGGTTTGCGGATCGTCCCCCGTGTTCGTGAGCGTCACCTCGACGCCGACGAGCCGGTTCCCGGGCGTTGGCTGATCGAACTCGTTCGCCGGCTGAAGCGGATCCTCGACAGCGTGCAGGGTGACGTCGAAGTCGCCGGTGTGGCCGGTCTCGCCGACCGCGTAGTCGTCGGAATCGCCGGACTCGTCGTCAGGCGGGCTGGTGCTCTCGGTCGTGGGCGCCTCGGTGGTCTCTGGGGTGGCCGCCGCGGTGACCACGGTCGTCGTCTGCTCCGCCGGTGTTGTGTCGGTGCTCGCTGCATCGTCGGCCTCGTCAGCGCAGCCCGTCAGCGCCGCCGCACCCACAACGGCAGCGACTCCCGCGGTGATCATCGACCACCTCCGCGTTCGGGTGGGCCCACCGACCTGCCATTCGACCGGGTGCGTCATCGCGCCGCCTCCTCGTGGTCCGCTCGTGCGTCGATCGCACGCCGCCCGCCGCCACGAGTCGCTTCCGGACCGAGTTCGCGTGAACGAACGAACCGAACCGGCCGAAGCATCGTCTGGCGACGCTCCGCAGTGGTCTAGTGCAGAGAGTGGGATTTGTCGAGGGTGGGGTCGATCAGGTCCTGTCGGTCGGTCAGCCCGACGGGGCCGTCAGCCGGGGGTGATCTCCCAGAGGGCGGGCGTGCCGTCGGAGGCGATGGCGTCCCAGCGCTTGCGGGCGGAGTCGACCGTGGTCGGGTGGGTCGTGATCCAGAACCGGCCCGAGCGGATGCCGTCGAGCACCATCCCCGCCACGTCGGTGGGTTCGAGGCCGCCGTCGACCAGGGTGCGCACGAAGTCGCCCATGGTGGGTGCCGGCGTCGGCTCAGCGACATCCGCGGCCTCGGCGTCATCCGCGGCCTCAGCGCCGTCAGGGCCCTCGGCGTCGTTCGCGGCCTCGGCCGTGGCGCGCGCCGCGGCACCTCCGGGCAGGGGCATCTCGCCGACGCCGTCGGGTCGGTTGCGCTCGGAGTCGGCGATCTGCGTGCGCACCCACTCGGGGCACAGCACCGACACCCCGACCGGGGCGCCGACGAGGTGGAGGTCGAAGTACAGCGACTCGGACAGCGCCACGACCCCGTGCTTGGTGGCGTAGTAAGGCGACATGGCGGGGCCGGTGAGCAGGCCGGCCGCCGAGGCGGTGTTCACGACGTGGCCCTCGCCCTGGTCGATCATGCGGGGCACGAACGCCCGGATGCCGTGGGCGACGCTGAGCAGGTTCACCTCGACGATCCAGCGCCAGCGGTCGGCGGGCACGGTCCAGGCGAGGCCGCCGACGCCGATACCCGCGTTGTTGCACAGCACGTGGGCGGTGCCGAAACGGTCGAAGGCGGCGGCGGCGAGAGCCTCGACGGCCGCCTCGTCGCGCAC
>CAYUXB010000408.1:0-2579 GCA_964448525.1 uncultured Acidimicrobiaceae bacterium
CGCGTCCACATCGGCGGTGACCACGCGTCCTACGAGCTGCAGCGCGACCTCGTCCGCTGGCTCGCGGAGCAGGGCCACGACGTCGTCGACCACGGCCCGCTCGACTACGACGCCCTCGACGACTACCCGGTCTTCGTGCTCCGGGCGGCCGAGGCCGTCGCCGCCGACGACGGCAGCCTGGGGGTGGTCCTCGGCGGATCCGGCAACGGCGAGCAGATCGCGGCCAACAAGGTGGCCGGGGTGCGGGCCGCGCTCGCCTGGAAGCCCGAGCTCGCGGCCCTCGCCCGCGAGCACAACGACGCGCGCGTGGTCTCGGTCGGCGCCCGGATGCACTCGGCGGAGGAGGCGCGGGCCATCGTCGCGGCGTTCCTGGCCACGCCCTTCTCCGACGACGAGCGGCACCTGCGCCGGATCGGCATGATCAGCGCCTACGAGACCGACGGCACCCTGCCGCCTCTGGCGTGAGCTGGCGTCTGCGTCACCGGCGCGACGGCGACGCCGCCGCCCGCCAGGCGCGCGAGGAGGCACGGCGCCAGGCCCGCTCGGGCGACGTCACCGGCCTGCGCGCCCTCCTGCGGGGCGCCGACCTGCGGCTGGTCATCGACGAGCTGGAGCGGATGGAGCCGCCGCACCGCGCGGCCGCCTTCCGGGTGCTGCCCCGCGACACCGGGCTGCGCGCCTTCACGATCCTCGACCCGGCCCTGCAGGCGGAGCTGCTCGAGCAGCTGTCGCCCGTCGAGACGGCCGAGCTCATGGCCGACCTGGACCCGGACGACCGGGCCCGCACCCTCGACGGCCTGCCCGAGACGCTGGGCCGCCAGCTGCTCGCCTCGCTGCCCGAGGAGGAGCGGCGCACGACCGAGGCCATCCTGCGTCATCCCGTCGAGAGCGTCGGGCGCTGGACCACCCCCGCCGTGGTCAGCGTCCCGGCCCAGGAGACCGTCGGGCAGGCGCTGGAGCGGATCCGCACGATCGGTGACGCGGCCGAGACCGTCTACGTGGTGCCGGTCCTCGACGAGGCGTCCCGGGTCGTGGGCGTCGTCTCCCTGCGCCGGCTCATCACCTCCCCGCAGGACACCCCGCTGACCGCCGTCATGCGCGAGCCGATCCTGGTGCGCGCCGACGAGGACCAGGAGGCCGGAGCCCTGCTGGTGCGCGACCACGGTGCGGTCGGCGTGCCGGTCGTCGACGCCGACGACCACCTGGTCGGCATCCTTACGGTCGACGACGCGATGCGGGTGCTGGAGCTCGAGGAGGACGAGGACACCGCGCGCACCTCCGGGCGGGAGCGCCTCGACCGCCCCTACCTCAAGACCTCGGTGCTGGGCCTGGCCCGCGGCCGGGTGCTGTGGCTGCTGGTGCTCATCGTCGCGGCCGGTCTGACGGTGACGGTGCTCGACCGTTTCGAGCAGACGCTCGAGCAGGTCGTCGCCCTCGCGCTGTTCGTCCCGTTGCTCATCGGCACCGGCGGCAACGTCGGGGCCCAGTCCGCGAGCACGGTCATCCGGGCGCTGGCGGTGGACGAGGTGCGCTTCGGCGACCTGTCCACGGTCGTCGCCAAGGAGGTCGGCACGGGCCTGGCGCTGGGCGCCTCGCTCGGGCTGGTCGCCTACCTGCCCGCGCAGTGGTTCACCGACGGGTCGGTCGCGCTCGTGGTCAGCCTCTCGCTGATCGTCGTCTGCGCGCTGGCGGCCGCCGCCGGGGGCCTGATCCCGCTCGTGGCGCACCGGCTGGGCGTCGACCCGGCCGTGGTCAGCGCGCCCTTCATCACGACCTTCGTCGACGCGACGGGCCTGCTCGTCTACTTCCTGGTCGCCGGGCTGGTCCTCGGGCTGTAGCCGTGCCGGGGGTCAGTCCCCGAGCAGCCAGGTGACCTCGACGGTGACCGTGACCTCGTGGTCGGCGGCCTCCACGACCGGCCCGGAGGCCATCGCCATCCGCACGTCGCCCCGGGGGAGCGGGTGCACCGGCCCGTCCACGAGCTCGCGGACGTGCTGGACGCCGACGACCGCCCGGTCCGCGAGCGCGGCATACTGCTCGGCCCTGGCGCGCGCGTCGGCGAAGGCGAGCTCGCGCGCCCGCCGGTCCAGCTCGGCGGTGTCGGACAGCTCGGCGCGCAGGCCGTTGACGCCCAGGGCGTCCCCGACGGCCTGGCTCAGCCGCTGGACGACCGCGCCCGCCCCGGCCGGGTCCGGGGCCCGCAGCTGCAGGGACTGGTATGCGGCGTGCCCCACCGTCGCCCCGGTGCCGCGGTGGTCGTGGCGCGGGTGCACGCCGAGGCCGGAGGTCCGCAGCGAGACGCCGGGCAGCGCGTCGTGGCACGCCTGCGAGGCGCGGGTCAGGGCCTCGAGGGCCTCGGCCACGGTGGCTCCCTGAGCCTCCAGCTGCAGGTCCAGCACGAGCGTGTCGGGCACGGCTCCGGCCCGGCCGGTGCCGACGACGACGACGGTCTGGCTCTCGGACGTCATGAGCGGACCCTACGCCCGTGCGGCGGTGGGGGTGCGGGAGGCGTTGGAGCGGTGAGGCGTGGAGCGGGTGACGGGAATCGAACCCGCGTAGCCAGTTTGGAAGACTGGGGC
>CAYUXB010000409.1:0-2571 GCA_964448525.1 uncultured Acidimicrobiaceae bacterium
GTTCGCCGGCTGCCTGGCGGTGGCGCAGCCGTTCTAGTGCCGTGTCAGGCACTAGTGCCGTGTCAGGCAACGTTTGCGTCCTCCCACGCCGGCCAGCTTCGCCGCTGGCTGCGTCCTCGTCGTCGCCGCATCTACGGATGCGCCTTCCTCCTGCGTCCTTGCCAGCGACGAACCTGACTCGCCGTGGAACGACGAACGTTCCCTGACACGGCACTAGTTCTGATCGTCGGGCGTGGCCGTGGGCCTACGGCCTTGGGCGAGCCCGCACCGCCGGGGGAGGAGGGCGCGGTCGTCCGGGAGTATCAGGCGGTGGCGTCGGCCATGACCAGGGCGGAGAACCGGCGCAGGTTGCCGCGCCACACCCACCGCAGGATCGGCCGGGCCGCCCACGCGCCCACGGGCCCACCCAGCCACCAGGGGAAGACCAGGTCCTCCTCCCACGACAGCACGGTGGCACCGGGGCCGTCCCTCGTGGCGCTGGGGCTGGCGTCGGCGCTGAGGCTGGCGTCGGCCGGAGCGGGCGTGTCAGCGGGGGCGGGACCGTCGGCGGAAGCCGGTGCCGGCGCCGGCTCGAGGGCGAAGCGGCCGGTGCCCGTGAAGAGCCCCTTGTGGCGCACCCCCATCGCTGCCGCATCGCGCCACTCGGTGACCTCCATCACGTCGGTCGTGCGCAGCGGGCCGACGCGCGTCTCGCACTCGAACACTGTGCCGGCGCCCGAGCGGCGGTCGCTCGTGAAGCGGATCTCGGCCGCGTCGGCCATCCACGTGACGTGATCGCCGATGTCGGCGAGCCGGCGCCACACCTCGTCGGGCGGGGCGGCGATGGTGGTCTCCATGCGGATGCCGGGCACGAGGCCCAGGATGCCACGGCAACGTGGCCAGGCGGGCGTGAACGACCGGCAGTTCAGGTGGGTGCGGTGAAGTAGCAGTACTCGTGGGCAGGTCCGAAGCCGCAACGTCGGTAGAGGCGGATTGCGGCGGCGTTGTCCGCCATGACGGCGAGGTACATCCGTGCTGCGCCGTGGCGAAGCGCTTCCTCGGCCAATCCGTCCAGGACGGCTCGGGCGACCCCCTGTCTCCGATGCGCCGGCGTGGTGGCCATGCACTGGACGCCTCCCCAGCCTCCTTCGATCACGATCTGCCCGACGCCCACCACCGCGTCGCCGTGGCGCGCCGTGGCGAACATCGTCGGCACGTCGGGTGCGAGCAGCACATTGCGGCACACGGTCCTGTCTCCATCGGAACGGTCGCGCCCGCGTTCGACGGACCAGTACGCGTCGAACCATTCGTCGGTCGGCCGCTCGGTGAGCTCGACGTCGTAGGGCCGAGCGCGGATGCCGGCGACGACATCGTCCGTGATCGCCCGTTCCACCAGCGTCCGGGCCGTCGGTCGAAAGCCGCGCGCCAGCAGACTGGGCGCCAGGTCCGGCGAAGTCGATGCCGTGCTCACCTGGATCAGCGTGGGTGCGCCGCGAGCCCGATAGAACGCGATTGCGTCGTCGACCAGGTCACCTGGCGGTTCCTCGTCGCCCAGGGCCAGCACCGAGTTGGCTCTCCGGGTCACGCCGTGCGTCCACCGGTACCGCCAGCCGCCATGGATCTCGACCACAGCGGGGGGCCACGCGTTGGCCATGAGCACGTCGAGCACCGGTAGCCCCACCACCGTGCAGCGTAGGACCCCATTCGTCCGTGTAGCCGTCGTCACGGCCGTCGTGATGCGGGACCGCATAGGCGGCGGTCGCGACCATTGATGCTTTGGCGGGCCCCGTAAAGTGTCACACCCCCTCGTTATGGTTGGGCACATGTCCGTGGTCGACCTGCCTTCCGCCTCCCCGGCCGGTGATGACATGCCTGGTGTCGGGCCGGGGCCGCAGGAACGGGCCTGGCGCGCCGCGGAGGCCGCCGCTGCGGAGGCGATGGGCACGATCAACCCGGCGGTCGCCCGCCTGGTCACCGCGCTGGTCGACCTGCTCGCGGCCGACGGCTGGCAAGGCGCGGGCATCCGCTCACCGGAGCACTGGGTCACCTGGAAAGCCGGCGTGGCCCACAGCCGCGCCGCGGGTCTGGTGCGTATCGCCCGCCGCGTTCCGGACCTGCCCGTGTGCTTCGCCCTGTTCGCGGCGGGGCGGTTGGGGGAAGACGCCATGGTGCGCATCGCCCGCCGGGTCCCCGCGTCGCGTGACGCCGAGATCGCCGCTCTGGCACCGACCCTGCTGATCGCCCAGCTCGACCGGCTGTTGGCGGCCCTACCCGAACAGGCCGACGGGTCGGCCGAACGTGCCGAACCCGAACGGGTGCTGCGCGTGCGCGACAGCCGCGACGGCTGGACCCGGGGCGAGTTCTGCCTGCCTGCGGATGAAGGCGCGCTCGTGCGGCTCGGGCTCACCACCGCGCGGGATGCCGAGTTCCGCGACCGCAACGACCCCGACCCCGACCCCGACACCGACACCGACACCGATGCCGCCGGGGCCGACGGTCTCGCCGCCGGTGCCCGGGCCGTGTCCTGGGCCGACGGACTCGTCCGCATGGCCACAGAAGCCGCCGACGCCCTCGACCCCACATTCCGGCGCA
>CAYUXB010000410.1:0-2570 GCA_964448525.1 uncultured Acidimicrobiaceae bacterium
CGCCGCGTGCTGGGCGAGCGACGTCCAGATCTTCTGCCCGGACACGATCCACTCGTCGCCGTCGCGCTCGGCGCGCGTGCCGAGCGCGGCGAGGTCCGACCCGGCGCCCGGCTCGCTGAAGAGCTGGCACCAGATCTCCTCGCCGGCCAGCAGCGGCGCGAGGTACCGATCCTTCTGCTCCTCGGTCCCGGCGTGGAGGAGCGTGGGGCCCGCCCACCCGATCCCGATGAGGTTGACCGGCCGCTGGACGCCCGCTCGGCGCAGCTCGTCGTCGACGATCAGCTGGTGCACCGGGTCGGCGTCGAGACCCCACGGGCGGGGCCAGTGGGGGGCCACCAGGCCGGCCTCCGCCAGATCACGGGCCGACGGCGAGGGATGCTCGGCCAACCACGTGCGGACGTGACGGCGTCGAGGATCGTCGTCGGGCGGCAGGTCGAAGTCCACGAGTCGAACCTAGTGGGACGACTCGCCGGTGTCGGATCCGAGAGGTGACCGGCCCGACCGGCCTCGACCCGAGACGTGGCCCGGTCGACCGGCCGCGATCCGCGCCGAGACCTGATCGACCGGTGACCAGCCCGACAGGCGTCGACCCGAGACGTGACCCGGTCGACGTGACCCGATCAGCGGAGGTCGAGGCCGTCGATCACGTCGTCGGCCTCGCCGTCGGGCACGTCACCCGCCACCGTGACGACCCACAGCCTCCCGCCGTCGATCGCCGCCACCGCGACCCCGCCCCCGGTGGTGTCGCAACGGGCTCCCGCGACCCCACCCACCGTGGCAGCCGAGGGTGGTTCCGTGCAGTCGACCCCGCGGGCGTCGTTGAGCACGCCGTCCGCCCCGGTGGAGGTCGACGGCTCGTGCGTGTAGGCCCCGACGGGCACACCGTCGCGCTCGAGCTCGACACGCCCGGGCTCGACATCGCCGGTCGACCATCCGTCGGGCAGCGTGAGGCACAGGCCGGCCGCGTCGCACACCGGGCTTCCTTCGTCGCCGCCGAGCGCGAGCGAGACCCCGACCGCGCCGACGGCCATCGCCAACGCGACGACCCCGAAGATCAGGTTGCGGTGGGCGCGGCTGCGCCCGCGTCGGGTGACGGTCGGATCGCGCGGCGGCGGGAGGTCCGCGGCCGGGCGCGGGAGCGGCGACACCGGCGGGGAGGGGCGGCGACCCGGGCCCGGAGGTTGGGCGGGGGGCGGGGCGGACGGCGGAGCCGATCGAGCCGGGGGCGCGCCGGGTGGCGCCCCGGGAGGCGGCGGCAGCGGCGGGCGGACCGGGGCGTAGGCCATCGTCCGGTCGCTGCGGTCGGCCACCGTCGGCGCGTGGTGCGCCCCGGCCTCGGGCGACAGGACGGTGGCGTCCGAGTCGACGACGGCGTCCGGCGGCGGGACGGTCCCGCGCGGCGAGGCCCCGGGGCCGGACGCGACGGGCAGCACCTGGAGGCCACCCGGGCGGCGCAGCACCGACCGGAGCTCCGCGGCGAAGGCGGACGCAGGAGCCGGACGGTCACCGGGTGCCTTGGCCAGCACCCGGCCGAACACCGCGTCGAGGCCCGGGTCGCCGGTCGGGGGCACCGGCTCGGCGGCGTGTGCCATGAGCAGGGCGACATGGTCGTCACCGGTGAAGGGTCGCCGGCCGGTCGCCAGCTCGTAGACGACGCAGCCGAACGAGTAGACGTCCGCCGAGGGACCCACCTCGCTGGGCCTGGCCTGCTCGGGGGCCATGTAGGCGGCCGTACCGATCGTGCCCGTCGTGTAGCGGCCGGCGGTGCGGGCCGTCACGGCGATGCCGAAGTCGGCCAGCCACGCCCGGGCGGGGTCGTCCTCCTCGAGGAGGATGTTCGACGGCTTCACGTCGCGGTGCACGATGCCCTGGGCGTGCGCGTGGTCGAGCGCCGAGCCGACGCGGTCCGCCAGTGCCCCGATCTCCGCCGGCGCCAGGCGTCGCCCGTCGGCGAGGACCTCCTCCAGCGACCGCCCCTCGACGAGCCGCATCGCCATGAACAGGAGGTCGTCCTGCTCGCCGGCGTCGTAGACGGGCACGATGGCCGGGTGGTCGAGGCTGGCCACGGCCCGCCCCTCGTTGACGAAGCGCCGGGCGACCGTCGGGTTGCGGTGGGCGCGGGGGTCGAGCACCTTGAGCGCCACGGGACGGCCGAGGCTCGTGTCGCGCGCCCGGTAGACGGTGGCGAAGCCGCCCGCACCGATCGCGGACTCGAGGACGTAGCGACCGAGCACCCGTCCCAGTTCAACGTCGCCCGACATGCCGGGAGAGGGTAGTGCCAGCGGCGCGTCGCCGAACCGGCGGCGCGGTGCCGGCCGACCGGGTTCGCGCCACGGCGACGACGCCGGAGGACCGCGGGCACGGGCCCGCGTCCGAACTCCCACCCGCCGGCTCTAGGGTCGCGTGCCATGCGGCGGACCACCCGACGATCCAGTGCTCTCCTCGCGGTGCTCACGGCCCTCGCGCTCCTGGCCGCCTGCGGCGGCGACGACGGCGAGGACGCGGCCGACACCATCGATTCGCGCGATGACGCCCCCGCGCCCACCGAACCGGATCCGGCGGACGGCGAG
>CAYUXB010000411.1:0-2569 GCA_964448525.1 uncultured Acidimicrobiaceae bacterium
CCCACCGCCCCCAGCGCGTCGGCCAGGTACAGCTCGGGCATCATCACGCCCTCGAAGAAGTCCGGTGCCTTGCCGATGACCACGGCGTCGATGTCGGCCCAGGTCATCTGCGCGTCGGCGAGGGCTTCGAGCGCCGCCTCGCGGACGAGTCCGGCGATCGACACGTCGCCGCGCGTCGCCTGGTGGTGCGTCTGGCCGATGCCGACGACCGCGACCTTTTCCTTCGCCATCAGCCTTCCCCCTCCAGCACGCACACCAGGTTCTGTTGCAGGCACGGACCGCTCGTGGCATGGGCAACCGCCCGGCCGGCCTCGCCCCGGCTGATCCGGGTGGCCGCCTCGCCGATGCGGATGAGGCCGCACGCGATGAGCGGGTTGGCCGCCAGCGGACCACCGGACGGGTTCACCACCACGTCGTCGCCGAGGCCCAGGGCCCGGCGCACGACCACCTCCTGGTGGGTGAACGGAGCGTGCAGCTCGGCGATGTCGACCGACCCGGCGCCGACCCCCGCCCGCTCGGCGGCGAGCGACGTCGACGGTGACGTCGTCAGGTCGCGCACACCGAGGCTGTGGGCCTCGATGCGGTGATCGATGCCGCGGATCCACGCGGGGGCCGCGGCGAGCTCGCGAGCGCGATCACCGGCGGCGAGCACGATGGCCGCCGCACCGTCGGTGACGGGCGGGCAGTCGTGCTGGCGCAGCGGGGCAGCGATCTCCGCCTCTTTCAGGAGCACCGCCGGGTCGTCCGAGCCCTGGAGCTGGGCGAAGGGGTTGTCCGCGGCCGCCCGCCGGCTGCGAGCGGCGATCTCGGCCATCTCCTCGGCGGTGGTGACGCCCGCGTCGAGGCAGGCACGGGCTTGCAGCGCGGCGAGTCCCACGCTGTCGGGCCAGAGCGGCGCCACGTAGTACGGGTCGAGCTGCCGGGACAGCACGTCTCGCAGCGATCCGGGCGACGACTTGCCGTAGGCGTAGACGAGCGCCGTGTCGGCTGCGCCGGTCTGGATCTTGACCCAGGCCTCGTAGAGCGCCCAGGCGCCGTCCATCTCGACGTGGCTCTCGCTGATCGGTGGCTTCGGCCCGACCCCGTCGAGGGTCATCACGAAGCTGAAGGCGGAGCCGGCCAGGTAGTCGGTGCTGCCGGAGCAGGTGAAGTCGATGTGGGACTGGTCGATGCCCAGCTCCTCCTTCACCTGGTGGAGCACCGGCATGACCATCTCGACCTCGTTGCGCGCCTGCTCGCGGCGCACGTGGTGCGACTGGGCGAAGGCGACGACGGCGACGTCTCTCATCAGACGTGCTCCCTGTAGGTCTCGTAGTCGGCGTCGGGCTCGCCGGTGGGCTTCCACCACTTGATCGAGGCGAGGTCGTGGGTGAGCTCGTCGTCGTCGACCCACACCGCCTCGACGCGCATGCCCATGCGGATCTGGTCGAACGGGATCTCCTGCACCATGCCGAACAGCCCCATGTCGCTGCCGTCGGGCACGACGGTGGCGCACACGTAGGGCAGCTCCATGGCGGAGCCGGAGAACTTCACGTTGACGACGCAGAACGTGGTGACGATGCCGTGGTCGGGCAGCTCGACCTGCTCGCTGGTGGGCACGCCGCAGTTGGGGCACGACCCGCGGGGCGGGAGGATGACCTTGTGGCACCGGCCGCAGCGCTCGCCGAGGATCTTGCGGGCGGCGATTCCCCGGAGGAACCGGGAGGTGGCCTCCCCCGCGGTGAACGTGTAGTCGAGGCGGGCCGGGGTGCGGATGCTGCGGACAGGCTCGACGTCGCGCAACGACGGCGGCAAGGTGAGGCCGCTCATGCGCCGGCCCCCGCGATGCCGGTGTCGGCTTCGGCGGTCCCCGCGGCCTCGGCCGCCTCGAAGCAGGCGATGTCGGTGATGGAACCCTCGCGCTCGTCGGCCCAGCGGATGCGCACGCGCATCCCGGTGGTCACGGCGTCGGGCGAACCAGCGTCGAGGGCGTGGAGCATCCCCGTGTCGGCGCCGTCGAGTTGCACGAGCGCCCAGGCGAAGGGCCGGTCGAGGGGCTGGTTCGCGCGCGGCTCGGGCTCCCACGACCAGGTGGTCACCGTGCCTGTGTCGCCCAGCTCGACGACGTCGGTGAGCTCGGCGCTCGTGACCGGGTCGTACTCGACGGGCGGGCAAAGGACCCGCCCGTCCTCCGCCCGGACGCCCAGCACGATGCCCTCGCGCAAGCCCGTCAAGAACGCGCTCTGCACCGGACCGACCGTTCGTTTGAACGGATACTCGAGCACGAGCGGCGCCGACAGGATCTCGGCTTCCGACATGCCACCTCCCCCACAAGTGAAACAGGTTCTACTTGGGGGTGTGTCTAGCAGTTCCGGTCACGGCCCGGAAACCGGTGCGCCAGTCGGCCGGCGTCTGCGCCGACCGGCCGCGACGAGGGGCCCGCCGACGCGGGCCCCTCACCAGGTCATGTCCTCAGGCGCGAGAGCTCTGCACCCGGCGGGCAACCAGCCCGAGGCCGGCTCCCACCGCCAGCAGCAGCACCGCGGCCGCCACCAGAGGCCGTGCCTCGTCGCCCGTGCGAGGCAGCGAC
>CAYUXB010000412.1:0-2545 GCA_964448525.1 uncultured Acidimicrobiaceae bacterium
CGACCACCGCCGCGTAGCGGCTCTGGAACGTGGCCGAGGTGACCAGTCCGATCACCGCGCCGATGCCGAGGGTGACGACGACGACCATCATCTCGTTGCGCACCACCGGCACGGTGCGCAGGTCGAGGGTGACCTCGTGGGCCGAGGACCGCGCCGCGAAGAGCGCGACGAGCACGAGCACCAGCACCAGCGCCCCGTAGAGGTGGGCCTCGGTGACCGTTCCGCCACCCATGTCCATGAGGACGGTCTGCACGATCGCCGTGGGGCGGAACGGCGCCCCCCACGGCGTGCCCGTGTTGGCGGTCTGGTAGAGGAACCCACCCAACCAGGGCAGGAACAGCAGGCCGCCGGCGGCGACCGCGACGACCGCGCGCACGGTGGCGCCGCGCTCCGCCGGCTGCCGCCAGGCGCGGAGGACCAGCACCGCGCCCACCGCGGCGATCAGGTAGAACGCCCAGTAGTGGGTCAGCAGCAGCAGGCCCGACACGACTGCCAGGCCTCCGAGCCGGGGCCAGGTGGGGTCGTCGAGCGCCCGCACCAGCAGCAGGTAGCCCGCGAGGACGAACAGCATGACGAGCGAGTACATGCGGGTCTCGGTGGCGTAGCGCACCCAGTAGGGCGACAGGGCCGCGACCACGAGCGCCCAGCGGCCACCCGCCGTGCCGGCGAGGCGGCGTCCGGCGAGCCACACGAGCGGGAGGCTGGCGACGGCGAAGATCCCCGACAGCGCCCGCACCGCCATGTCGCCGTCGCCGACGACCTCGATCCAGTAGTGGAGCACCAGGTAGTAGAGCGGCGGGTGCCCGTCGTGGCGAAGGGCCTCCAGCATGTCGCCCACCGGCAGGCTGGCGATGTTGACGCTGAGCGCCTCGTCGAGCCAGAGCGGCGAACGTTGCACGAAGCGGAGGACGACGCCCACGGCGACCGCGACGGCCACGACCGCGGGGGTGATCCAGGGCGGGATCCGGGTCGGACGTCCGGTCCCCGCCGAGGCGGAACCGTCGTCGACGTCGTCGTCGACCAAGGCGCGCATGAGGCGCGGATCGTAGCAACGCGGCCGGGACGCGATGCCATCCTCCCGGCACGGCGTCGACGACGGCGTCACACCCGCGCCCCACCCGATGGATCTCGCGGCACCGGACTTCTGTAGAGTGGCGCGTCACGTCCGCAGCGCTGAGGGAGAATGCGTTTCGTGAGCGAGCCCGACATCCCCACGCCCGCGCCCTCGGCCGGCAGCATCGTCGTCATCGGTGCCGGTCCCGCCGGGCTCACCGCCGCCCAAGAGCTCAACAAGGCCGGCGTCACCTCCACCGTGCTGGAGGCCGACGACATGGTCGGCGGCATCAGCCGCACCGTGCAGCGCGACAAGTGGCGCTTCGACATCGGCGGCCACCGCTTCTTCACCAAGGTCAAGCGGGTCGACGACTTCTGGCACGAGATCCTCGACGAGGACGACTTCATGCTGCGGCCGCGCTCGAGCCGCATCTACTATCAGGGCAAGTTCTACGACTACCCCATCCGGCTCGGCAACGCGCTGCGCAACCTCGGGCCGTTCGAGGCCGTCCGCTGCGGCCTGTCGTTCCTGTGGGTGCGGGTCCGCCCGCCGAAGGACCTGTCGACGCTCGAGGGCTACATCGTCTCGAACTACGGCTGGCGCCTCTACGGCCACTTCTTCAAGAGCTACACCGAGAAGCTCTGGGCGATGCCGCCCTCCAAGATCGGCGCCGACTGGGGTGCGCAGCGCATCAAGGGCATGTCGCTCTGGAGCGCCGTGTGGGAGCCCTTCCGGGCCCGCTTCGCCGGCGCCCGTGCCGACAAGTCCAAGCAGGTCACCAGCCTGATCGAGCAGTTCCAGTACCCCAAGTTCGGTCCGGGCATGATGTGGGAGCGCTGCCGCGACAAGGTCGAGGCCGCAGGCACCAAGGTCATCATGGAGACCCCGGTCACCGGCATCCGCCACGAGGGCGGCCGCGCCACCGCGGTCGTCGCCACCTCCAGCGGCGTCACGACCGAGTACCCGGCCGACCACGTCATCTCGTCGATGCCGTTCTCGCAGCTGCTGCAGTCGATGGACCCGCCCGTGCCCGCCGAGGTGCAGGCGGCCGCCGACGACCTGGCGTTCCGCGACTTCCTGTCGATCGCACTCGTCGTGCCGGCCGACAAGGTGCCGTGGACCGACAACTGGATCTACATCCACGCCCCCGAGGTCAAGACGATGCGGGTGCAGAACTTCGGTTCGTGGTCGCCGTACATGGTGAGCGAGGGCTACAACGTCCTCGGCCTCGAGTACACGGTCACCGAGGGCGACGAGTGGTGGAACGCCCCCGACGAGGAGCTCATCGAGACCGGCAAGAAGGAGCTCGAGCAGCTCGGCCTGGTCAACGCCGCCGACGTCGAGGCCGGCTACGTCGTCCGGATGCCGAAGGCGTACCCGGTCTACGACGAGGCTTACCAGCGCAACGTCGACATCCTGCGGGCCTGGCTCACCGAGACCACGCCGAACGTGCACCCGGTCGGGCGCAACGGCATGCACCGGTACAACAAC
>CAYUXB010000413.1:0-2542 GCA_964448525.1 uncultured Acidimicrobiaceae bacterium
TCGAGCGGCCCGTCGAGCACGTCGCGCGTCAGGCTCTCGGCTTCGTCATCGGTGAACGGGCGCAGGAAGCCGGCCTCGGCGAACTCGGGCACGAACACGGGATCGAGGCTCATCAGGTCGATCGAGCTGTCGTTGGCGGCCAGGCGCCGGACGAGCTGCTCGCGCTGGCTGTCGGCGTCGGCGGGGAGCTGGGAGATCTCGATGCGGTACTCGCCGTCGGCGGCCTCGGTGCACTTGTCCGCCAGGGCTTCCTGGCCGCCGTTGTCGGGGTTCGTGTACCAGGTCAGCGTCGGGGGGCCGTCGTCGTCGCCCCCGCACGCGACGATCGTCGCACCCGTGGCCAGGGCCACGATCGCCCCCAGGGGGCGGCGCACGGAGCGCAGCCAGGTGGGGCGATGCGAGCGTGAACGTGTTCCGAGCCGCCCGCCGATTCCGGCAGCTCCGAGCAAGGATCCCTCCTCCTGGACGTCCTGCGCGGAACGTACCCGAGCCATCACCGTTTGATCCTCACCCGCTGCGGGTGAGGAGATTCAGGGACGCGGCAGCCGCAGCGTCGCGACGAGGGCCCGGTGGTCGCTGCCCGGGACGTCGTGGACCGACACGTCATCGACCGCCGTCGTCTCGTCGACCAGCACGTGGTCGATGGTCAGCATCGGCCCGATGCCGTTCGGACGCCAGGTCGGTTCCCAACCGCGCCCCCGGGCGAGCGCGGCATCCGTGTAGCCGTCGTCGAGCAGGGCGCGCATCGTCGGCTGGTCGACCGTGGCGTTGAAATCGCCGATCAGCATGTGGACGGTGCCGCCCGGGTCGGGCCGCGGCAGGCCCGCGAACGTCTCCCGCCAGGCGTCCACACCGCCGGGGAGCACCGGCGGCACCGGGTGGACGACCGTCACCTGCACCGGCAGCGCGCCGGGCACGTCCACGAGCCCCGTCGGCTGGGCGTGCTCTCCGGGGATCGTCCGCATGAACGTCGACCCCACCTCGTCGACCGGGTACCGGCTGTAGAGCCCCGAGCCCGACGCCCCATGGTCGGCGATGACCACCCCGTGCGGCAGCGCGTCCTCGATGCCCTCCGCGACGAGCAGGCGGTGGAAGACCGGGGTCAGCTCCTGGACGCCCAGCACCTCGATGTCGTGCTCGACGACCAGGTCGACGACGGTGGCGGCGTCGGCCCACCCGAACTGGACGTTGACGGTCATCACCCGCAGCTCGGGGCCGGCCGGTGCGGGCGACGGACCCCCGGCCGCGACGAACAGGGGACCCACGACCAGCCCGTAACCGACGCAGCACACGCCGGCGACCACCGCGGCGAGTCCCACCCGCAGGAGCGCCACCACGGCGAGGGCCGCCACGCTGGCGAGCGCCGCGTACGGCGTGAACACGATGAACGTCTCGACGGTGGTGCCCGCCCCCAGCCCGGACATCCGCACGACCAGCCACACCGCGAGCGGTGCCACGATCGCCCAGGCGACCACCCGCCGCGGAGCGGGGCGGGTCCCCGATCGGGCGCCCGAGGCCTCGGATCCGTCCGGTGCGTCGGGCGCCTCGGGTCCGTCCGCGGCGTCGGATGCGTCTGCGGCGTCGGATGCGTCTGCGGCGTCGGATGCGTCCGGCGCGTCCGCTGCGTCCGGCGCGCCGGGTGCGTCCGTACGTGCATCGCCCGCCGTGGCCTGCCATGTCATCACGGCACGCTAACGGTCGGGCGCGGCATCCGAACTCGCGGCCTCGACCCGCACGAGCCAGGGGCACTGCCTGTCTCGACGATGACCGTGTCCACCACATCTCCAGAATCTGCAGCCGCCCGACCTGAACGGCGGTCAACCCCGGGCAGGGTGAGAACCTCCTGCGAGCACGACGCAACGACCGCGCCAACCGGAGGTGACCGGTCGGTGAACGTCGAGCATCGGGGCGCGGCGAGGCTCCGTGTGCGGCGCGCGGCGGCCGGGAACGCGGAGGGGCCCGCCGCCCGAAGGCGGCGGGCCCGGCCCGCAGTGCGAACACCATGTGCGTGTGCCTCGCCGTCAGGCGGGGCGAGCAGGCACGGGGTCTTACATCATCCCCATGCCGCCCATGCCACCCATCGGGTCGCCGCCGCCCGCAGGGGCAGCCGCGGCCGGCTCGGGCTTGTCGGCCACGAGCGACTCGGTGGTGAGCACGAGGCCCGCGATCGACGCAGCGTTCTGCAGCGCGGCACGCGTGACCTTGGCGGGGTCGATGACGCCGGCCTTGACCAGGTCCTCGATGTCGCCGGTGGCGGCGTTGAGGCCGATGGAGCCCTCTTCGGCCTCGACCTGGCGCACGGCCACGGCACCCTCGATGCCGGCGTTGTCGGCGATGAGCCGAGCCGGCGCCTGCAGGGCGGCGTAGACGGTGCGGGCACCGGTGGCCTCGTCGCCGGACAGCGAGTCGACGACCTTGGACACCGCGGCACGGCTGCGCAGCAGGGCGGTGCCGCCACCGGCGACGATGCCCTCCTCGATGGCCGCGCGGGTCGCCGAGAGGGCGTCCTCGATGCGGTGCTTCTTCTCCTTGAGCTCGACCT
>CAYUXB010000414.1:0-2538 GCA_964448525.1 uncultured Acidimicrobiaceae bacterium
GCGTTCTCGGGTGCCACCATGCGCGCACCGTACCCCGCACTGCACGAGCAGTGGCGCGATCGCGCTCAGCCGTCACCGGGGATCGTGCCCAAGGTGGTCCCTTCGTCCGCGCAGGTGATCACGGGGCCCGGCCCGGTCACGCACACCTCCTCGGCGCCGACGACCTCGGTGCCGACGACCTGCTCGGTGGCGGTCGTGCCTCCGGAAGCCGGGGTCAGCGGTTCCGGGCCGCCGGTGTAGACGGTCGTCCGTCCGACCTCCCGGCCGTCCGCGGTGCGGGCGATCGCGACCGCCTCGCCGTCGCGGAGCGGGACCAGGCTCGCCACCACCCGGCGGTCCCATCCCTCGACCGTGTGCAGGTCGAGCGACAAGGGAGCCTGCCCAGGCGCCTCGAGTGTGACCGTGTCGGCGTCCGCGTCGACCAGGCCGTACACCACGGTGCCCTCACCGTCGGTCGACTCGCTGGAGAGCTCGAGGGGTGGTGAGGCACCACCGACGGTGTCGGACCAGGAGCCGCCGCTGCTGGAGCTGCCGTCGGTCGAGACCTGTTCGCTGGCGAGCGCACCCATGACCTCGCCGACACCCGGATCGGCCAGCACCCGCCAGCGACCACCCTCGGCGAGATCGCCGGACGCCACCTCCACCTGCCCGGCCGGCACGTCGTCGAACTCGCCCTGCGGGGGAGGTGCATGGTCGGCCAGCAGCGCCTCGAGCTCCCCGGCGTCGGCGGGACGCAACCGCTCCGCGACATCGAGTGCGACCTGTTCGGTGACGCCTCCCGCGATGACGGTGACGAGTTGGCCGTCGGGTTCGGACCACTGGACGACCAGCCCCGTCTCGTCGTCCCGACTCACGACGCCGTGGTTGCCCCGCACGGTGATCGCCTCGCTGTCCGGGGACCCTCGCAGCAGGTCGACGGCGGACTCGGGGGCGGCCCTTTGGATGATCGAGATCCGCGTGCGCGCGTCGTCGCCCTCGGCGGGCGCCGAATAGGTGACCGCCAGGCCCGCCGGCGGATAGGCGAAGGTGAGCCCAGGGGTCGCGGCGTCGAGCGGGCCGCGAGCCAGCTCCGTGAACCCGGCGGGAAGGCCGTCCGACGCGATGCCGAGATCAGCGGTGATGCCGGCGGCGGCCGTGAGGACCGGGTCCCGCGCCATGTTCGTGCCGGTGACGGCCAGCATCCCGTCGCCGACCGACCATTGCACCTGCCAGCCCGGCGCCTGGCTGCCGGAGTCGCGGCCGTCGATCCGGGACACGGTCGCGTCATGCCCGGCCACGGCGACCGGCTCGCCCTCGTCCGCCTGCCAATCGCCCTCCATCTCCTCCGGGATGACGAACCGGGTGGCCGCGAGCGTCGACGCCCACGGGTCCGCGGCGCTCTGGTCGCCGTACACGACGATTTCGCCAGTGAGGAAGCCGGCTACGTCGGCTGTGCTCAGGTCCACCGCGACCAGCGGCTCGAGACCGGCCGGCAGCCAGCCGGGCACCAGCCTGGTGCCCCGGTCGCCGCTGGCGACGTCCGGTCGGTCGCCGCCGTCGCCGAGCGCCAGCACGCCACCGATGGCTGCAAGCGTGACGACCACCGCCGCGACGGCGAGCGTCATCCGCCGCCGGCGCCCCGCGTCGCGGACCGTGCTGCGGGTCAACGGGATCACGTGCGGGTCGTCCGTCTCGCTGAGGGACTCACCGTTCCGGGACCCGGCGAGCAGATGCTCCGCCGCCGTGCCCTTGGACGGGTCGGACCAGTGGGGCTGGCTGGTGTCGTCGACCAAGGAATCGATCTGCGTGCGCAGCGCCGCCGTCGCGGATCGGGCGCGACGGTCGAGCTCGTCCAGTCCGTCGCCGCCGTCGAAGGTCTCGGTCCTGTCGTTCATCGCTCGACCTCCCGTGCTCCGGCCGTGAGTCCGAGAGCCTTCGCCAGCGTCCTGCGTCCCCGGTGAAGGTGCACGCGCACCGTGCCGTCAGCGCAGCCGAGAGCCTCGGCGATCTCTGCCACCGAGCAGTCCTCCAGGTAGTGAAGAGTGACGGCCTGGGCCTGACGCTCGGGAAGGTTGCGCACCTCGGCCCAGAACTCGTCGTCCTCGGGTTGGAGCTCCACGGCCGTCGCGGGTCGCCCGGCGAGCCGGGCCAGCGCCCGGTGCTCCCGGCCTGCTCGACGTACGTGACCTGCGGACCGGTTGATCACGGCGCGACGCACCCAGGCGCCCGGCGCATCCAGCGAGCCCACCTGGGCCCACCCCTGCCAGGCCGCTTGCAAAGCGTCCTGCGTCAGGTCCTCCGCCACGCCGTGGTCGCCGGTGAGCGACCACGCCAGCGCCACCAGCGGTCTCCGCTGACGGCGGGCGAAGGTCTCGAACGTCGTGTCCGCCACCACTCCCTGCCCCCTCTGTCCCGCCGGAAGTCCGGAGGGTGCCGCCTCCAACCTTGTCATGCGTGTGACTCGTCGCAGGACCTCGGAACGTTTACCGACCGCGCGGAGAGGACTGTGCACTGCTGGGTTAACAACATGTACTCAAGCGTGTACGTTGTTCGATGTCG
>CAYUXB010000415.1:0-2531 GCA_964448525.1 uncultured Acidimicrobiaceae bacterium
CACCCGGGCCCGGTAGACGGCCGGGGAGCTGATGTCGGACAGCTCCTCGGGCCATGCCTCGCCCTCGTGGCGCTCGGCCAGCGCGCACCACAGCGCGAAGTCCTCCAGGCCCTGGCCCTGCTCGGCTCGGAAGGCGTCCAAGGCGCGCTGGCGGGCCGGTGAACGTCCCGCCGCGAAGATGACCTCCAGCGCCTGGCGCTTGGCCGACCACACCGCGTCCCGGTCGATCGGGTCGGGGCCGCTCGCGCTGGGCCGCACCTCCTCCGCGGCCCACTCGACCAGGGCTCGCTGGGGGCCGGGCAGGTAGGCGCACTCCCGGATGTCCTCGGGCCGGATGTAGATCGGGTTGACGAAGCGCCGGGTGACCGGCAGGTAGGGCGAGGGGGTCATCGGGCCGACGGGCTCGGCGGCGTGCAGCGGGTTGATGAGGAGGAAGTCCCCGCCCTGCTCGCCGAACAGGCTGCCCAGCTCGGCGAGGTCGGCCAGGTCGCCGATGCCCCAGCCGGTGCGCGAGCGCACCGAGTACAGCTGGGCCATCATCCCCCAGCCGCGCCCCGCCCCTGCGTCGTGGTCGAGGCGGGCGGGGGTGACGGCCAGGGTCGTGGTCGCCACGTGCGCGCCGTCGACGACGGCGTGGATCTCGTGCCAGCCCAGCGGCAGGTCGTGGGGCAGGCGGAAGGTGGCGCGGCCGGTGGTCACGCCGTCCACCACCCGCGGCGCCACCCAGACCGACAGCTGCTCGAGGTCGATGCGCTGACCGTCCTCGGTGGAAACATGCACGGCCACGCCGGCGCCGTCGGGCAGGTGCACGGCAAGGTCGTGGCTCGAGCCCTGCCGCACCACGACCGACGGTGGCAGGGTGGCCCGCCAGGGCGCCAGCTCGACGTCTGCGAGCGCCGCGGCCACGTCCGCCTCGGTGTCGGCGACCACGCCCAGGGCTGCCAGCACCGCCCGGATGGTGTGCGCCGGGACAGCACGGTGGGTGCCGGTGAAGTCCCAGAAGTCGGTGGCCACGCCGTGCGCCGCCGCCAGCTGCTGCAGCTGCTCGCTCGGGGACTCGGGCGCCGGCTCCGACGACGGCTGACTGGTGCTCACGTGGTCGGGTACTCCTCGGGGACGGCGGCCGGCGGGGTTGGCACGGCCTGCGATGGTGGCGCGATCTTGCCAGAATACGGGAGGAGCCGCGCGGAACCACGGCGACGTGCCCGGGTATCACGGGAAGGTCACAACCTCGGCTGGACGGGCTTCGAGCCTGGGGCGGGCACTTCGCGAGGGATATGGTCGGGAGTCGAGTGGCGACATCCACCACTGCCGACTGCCGGGTGCGTCCTGGCGCTCAGCTGAGCCGGCAGCACGTGACGGGAGGATGCATGTGAGTACCGAGAACCTGCACCGCACGATCGTGCGCGGCATCGGGGTCAGCCCCGGACGCGCAGCCGCGCGGGTCGCCCAGTTCGCCGGCGACATCCCGCCGCCGGACGCCGACGCGCAGCTCGGCCCGGACGTCGACCTCGAGGAGGCCGCCGCCACGATCCGGACCCATGCGGTGAAGGTTGCCGAGGAGCTCACCTCGGCCGCCGACTCGGCCAGCGGGGACGCCGCCCAGATCCTTGCCACCACTGCCCAGATGGCCGCTGACCCCACGCTCGTGCAGGTCGCCCAGGGCAAGGTGCGCGACCAGCGCAAGACTCCCGCGCGGGCGGTGTGGGAGGCGGCGGACGGGATCGCCGACCAGCTCGCCGCGCTGGGTGGCTACATGGCCGAACGCGTCCGCGACGTCCAGGACGTGCGCAACCGGGTGGTGGCCAGCCTGCTCGACCTGCCGATGCCGGGGATCCCGCAGCGTCCGGAGCCCTTCGTGCTGCTCGCCGAGGACCTGGCGCCGGCCGACACCGCGCTGCTCGACCCCGCCAAGGTGCGCGCCATCGTCACCGCCGAGGGCGGTCCGACCTCCCACACCGCGATCCTGGCCCGGTCACTCGGCATCCCCGCCGTCGTCGGCGCCGCCGGCGTGCTCGAGGCGCTGCCGGACGACACCCTCGTGCTCGTCGACGGCGCCGCGGGCACCGCCATGGTGGACCCCACCGAGGACGAGATCGCCGCGGCCGAGGCGCTGACCGCCCAGGTGCGCACCTTCGACGGCCACGGCCGCACGAGCGACGGGCGCCACGTGGAGCTCCTGGCCAACGTCGGGGAGCCGGCCGGAGCGCGGAAGGCCGCCGAGGCCGGGGCCGAGGGAGTCGGCCTGTTCCGTACCGAGTTCTGCTTCCTGGACCGCGCCGAGGAGCCCGCCATCGCCGAGCAGGTCAAGGAGTACCGCAAGGTCCTGGCCGCCTTCCCCGGCAAGAAGGTCGTCGTGCGCACCCTGGACGCCGGCGCGGACAAGCCGATGCCGTTCCTCACCGACACCGCCGAGCCCAACCCGGCCCTCGGGGTGCGCGGCCTGCGGACCTCCTGGCGCAACCCCAAGATCCTCGACAACCAGCTCACCGCCATCGCCGAGGCGGCGGCCGCCGAGGACGCCGAGGTGT
>CAYUXB010000416.1:0-2522 GCA_964448525.1 uncultured Acidimicrobiaceae bacterium
GCCGTCCTGTCGCCAGGCCACGATCGGGAACGTGCCGTGGCTGCCCTGGCGGGCGTAGGCGGGGCGGTCGGGCCCCACGCACACGTCGAGCATGCCGCCGGTGCCGAAGGTGATCTTGGCCATGCCCGGCCGCACGCACCCCTGGCCGACCAGGGAGGCCTGCTGATCGCCGACGAGCGCGGCGAGGGGAGGGGCCCCGTCGAGGGCCGTGGCGGCCCCGACGTCGCCGACCGAGTCGACGATGCGGGGCAGCGCGGCACGGGGGATGCGCAGGGCGTCGAGCAGCTTGTCGTCCCAGTCGGTGCCGTCGCCGCGGCACAGCCCGGTCACCGCCACGTTGGACAGGTCGCTGACGTGCGCGGCGCCCTCGGTCAGGTGCCAGGCGATCCAGCTGTCGACCGTGCCGACGCACAGGTCGCGCCGCCGCTCGGGATCGGCGGCATCGAGCTGGTGGGCGAACTTCGTGGCCGATTCGTTGGGGGCGAACCGCAGCCCTTCGGCCTGCCACACGAGGCAGTCACCGACGGTGCGCAGGTCCTGCCAGCCGAGGCCGGGGCCGACGGGTTCACCGGTCGCCCGGTCCCACACGACGGTCGAGGCCCGCTGGTTGGTGACGCCGACGGCGGAGACCGGCCCGCCCTCGGCCAGCGCGGCCCGGGCGACGTCGAGAGCGGCCTCCGCCATCAGCACGGGGTCGAACTCAACGAGGCCGGGCGCGGGCGAGACCGGCAGGACGGGCCGCTGGTGGACGGCCCCGACCGTGGCGTCGGGCCGCACGACCGCGCCCCGCACGCCGGACGTCCCGACATCGATGACCAGGATCGGCCCCGCGGAAGGTGGAGTCACGAGGGGGCAGTCTGCCCGATGGAGCGCCGTGGGACGAGGCGGCGGCGAACCCGTCCTGCTACCAGCCGTCGGGTGCCGGCCACGGCGACGGCAGCCCGAGCTTGCCCGGGTTGAGGATGCCGTTCGGGTCGAGCGCCTGCTTCGTCGCCGCCAGCACGTCGACCGCCGGCCCGAGGGCCTCGGCGACGTAGCGGCTGCGGTTGAGGCCCACGCCGTGGTGGTGGCTGAGCGCACCACCGTGGGCGAGCACCGTGCGTTGCCCGGCGTCCCACAGCTCTCGGTAGTAGGCGTCTCGACGGTCGGCGTCGACCTGGCCCGCGAACGTGAAGTAGAGGCAGCCGCCGGTCGGGTAGCTGTGCGACTGGTGCGCCGACGCGGCGATCGTGCCCTCGACGCCGAGCAGCGCGTCGAGCGTGGCCTGGTAGATGCCGGGCAGCGCCGACCACGGGGCCGACACCTCCATCGTGTCG
Source organism: uncultured Acidimicrobiaceae bacterium (assembly GCA_964448525.1). Lineage (GTDB taxonomy): Bacteria > Actinomycetota > Acidimicrobiia > Acidimicrobiales > VFJN01 > ZC4RG19. The sequence continues at coordinate 1,317 of CAYUXB010000416.1, forward strand.
ACCGTGTAGCCCTTGGCGGTGAGCGCCTCGAGCGCGGCGACGTCGTTGCGGTGGGACAGCCACTGCTCGACGTGGGCGGCGTCGCCCCGCTGGCCACCGGCGCGCAGCTCGCACTCCTCGGCGACGACCTCGAGCGTGGCGTCGACGAGCGTGCCGTCGCCCTCGTCGAGCACGAGGAGCAGGGCCCGGTCGCCCGTCCCGTAGGTGCGGTCGGCTTCGACGGCGTCGTAGAGCCGCAGCACGGCCGGGGTCGCGCCCCGCTGGAGGATGCCCCGCATCGCGCCGAGCCCGGCCTCGAACGAGGGGAGCAGCCAGGCCCCCCGCCGCTCGTGACGGGGTGCGGGATGCAGGCGCAGCCGGGCCCCGGTGATGATGCCGAGCGTGCCCTCGCTGCCCACGAACACCTGCGTGAGGTCGGGGCCCACCGCGGCCCGCGGCCAACCGCCGGTGGTGATCTGCCGGCCGTCGGCGAGCACGACGTCGAGGCCCTCCACGATGTCCTCGATCTTGCCGTAGCGACCCGAGAGCTGACCGGCCGACCGGCACGCCAGCCAGCCGCCCACGGTCGACAGCGCCACCGACTGCGGCCAGTGGCCGAGGGTGGCGTCGTGGTCGGCGCGGAGGTCGCGTTCGAGGACGTCGCCGAAGGTGCCGGGTAGGACGTCGAGCAGCATCGAGGTGGCGTCCACGTCGACGATGCCCGCCATGCCGGTCAGGTCGAGCACGACGCCACCGTGCAGCGGCACCGACGCGCCGCACACGCCGCTGCGGCCCCCGGCTGCAGTCACCGGTACCCGGGCCTCGTCGCACAGCGCCAGCACGGCGGCGACCTGGGCGGGGTCCGCGGGCCTGGCCACGGCCGCCGCCAGGCTGGCGACCTGGCCGGCGGTGGCCCACGCCATCGCCAGGGGCCACCAGTCGCGGCTCGCCTCGGCGAGCTCGGCCGGGTCGACGGCGACCACGGGGCACGCGTCGCGCAGGCGGGTGAGCAGGCGGTCGTCGACCGCGACCCGGGCCGCCGACAGCCGGGCGGTGGCGGCGGCGGCGCCCCCGGCCAGCGGGATGGGCGGCGTCGGCGCGGCGGGGCCGGCCGCGGGCAGGGGGGAGGGGGAGGTCATGGGCAGATCCTGGCAGGCGCGACCGGGCGGGTGCTCGGGCGATCTGGCGTCCGTGAGGTGGCGCATTGCTGGTGAGGGACGCCAGTTC
>CAYUXB010000417.1:0-2518 GCA_964448525.1 uncultured Acidimicrobiaceae bacterium
GTTCGGGTTCCAGCACCTCGGCGTGGTGCCCGACGTGGTGACCATGGCCAAGGCGTTGGGCAACGGCGTGCCGATCGGGGCCTGCTGGGCCCGCGCCGAGGTCTCGTCGGTGTTCGAGCCCGGCGACCACGCCACGACCTTCGGCGGCCAGCCCCTGGCCGCGGCGGCCGCACGGGCGGTGCTGGCCACGATGGAGGCCGTCGATGCACCGGGCCGGGCCACCAAGGCGGGGGAGCGCCTCGCCGAGAACGTCGGCGGCCTGCCGGGCGTCGCCGCTGTGCGGGGCCACGGGCTGCTGCTCGGCGTCGAGCTCGACGGGCTCGACGCCCGGGCGGTCAACGCCGCCCTGCTGGAGGCCGGAGTGGTCGCCAACGCGGTCACGCCCACCGCCCTGCGGCTCGCCCCGTCGCTGCTCATCACCGACGACCAGATCGACGAGGCCGTGGCGGCGCTGGGCGACGTCCTGGCCACCGTCATCGCCGGCACCTCCAGGAGCGCTCCGTGAGCTTGCGCCACGTCCTCGAGGTCGACGACCTGACCCCGGACGAGTTGGACGAGGTCCTCCGCCGGGCCGCCACGCCGCCGCGATCCCGGCCGCTCACCGACCGCACGGTCGGCCTCTACTTCGAGAAGCCGTCGCTCCGCACGCGGCACTCCTGCGAGGTGGCGGTCGTGCAGCTCGGGGGCCACCCGATCACGTTCCGCCGTGACGAGGTGGCGATCGGCGAGCGCGAGTCGACCGCCGACATCGCCCGCGTGCTGTCGGGCTACCACGCCGCACTCGGCGCCCGCGTGTACGACCACACGCTGCTCGAAGATCTGGCGGCCGCCGCCAGCATCCCGATCGTCAACCTCCTGTCCGATCGGGGGCACCCGTGCCAGGCCCTCGCCGATCTGCTCACGATGCGCCAGATGCAGGGCGACCTGGCCGGTGCCACCGTGGCGTGGGTCGGCGACTTCAACAACGTCGCCCGGTCACTCGCCCTCGGGGCCACCATGATGGGCATGAAGGTCCACCTCGCCTGCCCGCCGGGCTACGGACCGACCGAGGGCGACATCGACCGGCTCCGGGGGCTCGGCGGCGAACCGATGGTGACCGCCCGGCCCGACGAGGCCGCGGCGGGGGCCGCGGCCGTGCACACAGACGTGTGGGCGTCGATGGGCCAGGAGGCCGAGGCCGAGGCCCGCAACATGGCCTTCGAAGGCTTCCAGGTCGACGACCGGGTCATGGCCCACGCCGCGCCGGGGGCGATCTTCATGCATTGCCTACCTGCCCACCGGGGCGAGGAGGTGGCGGCCTCGGTCGTCGACGGCGACCGGAGCGTCGTGTTCGCGCAGGCGCACAACCGCCTGCACAGCGTGCGGGGGCTCCTGTCGTGGCTGCTCGAGGAGGCGGAGCGGTGACCGAGCCCTCGACCGAGACCCGGGCCGGCAGCTCGAAGCCGTCGCCCGATGGCCCGTCGCCCCCGGACGACGCCGGCACCCCGCGGACGCTCGCCAAGCCGCAGCGTCAGCACCGCATCGCCCGGCTCTTGTCCGACCACTCGGTCACGAGCCAGGGCCAGCTGGTCGAGCTGCTGGCGGCCGAGGACGTGGCCGCCACGCAGGCGACGGTGTCGCGCGACCTGGAGGACCTCGGCGCCATCAAGGTCCGGGTCGGCGGCGGCGAGACCGTCTACGCCATCCCCGAGCTGCCCTCCCAGCAGCGCGCCCCGGAGGACCACCTGCGCCGGGTGTTCAGCGAGTGGGTGGTCGAGGTCGCCCACTCGGCCAACCTGGTCGTGTTGCGCACCCCACCGGGATCCGCCCACGTGGTGGCGTCCGCCCTCGATCGCTCGGGGCTGCCCGACGTGTTGGGCACCGTGGCGGGCGACGACACACTGGTCGTCATCGTGGCCGAGGGCACGAGCGGATCAGCCATGGCCGACGTGCTGGCCGAGATGGCCGGCCTCCGATGACCCGCGGGGCCTGACGCGCCGCGCTGCGTCCCGGCGATCCCGGGACGACCACCATCCGATGAGAGATGCCGGTCGGGTTCATGCCCGGCGCAGCGGTGGTGCCGGTTCGCCCGGGCCACGACGACAGATGCTCACGACGAGACGAGGAAGCAGACCGATGGCGACACGAGTGGTGCCGGCCGACAGCGGATCGGGGAGCACCCGATGAGCACGCTCTGGCACGGCCGCTTCGAGGGCGGTCCGGCGGCTGAGCTGCTGGCCTTCACGGTCAGCCTCGACTACGACCGCCGGCTGGCGGCGGACGACCTGGCGGGCAGCCGCGCCCACGTCCGGGGACTGACCCGGGTGGGCATCCTGACCGAGGACGAGTCGGGTGTGGTGCTCGCCGCCCTCGACCGGGTCGAGGACGAGCTGCGCACCGGCGAGTTCGCCTTCGAACCGACCGACGAGGACATCCACACCGCGATCGAGCGCCGGGTCACCGCGCTGGCCGGGCCGCCCGGGGCGAAGCTGCACACGGGCCGTAGCCGCAACGACCAGGTGGCCACCGACCTGCGCCT
>CAYUXB010000418.1:0-2509 GCA_964448525.1 uncultured Acidimicrobiaceae bacterium
CGAGCTGGCTCGTCCACCGGGTCGACGCGCCGAGCGAATGGCTCGTGTTCAACCGCACGGCGGGATCGGAGCGGGACCTCGGCGTGATCGCCCGGACGATGGGTGCGACCATCGTCCAGCGGCATCCTGGCGGCCTCGTCCGGGTCGTCGGCGCGACCGGCGTCATGCGCTGGGACGGCTACAGCTGGCACCACGAGCCGCCGGTCGAGCGCTGGATCGACATCGTGCGGGCGTGCAAGCACCCCCACGACATCGGGCTCCTGCAGGATCTGCTGGAGTTCGCCGTCCACGATCTCGGTGCCCACGGCATCGGCGCGCTGCTCGTCTACCGCGACGACTCGTCGGTCGGGCCCGTCTTCGAGCACCGCTTGCCCGCCCCGCCGCCGCTGCACATCGACCGGCCCCTGCACCTGGCGCCGCTGCGCCACGCCCTCACCCAGGTCGACGGCGCCGCGGTGTTCGACATCACGGGCGTGCTGCGCCACCTGGGCGTGCGGCTCATCCCGAGCGGCGCCGCGGAGCGCGACGTCGACGGCTACCGCGGGACCCGTCACACTTCGGGGCGGCGGTACAGCTACGACGACCCGGCGTCGACCGTCATCGCGGTCAGCGAGGACGGGCCGGTCTCCGTCTTCCGCCGGGGGAGGATCCTGGGCCGGTCCGACGCCGGCGGCTGAGGATCGCTCGCGGTGACCCGGCAGCGGGCCCACGCCAGGGTCGACGAGCTGGTTCGTCAGGCCGTCCGGTCACCGGATCTGGCGGGGGGACGCGCCGAACTGGCGCTTGAACACCCGGCCGAACGAGGCGCCGGACTCGTAGCCCACGGCGGTGGCCACCTCGGCGACCGTGTGGTCGCCACGGTGGAGCATGTCGACGGCGAGCTGCATGCGGATCTCGGTCAGGTACCCCATGACGGGCTTGCCCAACAGCTCCCGGAAGCGCGCCGCGAACGCCGAGCGGGACATCGACGCCCGGGACGCCAGCGAGCCCACCGTCCACGCCTCGGCCGGCGCCGCGTGCAGCGCGGCGAGCGCCGGGCCGACCTGCGGATCGCCCATCGCCCGCAGCCACGGCGACGCGGTCGCCTCCCCGGCGGTGAGCCACTCGCGGATGGCCTGGATGACGAGGATGTCGCACAGGCGGCTGATCACCGCTTCGCTGCCCACGTCGTTGCCGGCGACCTCCTCGGCGAGCAGGTCGAGCGTCGCACCGAGGACCGTGCGCCGGACGGTGCGGACCCGCATGATCGACGGGAGCCCGTCGAGCAGGCGGCGGGCGTTGGGGTGCTCCAGGCGCAGGCCGCCGCACACCATCTCGCTGAGCGGGCCGTCCGCGCCGTAGCGCAGCACGGCGTAGTTCTCCGACATCTCCTCGTGGGGGAGGTCCGGGATCAGCGGATGCTCGCTCGGTCCGCCCGACTCGATGCGATGCCCGGTGCCGTGGGGGACGAGGGCGAGGTCGCCGGCCTCGAGGTGACGACGCTCGCCCTCGACGACGAGGTCGCACCGCCCGGACGTGACGGCGTGGAACCACACGCAGCCCGGCATGGGCGGGATCGTCCCGCCCCAGGGCTCGCGCACGTACGACGGGCAGTAGAAGACGCCGCTGATCGTGATGTCGCGCAGAGCGTCGGCGACGGCGGGCACGGTGCCGAGGTCGGTGGCCACGCCCACCATGTTGGCCGCGCCGGTGCGCAACCGCCACGGATCTGGACGATCGGCACAGAACGGCGGACTGACTGCCATGGAAACGCCTGCCGATGCCGTCGAAGCTGGACGCATGACCACCACAGCAGCCACCGCAGCGCCCACTGCGGCACCGACCACCACCGCCGCCGACGCCGGGCCCCGGGTGTTCCAGCCGGATCCCGCCAAGCTTCGACGGACGATCGAGCGCCGCTCGGTCGCCACGCTGGCCACCGTGTCCGAGGCCGGCAGGCCGCACGCCGCCACCGTGCTCTACCAGTGTGCCGACGACGCCCTGTTCGTCAGCACCCACCTGGACAGCCGCAAGGCCCGCAACGTCGCCGCCACGGGCGGCGCCGCGGTGGCGATCGCGGTGCGACGGCTGCCCGTCGGTCCACCGGCGAGCATCCAGTTCCAGGCGACCGCCTCCGTCCTCGCCAACGACGATCCCGAGATCGTCCGCCTGGCGTCGGCGGGACGGCTCGGCAACATCACCGGGCACGGCGAGCTCGACCTCGACGGCGGGTGCTTCCTGCGCATCGCGCTCCCCGCCCGGGCGGTCACCTACGCGCTCGGCATGTCCCTGTGGCACGTCCTCCGCAACCCGCTCGACGTCGCCGGCGAGGTCGACCTGCGGACGCACGGGCGGAGCGACGCTCGGGGCTGACCGGCCGCCGATGCTAGAAACCGGTCGGCGCGAGGCCGCGGTCGGGGACCGGGCGGCGCGGACGGACGACGAGGGGAGCGCGGCGCATGGGGGACGAGCGGGTACGGCTCGAGGTCGAGGGCGGGATCGCCACGATCACGAACGACAACCCGGACAA
>CAYUXB010000419.1:0-2501 GCA_964448525.1 uncultured Acidimicrobiaceae bacterium
AGGTCAAGGGCGCCCCGTTCGGCTTCCGCTTCACGATCAACCCCTACAGGGGCTGTTCACACGCCTGCTCCTACTGCTACGCGCGGCCCACCCACACCTACCTGGGCCTCGACGCCGGCGAGGAGTTCGAGCGGCGCATCGTCGTCAAGGTCAACGCCGTGTCGCGGCTGCGCAGCGAGCTCGATCCCCGGCGCTGGCGGGGCGACCTCATCGCGATGGGCACCAACACCGACCCCTACCAACGCGCCGAGGGCAAGTATCGGCTCACCCGGGGCGTCATCGAGGTGCTGAGCGAGACGGCCAACCCGTTCTCGATGCTCACCAAGTCGACACTCGTGCTGCGCGACCTCGACCTGCTGGCCCGCGCCGCCCGTCGCACGAGCGTGCGGGTCAACCTGTCGATCGGCACGCTCGACGAGGACGTGTGGCGGGCGACCGAGCCCGGCACACCCCACCCGCAGCGGCGCATGCGAGCGGTCGAACAGCTCAACGCCGCGGGCGTCGAGACCGGCGTCCTCATCGCCCCCGTGCTCCCCGGCCTGTCCGACGGCGCCGACCAGCTCGAGGCCGTGACGGCGGCCGCCGTCGACGCGGGCGCGGCGTCCATCTCGACGGTGCTCCTGCACCTCCGGCCCGGCGTCCGGGAGGTCTTCCTCCCCCGCCTCGGCGAGACGCACCCGCACCTCGTGCCCGACATCCGCCGGCGCTACCGCGACCGCGCCCACGCGCCCAAGGCCGAGCAGCAGGCCCTGTCGGCCCAGGTGCGCGACCTGGTGCGAGCCCACGGCGGCACCGCCGCCGACCGCGGCGACCCCAAGCACATGACCGGGCGCGCCACGAACAGCTCGTCACCCTCCCGCGGCTCCGGCTCGAACGCCCCGGCGATGGGCATCGCGGATGCCGCGCCGGCCACGCCAAGCGCGGTGGTCGACCAGCTCAGCCTGCTGTGAGCCGGGCCGTCGGCGGCGACATCAATCCCACAGGGCGCGCAGGGTGGCCGCGGTGTGCTCGTCCGCGGGGAAGAACGATTCGATCGTCAGCTCGTCGACCGTGACGTCGCGGGCTGTGCCGAAGGTCGCCACCGTGTTGAGGAACGACAGCTCCGAGCCGTCCTCCATCCGCAGCACGAGCGGCACGAACACGTTCCCCGCCGTGTCGAGCGCGGACTCCGAACCCGCCACCCCCGGATAGCCGCACAGCTCGCGGTGGAGGTCGGCCAGTGCGGGGTCGCCCGTGGCGGCCCCCTCTCGCCGCACCCGGTCGACCAGGTGCGCCGCCCACGAGGCGAAGTTGGCGATGCGCGGGGCCATGCCGTCGGGGTGAAGGCTCACCCGCAGGACGTTGGCCGGCGCCGCCAGCAGCTCGGGCGCCACACCCCGGGTCAGCAGGCCGAGGGCGGCGTCGTTGGCGGTGACGAGGTTCCAGTGTCGATCCGCGACCACGGCGGGGAACGGATGGTGCCCGGCGAGGATCGTCTCGAGCGCGTCGCGCACGGGCGCCATCGCCGTCGCGTCGAGCGGCGTCTGCGCGTACCGCGGAGCGAACCCGGCGGCGAGCAGCAACGTGTTGCGCTCCCTGAGCGGCACGTCGAGATGGTCCGCGAGATGCATCACCAGCTCGGGGCTCGGCTTCGACCGGCCGGTCTCGACGAAGCTCAGGTGCCGGGCCGACACGGCCGCCCCGTTGGCCAGGTCGAGCTGGCTGAGCCGTCGGCGGCGACGCCACTCGCGCAGCAACGAGCCGACAGACGGGGCGGCGTCGCCGGCGGGGATGGTCGTGACCATGGACCGACCCTAACGAGCCGGCGTCGCGGCAACGCTTACCTGACAGGTCATCGCCACGCGGCCCGGCGAGCCCCAAAGTACGGGCCATGACCGACACCACCACCCCCACCGACCCCGCCGTGTACGTCCCCGTCATCGACAGGTACTTCGCGGCGCTGAACGAGATCGATGCCGCCACCCGGCGCACCCTCACCGAGCAGACCTGGACCGAGGACGGCGGCTACTTCGACCCGCTGACGCAAGCCCTCGGCCACGACGAGCTGGTCGACGTGCCCGCGCTCGCCCACCAGCAGTTCCCGGGACAGCGCTTCGTCCGCACGAGCGGCATCGATGCCCACCACGGGCTCGTGCGCTTCGAGTGGGCGCTGACCGCCGAGGACGGCACCGCGAGCATCGAGGGCACAGATGTCGGCATCATCGCGGAGGACGGGCGGATCAGCCGCATCGCCGGGTTCTTCGGCCCGGTCCCGGCCCGGGAGTCGTGACCGACCGGACCCTCCCGGTCACGGGCGACCACCACCGAGATCTGGCCGCGGGACGTGGATCGGTCCACCCTCGTCCCGCGGCCGGGCATTCCTCGATCAGGCGGCGGCGCGCTCCAAGATGTGCACACCGCAGGCCGAGCCGAGCCCGATGACGTGAGCGAGGCCGACCTTCGCGCCGTCGATCTGGCGGTCGCCTGCCTCACCGCGGAGGTGGTGGCACACCTCCCAGATG
>CAYUXB010000420.1:0-2494 GCA_964448525.1 uncultured Acidimicrobiaceae bacterium
ACATCTCGAACAGGTCGCGGGCGAAGAGGTTGGCCTCCTCGCCGCCCTCGGCGCCGCGGATCTCGACGATCACGTTGCGCTCGTCGTTCGGGTCGCGGGGAAGGAGCAGCAGGCGGATCTCGTCGGTCAGCCGGGCGATCGCCGCCTCCGCCGAGTCGACCTCGGCGCGCAGCGTCTCGCGATCGTCGCCGCTGGCGTCGGTCATCATCTCGCGGGCGGTCTCGAGATCGCTGCGGCGCTCGGCCAGCTCGCGCGCCCGCGTCACGATCGGTTCGAGCTCCCGGTACCGCTTGGCCACCTGCTGGTAGCGGGGCTGGTCCGCGATGAGGTCCGGGTCGCCGAGGCGCGCCTCGACATCGTGGTACTCCCTGTCCAGCTCACCGAGGCGTTCGAGCACGACGTGCGAGGCTACTGCCACGGGCGCCGGGAGCGACGGGTCAGGCCTAGGCGCGCCAGTCGTCCGGCACCGGGGTCACCTCCGCCGGCACCCGCAGCCGAGCGGCCAGTTGGCGGACGCCGGGATGGTCGTCCCGGGCGGGAACGGCCAGCACCAACGCCGACGGCGGTTCCGACGGCGGTCGACCGGCGTCGACTGCGACACGGGCATCGGCCGCGGTCGGCACGAGGTCGAGCGCGATGCCGACCGTGCACGCCAGCACCACGGGGTCGCCGCCGGGCGTCTCGCCCACGGCGACCGCGATGTCCCGCTGGGACAGGTTGGGGCGGGGCCGGGCGCCCTCGGCAGGGTGGAGCTCGCGGAGGCCCACCAGATCCGGACGGCGGCACAGGACCGCGCGCAGCCAGCGGTCCGGGACGAGTTGGTTGAGGGGGTGGCGGGGTGCGTCGGGGCGGCGATGCTGCCGCACGATCTCGACCACCCGACCGAGTTGCGCGATGGCGGGCAGCCCGCCGTGCACCATGCCCGTCAGCTCACGGTCGGCCTTGCCCACCCCGACCTCGAGCTGGGGCTCGTCGATGGGTTCGCCGGCCGTCGTGTGGCCGTGGACGATGCGCGCCACCTCGAGACCGTTGATCTCGCCCCGGATCATGCCGCCCTCGACGACGATCTCGAGGCCGGCGTCCATCAGCAGGTCGACCAGATCCGACGGCGCGGGTGCGGCGGCGGGCGCGGGCGGCGGGGCCGGATCCGCCGGGACCAGCGAGGTGCTCTCCACGGCCCAGACCACGGGCGCCGGCGCGAACAGGGCGGCCTGGCGGGCGAGCAGACCGGCCGCATCCGGGCCTGGCTCGCCGAGGACGTGGAGCTCGTCGACGCCGTGGCGGCCGGCCCAGGCGAGGGCCGGGCCGAGCGCCCTGTCGGCGGCGCTGTCGGGCAGCACCCACCCGCGCGACGGCGGCTCGCCGCCCGCGGCGTCGGGGTCGACTCCCGGGGTGGACACCGGTTCGAGCAGCGTGGCGCTGGCGCCGAACGCTCCGGCTCGACGGTCGCCCGGCCCCCACTTTCCGGCGACCAGGGCGGCGAGCTTGGCCCCGTTGAGCGAGGCCCGCCGCTCGGTGTCGATGATCGGCACCGTCGCGTCCGCGCTCACGGCGCGCTCAAGGACTGGTCACGGCGCCGAGCGCCGCGTTCGAGTGCTTGCTTGCGGCACGGCACGGCGAGCATGGCCACCGAGGCGCGACGAAGGCCGGGCGCCGCGTTCCCGCGTGGGAGGCGACGACCGGCCCGGTGCGCGGCTGCGTCGGCAGCCGGGTACGGCACTACTTCGACTTGCGCTTGCCGTAGCGACGCTCGAAGCGGTCGATGCGGCCGCCGGTGTCCACGAGCTTCTGCTTGCCGGTGTAGAAGGGATGGCACTCGCTGCACAGCTCGACCCGCAGGTCGGCGCTGGTGGACCGGGTCTTGAACGTGTTGCCACACGAGCACACGACCGTGGCCTCGGTGTACTGGGGGTGGATTCCAGCCTTCATAGCGGTCTCCTGGTGGAAAGAAAAGACTTTGCAGTCTACGGGGAGATGTCAGCCTGCGGCCAAACGGTTCTTGGCCACCTCGGCCAGGAACTCGTCGTTGGTGCGGAACGTCTTCATCCGATCGATCAACAACTCCAGGGCTGCCGCATTCCCGCCTTCGCTGTGCGACAGCGCGGAGAGCACCCGGCGCAGCGCCCACACGAGCTGGAGCTCGTTGCGGGCGAAGAGGAGCTCCTCGTGGCGGGTCGAGCTCGCGTCGACGTCGATCGCCGGGTAGACCCGCCGCTCGGCCAGGCGCCGGTCGAGCCGCAGCTCCATGTTGCCGGTGCCCTTGAACTCTTCGAAGATCACCTCGTCCATCTTGGACCCGGTCTCGATGAGCGCCGTGGCCAGGATGGTGAGCGAGCCGCCTTCCTCGATGTTGCGGGCCGCACCGAAGAACCGCTTGGGCGGGTACAGCGCACCCGAGTCGACGCCGCCCGACATGATGCGACCGGTCGCCGGTGCCGCCAGGTTGTAGGCCCGGGCCAGTCGGGTGATGCCGTCGAGGATGATGACGACGTCG
>CAYUXB010000421.1:0-2491 GCA_964448525.1 uncultured Acidimicrobiaceae bacterium
GTGGAGGTCGACCGCGTCGCGCCACGGGTTGCCGCCCAACAGCGTCGCCTCGCCCGAATCGGCCCGCAGGAGGCCGAGCAGCACACGGATGGTCGTCGACTTGCCCGACCCGTTCGGGCCCAGGAACCCGTGGACCTCACCGGTGGCGACCTCGAGGTCGAGCCCGTCGAGGGCACGCACTTGCCCGAAGGTCTTGACCAAGCCGGAGACGGCGACCGCAGCAGGCATGCGAGCGACAGTACCGACCGAGTTGCTGGACGCGCCGCGCTGTCCGTCGCCCGGTTGCGGGTGGCGCGGTCCGGTGGCCCCCGGTCGTGTCAGGCGAGTCCGGGCGCCGAGGCGATGAACTCGTCGAGCACCCCGTCGCCCATCCGCACCGGTCCTTCGGGCGTGGTCTCGCCGGGGATGGTGCGGATGGCGGAGGCCTGGGTCACGAGCTCGTCGGCGCGGGCGTGGGCCGCGCCCGCGCCCGCCCCGTCCCCGGCCACCTCGGCCGCCAACCCGTCCAGCGTCGCGACCAAGGCCTGGCCCCACAGCGCGGTGGCGTCGAGCCACGGGCCGCAGTCCGCGACGAAGCCGGGATCGGCGACGTTGGCCCGGATGAGGTCGGGCGCCCCGGCGATCTGATCGGCGTGGGGCCGGAGCGCCTCGATCGCCCCCTGGCGATCACCCGCCGACCACGTCGTCCGGAACGCGTCGAGGTGGCCGGCCAGCACCGGCGCCTGCGGCTGGGAGACGATGCCCGAGCTGGCCGAGGTGGGCGCCAGGTGCTGGAGATCGAAGAAGGCGAGCAGGGCCTCGGTCGTGCGCGGGTCACCGGCGGCGAGGTGGTCGGCGGCGGCCCGATGCGCCCGGGCCGGGTCGTAGGCGGTGTCGTTCCAGGTGAAGTCCGCTCCGCCGACGAGCTGCACCTTGCTGGCCGCCGCCTGGTTCATCGGGTTGAGGACGATGCCGGTCACGTGCCCCGAGAGACCGATCTCCCGCCGGGCGTAGGGGGCGAGGATCAGCCGGCCCTCCGTCGGCGGGAAGTCGTTGACCGGCGTGTTGTCCCACACGTAGAGCGGCCGGCCGAACGTGGCTGCGGCCTCCTGCGCCTGCGCGACGGTGATCTCGGCCGGCACGACGTAGACCCCGGTCCACATGACCTCGATCGCCGGATCGAGCCGCTCGCGCAGCACGGTCCGGTAGGGGCTGTCGGCCGTCCCGCGGTACTCGGTGGGCACCATCTGCAGCGGGTCGCTGTCGGGGTGCGCGGCGGCGAGGTCGGACTGGACGGTGTTGAGCAGGTCGACCTGGGCGTGCGCTGCCGCCTCGGTCGAGGGCGGTCCGTAGGTCGCGGCGTCGCCGTCGCAGTGCCAGACGGTGTGGTCGATGTCGTCGAGGGCGATCGAGAAGGAGCGCACCCCGAGCGCGTGGACGGCGTCGAGCTTGGCGGTCAGGGCAGCCACGTCGGCGGGATCGGAGTAGCAGATCGACACGCCGGGCGACACCGCGAACGTGACGCGCACGTGGTTGGTCGTCGCGGCGTCGACCAGCTCGGTGAGCCCGGCGACGCGGTCCGCGGGGTAGGGCTCGCGCCACTGGGCCCGGTGGTAGGGGTCGTCCTTGGGGGCGTAGATGTAGGTGTTGAGCTTGAACCGGCCGTAGAAGTCGAGCTGGTCGAGTCGCTCGTCGGTGGTCCACGGGCTGCCGTAGAAGCCCTCGATGGTGCCCCGGTGGCGCATGCCCGGGTGGTCGACGACGCCGACACCCGCGACCGCGCCGTCGCCCGTGAGCTGGCGCAGCGTCTGCGCGGCGTAGAAGGTACCGGCCGCATCGGCGCCGCCGAGCGCGACGATCGCCGACCCGTCGGACATCTCGACGGCCGCCAGCGCGTACCCCTCGGCCGGCAGGTCGGACGGGACGACGACGTCCGCTCGCTGCAGGACGTCGTCCACGGGGTCGGTCCCGAGCGACCCGACCACCACGGTCAACCCGGGTTGCCCGTCCTCGCTCCCGTTGCCGTCGCCGGCGGTGTCGCTCCCGCCGGTGTCGCTGTCGGGGTCGTCGTCGTCGTCGCTGGGCCCCGTGACGGATACCGCGGTCGCCCCGGCGCCCTCCAGCACCTCCCGGACGACGTCGACCGCTGCGGGGTCGGCGTCATCGCCGGCCGCGATCGTGACGGTCGGCGACACCAGCACATCAGGCCCGAGCCAGCTCATCTCGCGGGGCGTCGGCGTCACGACGGGGAGCGGATCGGTGCGGGTTGCCAGCACAGGGGTGGCCTCCGTCGTCGCGGATGCCTCACGGTCCTCGTCCCGATCGCCGCCGTCACCGTCGCCGTCGTCGTCTCCACCGGAGCATGCACCGAGCAGGACGGCGCACGCGGCGACGAGCGCGGTGACACCGACCCACCCCCGACGGGTGCGCCGCGGCGTGGCTGTGGCGGCTGGCATCCCCGCGTGCGGTGGAGGAGCGGGCTGGCGTGAGGTCATGGGTTCCGTGCGGGACA
>CAYUXB010000422.1:0-2469 GCA_964448525.1 uncultured Acidimicrobiaceae bacterium
CGCATGAAGCAGGGCGACAACGTGTTCATCTGGGGCGCCACCGGCGGCATCGGCGCCTACGCCACCCAGCTCGTGCTGAACGGCGGCGGCACGCCCGTCGGCGTCGTGTCGAGCGAGGACCGCGCCCGGCTCCTCAACGACATGGGTTGCGAGCACGTGGTCGACCGCAAGGCCGAGGGCTACCGGTTCTGGTCCGACGAGCACACCCAGGACGAGAAGGAGTGGCGCCGCCTCGGCAAGAAGGTGCGCTCGCTCGTCGGCGAGGACCCCGACATCGTCTTCGAGCACCCCGGCCGCCAGACCATGGGCGCCTCGGTGTTCATCACCAAGCGGGGCGGCACCATCGTGACGTGCGCCGCCACCAGCGGCTTCATGATCGAGTACGACAACCGCCACCTGTGGATGAAGCTGAAGAGCATCGTCTCGAGCCACTTCGCCAACTACCAGGAGGCGTGGGACATGAACCGCCTCATCGACAAGGGCGCCATCCAGCCGGTGATGTCGGCGGTGTACCCGCTCGAGCAGGTGGGCGAGGCCGCCCGCACCGTCCACCGCAACGAGGCCGAGGGCAAGCTCGGCGTGCTGTGCCTGGCCCCCGAGGCCGGCCAGGGCGTGACCGACCCGGACAAGCGCGAGCGCATCGGCGAGGAGAAGATCACCCGCTTCCAGCGCCACGCGCGCGGGGAGCTGTAGCCGGCGTGGATCGGTGGGGGTGACTTGGTTCGCCCCCGCCGCTCGCCCATACTCCCCCGATGCACATGCACGGGCGAGGACGAGCGGCTGCGGCGGCGCTGACGGTGATGTTGGCGCTGACGGCAGGCGCCTGTGGCGACGACGACGATGCGGACGACGCGAGCACGGGGGACGACACCTCCGCCACGGCGCCCGCGGACGACGAGGGCACGGAGACCACCCTCGACTTCGGCGACGACGAGGACTACCGCGGCGGCGCCGGTGAGGGCGAACATCCGTGTGACGTCGTCGACGGTGCCGCGCTGGAGGCGCTCGTCGGCGCTCCGCTCGGCGAGGGGTCAGCCGCCACCGTCGGTGTCACCGAGAACGACGTGCAGTGGTCCGCCACCGGGTGCAACTGGGAGATCGAGGACCAGATCGAGCTCAAGGTCCACCTCGTCCGGGCGGAGGACTTCACCGCCGGCGAGGTCGTGTGCCCGGAGCTGAGCGACACGGTCGCGACCGTCACCCCCGTCGAGGGCCTCGGCGACACGGCCCAGTGGAAGTACAGCGACTTCCAGGGCGAGGGCGAGCTGCGGGCGTGCACCGCCGACGGCATGGTGACCGCCGAGGCCGAGGCCGACGATTCGGCGCCGCTCGACGAGGCGACGCTCAAGTCGATCACCACCGAACTGGTCGAGCCGACGCTCGCGTTGCTCTGAACCGGCGCCCCGCCGGCGCACCGGGACCCGTCCCGGTGGGCCGGCGGTGCGGCGGCGCCGCGAGACGGCGGTGTGCTCAGTCGCCCAGCGCCGCCACGATGGCGGGATCCCCGCAGGCGGCGGCGAACGCGTCGAGCCGGCGGCGGATGTCGCGCCCCAGCAACCAGACGCCGATGCGGTCGGCGAGCGGGGCCAGCCAGCCGGGACGGATCGTGAAGTTGTAGCGCCAGGTCGCCTGCGTCGAGGCACCGTCGTCGGCGGGCGCGAAGTTCCACCCGCCCGAGAACGTCTTGAAGAACGGTGGACCGGTCACCATCTTCATGCCCACGTGCGTCGGCGGACGGAACGTCACGTACTCCGACACCATCGTCAGCCGGTGACGCGACCGCGTCCAGGTGCGCACCCCCTTGCCCGCGGCGGTGGCCCCGTCGAGCAGGCGCTGCTCGCGGACGAACGGGTCCCACCGGTAGCGCAGCTCGCCGTAGGTCTGGGACAGCGCGAAGGCCCGGTCGGCCGGCAGCGGCACCGTGACGGTCGACTCGACGCGGGGCATGGCGCCAGTCTCCCCCGCCGCCGGTCCGAGCGGGCGTCGCGTCGCGCTCGCCATCGTCCCACGGCAGCGGGGCCGGAGACGCCGGACGCTAGATTCCAGGTGTGCTGCTCACCGAGATCGACCACGTCGCCATCGCCGTCAACGACCTCGAGGCCGCGATCGCCTACTACCGCGAGACGTTCGGGGCCGAGGTCGACCACCGCGAGGTGGTCGAGTCCGACGGCGTGGAAGAAGCCCTGCTGAAGGTGGCCGAGAGCTACGTCCAGCTGCTCACCCCCACCAACGACGACTCGCCGGTCGCCAAGTACCTGGCCCGAAAGGGCGAGGGCCTGCACCACATCGGCTACCGGGTCGACGACTGCGCCGCCGCCCTCGAGGCCGTCAAGGCCCAAGGAGGCCGGGTCATCGACGAGGCGCCCCGCCCGGGCAGCCGCGGCACCACCGTCGCCTTCGTCCACCCGAAGACGGCCTTCGGCACGCTGATCGAACCCGTCCAGGAGTAGGCTCAGCTCGCTGCGCCAC
>CAYUXB010000423.1:0-2467 GCA_964448525.1 uncultured Acidimicrobiaceae bacterium
CCACCCGTGGGAGTTCGGCCCCCGCAAGGCCAAGGAGCTGCTGCTCACCGGCGACTCGATCGACGCGGAGGAGGCCCACTCCCTCGGCATGGTCAGCAAGATCTTCCCGGCCGACGCCCTGGCCGACCAGACGCTCGAGTTCGCCCGGCGGATCGCCAAGCTGCCCACGATGACCGCCCTGCTCATCAAGGAGGCGGTCAACCAGACCGTCGACAACCAGGGCTTCTACAACTCGCTCAACGCGTGCTTCACGCTGCACGAGCTGAACCACTCGCACTGGGCGCAGGTCAACGACGACGGCTTCCCGATCGCCAAGGAGGACTCCGGCGTCCCCCACTGGAAGGAAGCGCCGCCGATCGTCCCCGCGGTCAAGGACAAGGTCCGCGCCGACCAGTAGCCGATGCCTGCTCCGGACACGGCTCCCGAGGCGGCACCTCCCGCTGCCGGCGACGACCCTGTCGTCGACGATCCCGTCGACGACCCCGCGGCCGAGGTCGCGGTGCGACGCGCCCCGTTCTCCGCCAACCCGCGGGTCGGGGCGCGGGGCCAACGAACCCAGCAGCGGATCGTCGACGCCGCGCTGCGCGTCTTCGGCGAGGAGGGTTACCACCGGTGCGGCGTCGCCCGCATCACCGAGCTCGCCGGGTGCTCGCGGGCCTCCTTCTACCAGTACTTCTCCGGCAAGGAGGACGTGTTCCGCCACCTGACCGGACAGGTGGCGCGCCAGCTCAGCGCCTCGACCGAGGCGCTCGGGCTCGTCACCGCCGACGCCGAGGGCTGGCACTCGATCCGCGGCTGGGTGGCGCGCTACGCAGAGGTCTTCGAGCGCTACCAACCGGTGTTCGGCGTGTTCCAGACCGCGGCCGAGAGCGACGCGGCGATCGCGGGCGGCTCGGCACGCCTCGGCCAGCGGCACGTCGCCGCCTTCCGCTCGCGGCTCACCGCGACGACGCTCCCGCCGCGCCAGCTCGACCCGGTCATCTCGCTGCTGCAGGGGGCGGCGCCCCGCACCTTCGACGTGGCCGGCGACCTGCGTGCGGCCTCCCCCGGCGCCTACCCGCGCGAGCGCATCGAGGACGCCGTCGCCGACGTCGTGCACCGCACGCTGTTCGGCCTGCAGGCGGTCAACGTGCACCCCCCGGCCCGGCAGCGACCCCCTGCGCTCGAGTTCAGCGCCGGGGTCCAGGAGGCGCTCGGCGACCCCGCCACCGCCCGCAACCTGACCGCGGCCGGGCGGCGCACCCTCCAGGCGTTGACCGAGGCGGGCAGCGAACTGTTCGTCGCCCGCGGCTACCACGACACCCGCATCAACGACATCGCGGCGGCCGCGGGGCTGTCGAAGGGTGCCTTCTACCGCTACTTCGAGAGCAAGGACCACCTGGTCCAGGTGCTGGCCGTGGAGGCGATCCGCACGGTGTCGACCGCGCTGACCGACTTCCCCGACGCCTCGACCGACGGGGCAGCCCGCACCGCCGCCATCCGCCGGTGGCTCCGCCGCTACAACGCCACCCACGCGGGCGAGGCGGCGATGATCCGGGTCTGGGGCGACGCCGCGCAGGAGGACCCCACGTTCGCGTCCGACGCCGCGGCCGCGCTCGACTGGGGCCGGCGTCGCGTGGCCGGCTTCCTCGAACCGCGAGGCTTCGGCGACATCGACTCCGAGGCCGTCATGGGCGTGGCGCTGATCGGCTCGTTCGGGTCGAGCGAGCGCCCCGCGACCACCATCGACGCGGCCGCCCACGTGATCGAGCGGGGCTTCCTCGGGCGCTGATCGACGGCCCGCAGGTTTCGACCGGGCCGCGCCTGGTCTAACATCCTGGTCACTTCTCGACCAGGGGGATCTTCACGTGCGAACCGTAGTTGTGGGCGCGTCCAGCGGGCTCGGGCGCTGCATCGGCGTCGGTCTCGGCCAACGGGGCGACCAGGTGGCGCTGCTCGCCCGCCGGCGCGAACGGCTCGACGACGCCGCCAAGGAAGCCGGCAGCGGCACCCTCGTCGTCGAGTGCGACGTCACCGACGAGTCCTCGGTCGCCAAGGCGATCGACGAGGCCGCGGCCGGGCTCGGCGGCATCGACGCCCTCGTCTACACGCCGGGCATCGGTTCGCTCAGCAAGCTGATCGACATGGACGCCGCCGCCTGGCGTCGCATCTTCGACACCAACGTGACCGGCGCGGCGCTGGTCACCGCGGCGGCGGTCCCCCACCTCACCGAGTCCGGCGGAGCGGCGGCCTACCTGTCCTCCGTCAGCGCCTCGCAGACCCCGCCCTGGCCGGGCCTCGGGGCCTACGCGGTCAGCAAGGCCGCCCTCGAGAAGCTCATCGACGCCTGGCGCACCGAGCACCCCGCCATCGGCTTCACCCGCGTGATCGTCGGCGACTGTGCCGGCGGGGAGGGCGACTCGCTCACGGGCTTCGCCAACGAGTGGGACATGGAGCTCATGGCCGAGGTGCACCCGCTGTGGGAGGC
>CAYUXB010000424.1:0-2410 GCA_964448525.1 uncultured Acidimicrobiaceae bacterium
TACTGGTCCCGCCGGATCACCGACGAGCACCGCCTCGTCTACAAGCTCGGTGACGGCGAGATCCGCATCGCCGCCTGCCGCTACCACTACGGGCCCTGACGAGGGCCTCCGGCGTGACTTGGTCCGGGCGGACGGTACCGATGGTGGGGAGCCGGGGACCGCCTGGTCGGGCGGACCGACCGTCGCGGGATGGTCACCGCGTTCAGCTACGACCCGCTCGGCCAGGTCTCCCGCACGGCGTTCGGGGTCGGGACGACGCCCGATGGTGGCCCGGAGTCCACGATCGACCGCCGCTACGACGCGGCCGGGCGCGTCACCGAGGTGGTCGACTCGGCCTACGGCACGGTCCGACTCGCCTACGACCCGCTCGGTCGCGTCACCGCGGTCGAGGACTCGGCGGCGAGCACGGTGAGGTACGGCTACGACGAGGCCGGTCGCCGGACCACGATGACGGTCGGTGACGGGCCGGAGACCACCTACCGCTACGGCGACGGTGGAGCGCTCACCGAGGTCGCTCGTGGTGATGCAGCGGTGCACGCGACCCGCGACGAGGCCGGTCGGGTCGTGGACCTGGCGTTGCCGCACGGCGTGACCGCCGCGTACGCCTACGACGACGCGGCCGCCCTGACCGGCATCAGTTGGTCGTCGGACTCTGACGACGACGTGGCGACGCTCGGCTACCGGCTCGACGGCGCCGGACGGCGATCGGGCTTCAGGGGTTCGCTGGCGTCGACCGCGCTACCGGATCCGGTCGGGTCGGCCACCTACGACGCGGCCAACCGGCTGACATCGTGGGACGGGCGCGACCTTCGCTACGACGCCGGTGGGTACCTCGTCGAGGACGGGATCAACACCTACACGTGGGACGCCCGAGGCCAGCTCGCGGCCGTGTCGGGGCCGGGTTCGCAGAGCTACGCGTACGACCCGTTCGGTCGGCGCGCTTCAGTGACGACTGACGGCGTGACCACGCGGGCGACCTACGACGGCCTCAACCTCGTGCGCGAAGTCGTCGGCGAGGGCGCAGCGGCGGAGGCCGTCGACTACCTCGGGGGTCTGGCACCCGACGAGATCTATGCCCGGCTGGGAGGCGGGGCGGCTTCAGACGGCGGGGATGGGACTCCGGGCGATGGTGGAGACGCTTCCCGTCGCCTCGGCGGACCGGCTACGTACCTGACCGACGGCCTCGGATCCACGCTCGCCCTGATAGGTGAGGACGGCGAGCTCGGTGCGCGGTGGGACCGCACACCGTTCGGCGGCACGCTCACCCTTTCGGACGAAGCCGACGCGGTGCACGAACCTGTCGCCGTCGGCTTCGCCGGTCGGGCCCACGACGCGACCGGGCTGATCCAGATGCGCGCCCGGTACTACCACCCGACCTTCGGCCGGTTCATCTCGCCGGACCCGCTGGGCCACGGTGCGGGCGACCCCAACCACTACGCCTACGCCGGCGGCGACCCCGTCGACAACACGGACCCGTCCGGTCTCTGCCTCGACTCGGCACTCGACACGATCATGACGGCGTTCTCGCTGACCGACGACGCGGTCGCTGTCATGGACGCGGAACGCCGCGGCCAGATCACCCGCGACCAGGCAGCAGCCGCCAGCGACGAGATCACGCGCCAGGCCAGGGCGCTCGGGCAGAACTTCGCGGCTCTCTGCGGTGCCGAGCTCGCGATGGGAGGCCTGATCCCCTACATTCGTGGTGGCCAGGGCATGGCCCGAGGGCTCGGCCGCGGTCACCTGACTCCACGGGGAACAAGCGTGGCTCGGTATGACCCGGACTTCGCGATCGGACAGATCGCTCGGGGTGGTCAGGCCCGCGCGTCCGATCTCGTGGACTTCGGAGCTTCGCAGGGCTGGAGGCGGACGCAGACGGCAGGAGGGCCGATCAAGTTCGTCGATGACAGCGGAGTCACGCGGCTGACCATCAAGAGTGGAAGTCCGCGCGCTCCTGGAAGTGGTGCCCCACACATCGAGATTCGCAACGCGGCCGGGCAGAGGATCGACGTGCACGGGAACCTTGTGACTCGTCGTAGCCTGGGCAACCACACGTCCATCATCTGGGACCTGGTGCCGTGACCATGATTCCCTACCATGAACTCGCCGGACTGGAGCAGGTCTACTTGGAGGACAGCTTCGTTCTCGGAGTGGAGGTCCTGCCGGGAATCGTCAAGATCCAACTCGATGTCGTCCTCCGTGAGGGTCACCCCGACTACGCAGCGCCTGAAGCGGGCGAGGAGTACTGCTTCCGGAGGGGGATTCTCAACCTCGAGGAGGTGAGCGAGGTGACCTGGCGCATGCCCGAAGGGCGGCCAGCAGTCGACGCATCGGGGGAAACAGATTACGGGGGGATCGACAGTTACGAGGTCGACGGTTCCACCCACCGGATCGTTGGCGAGATTGGCGTGCT
>CAYUXB010000425.1:0-2395 GCA_964448525.1 uncultured Acidimicrobiaceae bacterium
GACCCGCCCGAGCAGGCGGTCCGGCCAGTCGACGACGACCTCGTCGGCCTCCGGGAACCGCTTCCGCGTGGCGAACACCTCGCGGGCGTCGCACACCGTGATCCGATAGCCGAGCACCTTGGCCACCTTGACCAGGGCAGCCGTGAAGTCGACGGCGCCGAACACGAGCATGCGGGGCGGCGGCGCGAAGCTCTCGATGAACACGGCGACCGCGGCCTCCCGGGCCTCCCCATGTTCCCCATAGTGGCGCACGACGGTGGTGCCCGCGGCCAGCTCTCCCAGGGCGTCGCGTCCGACCACCCGGTCGAGGTCCGGATCGCCGAGCGACCCGACGGACGCCTCCTGGGGACCGACGAGGAGCTTGCCCCCCGTCCCCGGCCCGGCGATCACGCTCGCCAGCGCCACCGGCCGCTCGGACCGGACGGCGTCGGCGAGACGGTCGTACACGCCGCCGGTCATCGGCGCACCCTTCGGTCCGGGTACCGCGCTGTGCTCATGGTTCGCGCGCTGCGCTCGCTCACCAGTCGAGCGCCTCCACGTAGAGGTGGATCGTGCCACCGCAGGTCAACCCGACCGCGAACGCATCGTCGTCGCTGTAGCCGAACGTGACCACCTTGCGCTCGCCGGTGCGCAGCACCTCGATCGCCTCGGACACCACCGCGCCCTCCACGCAGCCGCCCGACACCGACCCCACCACCTCGCCTCGCTCGTTGACCGCCATCGCCGCGCCCGGCGACCGGGGCCCCGACCCCTCGAGGTCGACGACGCGGGCGATCGCCACGCCGACGCCCTCGGCCCGCCAGCGGTCCAGCTCGTCCAACAGGTCCCTCACGATGTCCCCTCCCGGCGTCGCCACCGACTCATCGGGCCACCACCTCGGCCAGCGCCTCCAGCGAGGCGACCGAATGGCCCTCCACGAACTCGTCCACGTGCGGCAGCGCCGCGGCCATGCCGCCGGCGAGCGGCGCGTAGCCCGGGGACGCCTTCAACGGGTTGACCCACACCACCCGGTGGGCGACGCGCCGGAGACGGGCCAGCTCGTCGCCGAGGACCGCGGGATCTCCCCGGTCCCACCCGTCCGACAGGATCACCACCACCGCGCCCCGCGCCATGCCTCGCACACCCCACAGGTCGTTGAAGCGGCGCATGCCGTCGCCGAGTCGGGTGCCGCCCGACCAGTCGGCCACCGCCGCGGTGGCCCGAGCGAGGGCCCGATCGGGATCGTGCGTCGCCAGCTCGCGGGTGATGCGCGTGACCCGCGTTCCGAGCGCGAACACCTCGACCCGGCCCCGCCGTCGTGCCGCCACCGCGGCGTGGGCGAAGCGCGCGAGCGCGCGGGCGTACGGCTCCATCGAGCCGCTGACGTCGACCAGCACGACCAGGCGACGGGGCTGTTCCCCGAGCTCGGTGCGCGACGGCGCCAGCACCTCGCCCCCGGTGCGCAGCGATCGGCGCACGGTCGCTCGCAGGTCGGGCGTGCCGTGCCGGGACCGCGTGGGCCGGCGGCGGCGGCTGGGCCGGCGCGCCGCCCGGACCCGCATGTCGGCCATGAGCCGGTGCGCCTCGGCCAGCTCGTCGGCCGTGCACGTGGCGAGGTCCTGGTGGCGGAGGACCTCGACGGCGCTCCACCGCAGCGTCTGCGCGTCCGGCGTGGGGTCATCGGGTGCGGGACCGTCGTCGCCCGCAGCGGAATCGTCGTCGACCTCGAGGCGGATCTCGACCGGCCGGGGCGGCGTGACGTGCTCGATCCCCTCCACGCCGCCGAACACCTGCCCGAACGCCCGGTCGTAGGCGGTGATGTCCTCGGGCCGGCGGACCAGCGTCGCACGCCCGGCCCAGTACACCCCGGACGGGGTCGCCCCCGCCGCGGCGAGCGCTCGGGCGTAGGTCACGGTCGCGCCGGTGGGCACGGCCACACCGGCCGCCCGCACGGCGGTGACGAGGTCGACCGCGGTCTGGTCGAGGGCGGGCTCAGCCACCGCCGGCCACCGCCTCGCGCACCACGATGTCGAGGCCGCGCTCGCGCACCCGCTGTCCGTCCTCCCGGTACTTCACGAGCGCGCCGAGCGTGGCGTCGGCGGCCGCCGCGTCGAGCCCGTCGGGGCTGAGGAGTGCGAGG
This sequence comes from uncultured Acidimicrobiaceae bacterium, assembly GCA_964448525.1. Classification (GTDB taxonomy): domain Bacteria; phylum Actinomycetota; class Acidimicrobiia; order Acidimicrobiales; family VFJN01; genus ZC4RG19. Next base: position 2,120 of record CAYUXB010000425.1, read on the forward strand.
GCGCGCGCCCAGTCGATCGCCTCGGCGATGCCCGGCGGCTTGTACAGCCCGAGGGAACGGATGGCCGCCACCGCCCGGGCCACCTGCCGGGCGAGCTCGCCGCCGACCTCGGGCGCTCGCAGCCGCACGATCGCCACCTCGCGCTCGATGTCGGGCTGGTCCACCCAGTGGTAGAGGCAGCGTCGCTTGAGGGCGTCGTGCACGTCGCGGGTGCGGTTCGAGGTGAGCACGGTGACCGGCGGGACGGTGGCCCGCACCGTGCCGAGCTCGGGAATC
>CAYUXB010000426.1:0-2370 GCA_964448525.1 uncultured Acidimicrobiaceae bacterium
GCCCGCTGCTGGGACATCTGCCCCGAGGTGTTCGACCTCGACGACGAGGGCCACGCGCTCGTGGTGCGCGCGGACGTGCCGCCGGAGCTCGAGGACAAGGTGCACGACGCCGTCCGCAACTGCCCGGAGAGGGCCATCACCGTCGCCTGATCCGCTCGCCCACCGGTGGCGGGGCGTCGCAGCGCGGGTCATCGCCTCGGGACGTGAGGCCGCGCGCGATCGCTTCGGCGGCAGTGCGGCGCGAGTGCTCGCCACACGCGGGTAGGGGCCTCACGTGATGACGGCGCGGTCTTTCAGCCCGGCGATGTCGTCCCAGCCCACACCCAGATCGAGCAGCACCTCTTCCGTGTGCTCGCCGGTCTCGGGTGCGCGCGCCGGCGCCCCGGGCTCGCCGTCGAACCGGGCGGGGGCCGCGACCATCGGCAGGGTGGAGCCGCGGCCGGTGTCCACGCCCGCGACGTAGCCGTTCGCCTGCACCTGCGGGTCGTCGTGCACCTCGTCGGGCTCCTGCACGACGGTCCACTCGCCCGCGAACCGCTCGAGGACGGGCCGCCACTCGGCAAGCGTGCGCTCGGCGAAAGCCGCCTCCAGCGCCTCCACGCACTCCCTGGCGTTGGCCCGCCGGGCGTCGAGGTCGGCGAAGCGGGGGTCGTCCGCCAGCTCGGGCCGTCCGATGAGCGCGCAGAACGAGGCCCAGTGCCGATCGGGGGTGAGGGTCATCAGTGCGACGAACCGCCCGTCTGCGGTCCGGTAGGGGAGCATCAGCGGGTTCCAGGTCGCGTGCCGGTGCGGTCGCCGGGCGTGCGTGTCGTCGCCGAGGCTGGCGTTCACGAGGTCGTTCTGCACCTGCCACATCCCGGCGGCCAGCAGCGAGGAGTCGACGACCGTCGCCTCACCGGTGACCGCTCGCCGGTAGAGCGCGGCGGCGATCGCGGCGGCCAGCCCGAGCGCAGCGGCCACGTCGCCGAAGGCCGGGCGGGTCGGCGCCGGCCATGGGGAGTCCGGCGCGGTGAACAGGGCCTGCATGCCGGAGCGCGCCCAGTAGGCGCCGGCGTCGTAGCCGCCCCGCCCGGCGTCCGGGCCCTCGTCGCCGAACGCGGAGCCCCGGGCGTAGACGATGGCCGGGTTGTCGGCCTGCACCGCGTCGACCTCGAGGCCGAGCCGGCGCCGGGCCGGCGGACGGAGGTTGGTGGTGAACGCGTCGGCGGTCGCGAGGAGGCGCCCGAGCAGCTCGCGTCCCTCGGCGGTGGCGAGGTCGATGCCGACCGAGCGCTTCGACCGGTTGGCGGCCTGGAAGAACGGGTCCACGCCGTCGTGCAGCGTGTGGAGCCCGGCGGTGACGAGGCCCCGGTACGGGTCGCCCGTGGCGGGCGGCTCGACCTTGACGACGTCCGCCCCCCACTCGGCGAGCACGCCGCCGGCCATCGGCACGAAGACGTGCGTCGCCACCTCGACGATGCGCACCCCGGCGAGTGGACCGGTCACGAACCGGCGCTGTGGGCTCGGCGCGGCCCCTGGTCGGTGGGGGTGACGGAGCCGGCGGCCATCGCCCCACCGTATGCGAACGCTCGCTCATCACGGCGGCACGGCCGCGGGAATCGCGCTCAGGCGCCGTGTCCCGCACCTCGGGCGCATGCTCGGCGTGCTGCCACGGGACTCGGTCGTCGTACCGGCAGCGACGGTCGCCTCGGCCCGACTCGCGATCCGACCGGGGCCCCCCGTCCGTCGACGCGGGAGGTACGACCGGCGCCGACCAGGTCTGCCAGGGCCATCGTGGCGAGCTCGTGGGGGGTCGTGCCCGCTGCAGCGGCGGCCACGCCGCCCGGCACGCTGCGGATGGGCGCACAGCGCTGCGGGGGCTCCCAGGCGACCAGCGCCGCGGCGCTCCTGGGCGGGAGCTCCTCGGCGGCGTAGAGGGCGTCGAGGTCGGTCACCACCCCGGTCGTGCGGTCGCAGAGGTTGGGTTCGAGGGCGTCAAGCGCGGACGCCGACGTCGCGTCGAGCTGGTGGTGGCGCCGTATCACCACGTCACCGAGCTCGTCCTTGGTGATGAGGAGGACATCGAGCACCCACACAGCACCTCGTGCGTCGAGGGACGCCAGCGCGGGGGCGAGCTGGGCTTCGAGCTGGTCGCCCGAGAACCCGATCACGACGTACTCGACCGCACCGATCACCATGGCTGCCTCCCTTTTGGCGCTGTGACACCGTTCACCCTGCCTCCGGACAGGGTGAGGGCACATCACCCCACCTGACGGGCTCTCCACTCGCCCGGCACCACACGTCCCCAGGGGGAGGGAGACGCGCGAGCGGATCGGACTGGTCGTCCCGGGACTGGCCGATCCGGGGTTGCCGATGAGGTGGAGGCCTACC
>CAYUXB010000427.1:0-2365 GCA_964448525.1 uncultured Acidimicrobiaceae bacterium
GCAGGATCGCCGCCGGGAAGACGATCTCGTTCATCCCCGGGTTGTAGTAGGCGTTCACCGTCTGGGGCGTCATGTGCCACTCGTCGCGGTCGATCGGCTCGCCGATCTTGGCCAGGTTGCGGTCGACCTCGAGCGCCTCGGCTCGGCGCACGTTGCCGAGCAGGTCGTTGCGGTCGATCTCGAGCGCCGAGTAGTCGCGCCAGCGGTCCGGATAGCCGACCTTGGGCGTGAACCGGTCGAGCTTGTCGAGGGCCCGCTTCCGGGTCTCGGGTGACATCCACTCGAGCGTCTCGATGTCGACCCGGTAGGCCTCGACCAGCCAGCCGACCAGGCGGTCCATGTGGGCCTTGTGCTCGGGCGGGAAGTGGCGCTCGACGTAGAGCTTGCCGACTGCCTCGCCGAGGGCGCCCTCGACCACGGCGACGCCGCGCTTCCAGCGCTCGCGCAGCTCGGGGATGCCGGACAGCAGCGTGCCGTAGAACGCGAAGTTGGCGTCGACGAACCGGCTGGACAGGTACGGCGCCGAGGCCCGCACCTGGTGGAAGGTGAGCCAGACCTTCCAGTCGTCGAGGGGGATCTCGCCGAGCAGCCGGGCGGCCGTCTCGACGGCGCCGGGCTGGCGGACGACGACCTCGTCGAACGCGCCGTCGGGGGCGCCGAGCGAGTCGAGCCAGACCGCCCAGTCGAACCCCGGAGCGAGGGACGCGAGGGCGGTGAGAGCGTGCTTGTTGTAGGTCTTCAGCGCGTCGCGGCTGTCGACCGTGGTCCAGTGGCCTGCGGCCAGCGCGGTCTCGAGCGCCATGACGCGAGCGGCGGCGCCGTCCGCGTCGGGCTCGTCCACGAGGCGCAGCAGCGTGGCGACGTGCTCGACGTAGGAGGCCCGCACCTCGGCGTAGGCGTCTTCGCGGTAGTAGGCCTCGTCCGGGAGGCCGAGGCCGCCCTGCACGAGGTTGACGATGTAGCGGGAGGCGTCCTCGCCGTCGTTGTCGACGAACCACTCGAACATGCCCGGGGTGCCGTAGCGCTGCAGGCGGCCCAGCAGCGCGACGAGCTCGCCGGTGGAGGCGACGGAGCGGATGGCGGCGAGGTCGTCGGCCAGCGGTTCGGCGTCGCGCTTGTCGACCGCGTCGACGTCCATGAACGCGGCCCACAGGTCGCCGACCTTGCGGGCGTCGGAGCCCGCTGGCGCATCGGAGGCGGCGGCCTCCTCTGCGATGGCCCGCACGTCGAGCTCGGCCTGGTCGTGCAGCATGTGGAACGCCCCGTGGGCGGCACGGTCCGGCGGGATCTCGGCCGAGGCCAGCCAGCGGCTGTTCACGTGGCGGAACAGGTCGTCCTGGGGCCGCACGTCGTCGGACAGCTCGTCGACGTGGATGCCGCTCGGGGTGCTGGGGGCCATGCGTGATCCTCCGTGGCTGATCCGGAGCCGCCAGCCTAGAGGTCAGCCGGTGGGGCCGAACCGCTCGATCCGCACCGCGGCGACCGGAACGCCGGCGTCGACGACCAGCCGGCTGGCGGCGTCCGCGAACCTCGCCGACCCGCACACGTACGCCGTCACCCGTGGACGCACGAGCGGGGCCAGGTCGGCGAGCGCCAGGCGGGCCGCGGGTCGGACCGCGTCGGGCGGGGTCTCGCGGCTGTACAGGATCGTGACCTCGGGGCCAGGAAGCTCGTCGGCGTAGAAGAGGTCGGCGGGCGAGCGGACGGAGACCACCATGCGCACGAGGTCCGATCGCCCGGTGCGCCGCGCGAGCCGCAGCATCGACATGAGCGGCACCACCCCGGACCCGCCGCCGACCAGCAGCGCCGGCGTGTCGCCCGGCCACGCGAACCAGCCGCCGATGGGTCCTCGCACCTCGAGCTCGTCGCCCACCTCGACCACGTCGTGGAGGTAGCCGGACACCTCGCCGCCCTCGAGCCGCTCGACGGTGAGGTCGACCGTGCCCGACTCGTCCGGCGCCGAGGCCACCGAGTACGATCGCTGCGCCGTGTAGCCGTCGGGCGCGGTGAGGCGCACCACGTAGTGCTGGCCCGCCACATGCATCTCGGGCCGGGACAGGGCCAGCCGCAACGTCCGCGCCCGCGCCGTCTCGTCCCACAGGTCGACGACCGTCGCCGTCTGCCAGGTGCCCACGTGTGTCGCTCAGTCGCCCCGGTAGCGCTGCTCGGCCCAGGGGTCGCCGCGGTCGTGGTAGCCGTTGCGCTCCCAGAAGCCGGGCTCGTCGTGGTCCATCAGGCGGAGCCCGGAGGCCCACTTGGCGCTCTTCCAGAAGTACAGGTGGGGGACGAGCAGTCGGGCAGGCCCGCCGTGGTCGCGGGGCAGCGGACCGCCGTCGACCTCCCACACGACCCACGCCTTGCCGCC
>CAYUXB010000428.1:0-2362 GCA_964448525.1 uncultured Acidimicrobiaceae bacterium
TGCGGGCCTCGAGGTTCTGCTTGACCTTCTTCTCGTAGCCCGACTGCGTGTGGACCACGAACCAGCGGCCCGGGCGCGTGTAGGGATTGTCGACGACGACCGCCTGCTCCTCGAGGAGCTGGTCCGCGTCGACGGCCTCGGTCGGAGCGACGTCGTCGCCTCCCTCGGCACCATCGACGCCTCGCGCCTCGGCGGACTCGTCATCCGAAGGCGTCTCGTCGTCGGACGGCGCCGCATCGGACGTGTCGACCGCTTGCGCCTCGTGGGTGACGGCGGCGGCCGGCACCTCGGGTGCGGCGGCGTCGTCGGTGGGGGTGCCGTCGTCGACCGACACGGGGTCGGTGGTCACGGCTTCAGGGGTGGGGTCGTTGGTTTCGATGTCACTCATCGTTCGAACAGCTTGAAGACGGCTTCGCCGAAGGCGAAGTCGAGGGTAGCGATGTACGCGGTCAACACGATCAGCGTGATCAGCACGATGATCGAGTAGTTGATCACTTCCGGCCGCGAGGGCCACGCCACCTTGCGGAGCTCGCCCCGAACCTCGCGCAGGAACTGGATGGGCCCTGTGCGCTCGTCCTTGGTCTGCCGAGGCGCCTGGGGCGCAGGACGCTTGCGGGCAGCGGGTGCGCCGTCGGCGCCCAGCTGACCCTGCTTCTGCATCATGCGCTTCTGCTGTCGGTTCATCGCCATGGCGAGACCCTCGGATGGGTGGTTCGGGAACAAGACAAAGTGCAGGGCAGGAGGGACTCGAACCCCCAACCTGCGGTTTTGGAGACCGCTGCTCTGCCAGTTGAGCTACTGCCCTAGGGGGTGAACTGCGACAGCCTATCCCCTTGCTGACGCGCGGGGACAAGACAGCAGGCGGGCCGCGGTACGCCTCAGGGCGCCGTGGCACCACCCTCGGCGGCGCGCCACGCCGCGTTCGCCGCTGCGAACCGCTGGCGCGCCACGTCGATGTCGTCGAGCCGTTCCACGGGGCCCGGGGCCCTCGGCTCAGCCGGCGAGCCGGGTGCGACGGGTGCGGGTGGCGATCACGATCGCCCCGGCGGCGCCCGCGGCGGTGGCCGCTGCCAGTCCGCCCAGATAGGCGATGCGCCGACCGGAGAGGGCGGAGCGGACGGCGTGGCGCTCGCCCGCTTCCTCGATGCCCGCCAGGATGTCGGCCAGCAGCCCGGGGGCAGGCTCGATCACCTCAGTGCGCAGCGTGCGCATGGCGCGCAGCAGCTTCCGGTACTGCACCACCTCGGCCTGGCAGCGCAGGCAGCGCTCGACGTGGCGGCGCTCGGCCCGGCTCAGGTGACCCTCACCCTCGGCTGTCGACGCCAGTGCGACGGACAGGTCTTCACACAACAACGTGACCACCTCCCGTGGTCGCATCAGACCGCACGCGACTCGCCGTCGCGGCGGGGGAACAGCTGGTCGCGCAGCTTGTTGCGGGCTCGGTGCAGCCGCACCTTCGCAGCCGACTCCGAGATGCCGAGCTCGGCGGCGATGGCCTCGTGCGGCAGGTCGTAGACGTCGCGCAGCACGACGACCGCCCGCAGTCGGGGCGGGAGCGCGTCGAGCGCCACCCGGAGCCGGCCGCGCAGGTCGTCGGCGTCGGCCCGCAGCTGCGGGTCGTGCTCGGGGTGGAGGTCGGGCACGGCCGCGGCCTCGTCGAGCTCGTCGTGGCGGTGCTTGCTGCGCCGGCCCAGGTGGGTGGCGGCGCAGTTGGCGGTGATGCGGTACATCCACGTCGAGAACTGCGCGTCCCCACGGAAGCGGTCGAGCCCCCGGTAGGCACGGAGGTAGGCCTCTTGCACCACGTCTCTCGCATCTTCTTCGTCACCCGTCAACCGGTAGGCGAGCGTGTACGTGTCCGCGTGGGTCACGCGCACGAGCTCGTCGAACGCTTCTCTGTCGCCGTCTCTGGCGGCAGTGACCAGATCGGTCATGTCACGTGCAGGTTCACGTGGCATCAGCAGGTTCGACTCCCCCCGTGAGCATTCTGTTACTCAACGTTTTCGTGACGGGTCCCGCGGCCTGTGCCGAGGAACGCCGACGACCCCGCCGGCGGGCGGGGTCGTCCGGACTCGTTGTCTGCTGGTGGCAGGACACCGCAGCTGCACGGAGCAGCCGGCGACGTCGAGTCAGCGGGTCTCCTTGTGGACCACGTGCTGACGCTCCCACCGGCAGTACTTCTTCATCTCGATGCGCTCGCGGTCGTTCACCTTGTTCTTCGTGGTGATGTAGTTGCGCCGCTTGCACGAGGTGCACTCGAGGGTGACTGCCACCCGCTTCTCACCGGCCTTGGCCATGGCTCGTCTCCTACTTGAGGATCTTGGTGACTCGTCCCGAGCCCACCGTCCGGCCACCCTCACGG
>CAYUXB010000429.1:0-2356 GCA_964448525.1 uncultured Acidimicrobiaceae bacterium
AAGCTCGCCCGCATGGAGGTCGCCCGCCTCAACGTCGAGAACCTGGTGTTCCGGGTGATCGAGGCGTCGGCCACCGGCAAGGGCTTCACGCTGGCCGAGGCGTCGGCGATGAAGCTCTACGCCGCCCGGGCCGCCACCGAGGTGGCGATGGAGGCCGTGCAGATCTTCGGCGGCAACGGCTACATGAGCGAGTTCCAGGTCGAGCAGCTCGCCCGCGACGCCAAGGTGCTGCAGATCTACGGCGGCACCGACGAGATCCAGATCACCCACATCGCCAAGGACCTCCTCCGCCGCTGACCCCTCCCCCCGGGAGAGTCCCTCGCCGCGCGCCCGCTCCCTCAGCCGGCCTGGCCGGTCGACGACGCCGGCGTCCGCCGCCGAGATGCCTCGGACCAGTCCCGTCATCGGCTCGCCGGTCGATCGGCGAGGTCATGGGTTCCGTTTCCGGCCGCCTGAGGTCATGGGTTCCGTTTCCGGAACCCATGACCTCAGGCGCCTTCCGGCGGAACCCATGACCTCACGGTCGAGCAGCGGCGGGCGTCCCATCCGAGCTTGATTGTCGTACCGGCCCGTCATGCTGTGACGATGCATGAGAAGGCTCTTGGTACACGGATCGGCATGGTCGCTGCTCGCCAGGCGGGCGCGTTCACGTGGGCGCAGGCGCGTGACTGCGGTTTCGGTAAGGCGACGATCGGGCGACGATTGCGATCGGGGGAGTGGCATCGGGTGCATCCCGGCGTGTACGTGCTCGCGGGGTCGCCGCCCACGCGGGTGCGGGAGCTGTGGGTCGCCGTGCTGGCCGCGGGGCCGACCGCGACGCTGTCGCACGAGTCAGGTGCCCTGCTCCACGGTGTGCGCCGGCTGGCCGCACGGCCGGTGACGCTCACCGGCCCCCACGGTGCGCACCATCGGCTCCCGGGCATCGTCGTGCACCAGATCGACGACCTGGCACCCCGTCACCGCACCACCGTGGACGGGCTCCCCGTGGTGAGCGCGGCACGGGCGATCGTGGACCTGGGATCGCGCCTCGGCGCCGACCGGCTCGGGGATGTGGCCGATGACCTCGTCCAGCTGCGGGCGACCTCGTGGCCGGCGGTCGGGCGCGTCTTTCGCGACGTGCTCCGGCCGGGCAAACCGGGCATGGCGACGGTGGCGACGATGCTCGACGAACGCTGCGGGACCGACGTCCCACCCGACTCCCGGCTCGAACGAGCGCTGTTCACGGCGCTCGCTGCAGGTGGGCTTCCGGCTCCGGTCCGCCAGATGCCACTGCCCGGCCGCGGAGGCGTCCGCGGGCTGGTCGATGCCGCCTACCCAGATGCCCGGGTCGTCCTCGAGGCGGACGGGCGCACGTACCACATGAGGTTGGAGGCCATGAGGCGCGATCGCGAGCGCGATGCGCAGGTGGTCAGGGCCGGGTGGGTGCCGCTCCGGTTCGTGTACGAGCAGATCGTGCACGATCCCGCCGCCGTCGCCGACGACGTCCGGGCGACCCGCGCCGTCCGACTCCCGCTCTTCATCGACACCTCTGATGCGGCGTAGCCGCCTGGCGACACCGCAGTTCGGGGGACGGACCCGATCGTGCGACCCTCACGAGGTCTTGGGTTCCGTTCTCGGCAGCCTGAGGTCATGGGTTCCGGATCCGGAACCCATGACCTCAGGCGCCAGATTTCGGAACCCATGACCTCGGGCGTCGGTTGCCGGAACCCATGACCGCGCCGGTCAACCGTGGGTCGGCAGGAAGGTGGGCGAAGTGAGGCGGGGCGGGGGACGAGGGACAGCGGAAGACGGGCGACGACCGTCATTGCCTCGCAAGGCGAGGGGCGGAGTCCCGACCGTCAGAAACCAAGGGAGCGGCCGACGAGGACTGTCAGAGGCCGAGGGAGCGGCCGATGATCTCCTTCATGATCTCGGTCGTGCCGCCGTAGATGCGGGTGATGCGGGCGTCGACGAACGCCCGGGCGACCGGGTACTCGGTCATGTAGCCGTAGCCCCCGTGCAGCTGGACGCAGATGTCGGCCACCCGACCCTGCAGCTCGGTGCACCACCACTTGGCCATCGAGGCCTCCTCGGCCGTCAGCTCGCCGGCGTTCAGCGCCATCACGCAGCGGTCGATGAAGCTCTGCCCGATCTCGATCTCGGTCGCCATCTCCGCCATGCGGAAGCGGCTGTTCTGGAACGAGCCGATCGGCTGGCCGAACGCCTGCCGTTCCTTCACGTAGGCCAACGTCTCGTCGAAGGCCGCCCGCGCCGCGGCGACGCCGGTGGCGGCGATCGACAGGCGCTCCTGGGGGAGGTTGGTCACCAGGTAGCGGAAGCCCTCGCCCTCCTCGCCCAGCCGGTTGGCGACGGGCAC
>CAYUXB010000430.1:0-2350 GCA_964448525.1 uncultured Acidimicrobiaceae bacterium
GGCGCTCGCGACCGAGGTCGGCTACATCGGCGCGATGGGCAGCCGGCGCACCCACGCCGAGCGGGTGGCACGACTGGTCGAGGCCGGGGTCGACCAGGCGGGCCTCGACCGCATCCGGGCGCCGATCGGCCTCGACCTCGGCGCCCGCACACCGGAGGAGACCGCGGTGTCGATCTGCGCCGAGATCATCGCCGACCGCACCGGCCGGACCGACGCCAAGCCGCTGAGTGTCACCGCCGGCCCGATCCACGGGGCGGCCTGATGCGCTGCCGACGTCGATGACCACCGCCGCGATCGTCCTCGCTGCCGGCGGCGGCTCGCGGTTCCTCGCGTCGGGCGGGTCCGGGCACAAGCTGCTCGCGACCTACCTCGGTCGGACGGTCGTCGAGTGGGCCATCGACAACGCGGCGGCGGCCCATCTCGACGCCACCTACGTGGTGCGGGGTGCGACCGATCTGCCGGTCCCGCCGCTGGCGGCCGACGCGGTGCGGTTCGTGCGCAACGACCGCTGGGCCGAGGGGATCGCGACGTCGATGCAGGCGGGCATCACACGCGCCCGCCGCGACGGTCACACGGCGGTGGTGATCGGCCTCGGCGACCAGCCGCTCGTGCAGACCGAGGCCTGGCGCCGCGTCGCCCGCGCCACCAAGACGCCGGTGGCCGTGGCGACCTACGAGGGGGAGCGGGGCAATCCGGTGCGCCTGTCGTCGATGGTGTGGCCGCTGCTGCCGTCCACCGGCGACGCGGGTGCCCGTGTCGTCATGCGTCGACGGCCGGATCTGGTGACGGAGGTAGCGTGTCCGGGGCGGTCCGCCGACATCGATACGGTGGACGATCTCGCCGAGTGGAGCTGACGCGGAGGCACGCATGGAGTTGACCAACGACTTTCGAGTTGGGGTCCCAGTCGAGACGGCCTGGGAGGTGCTCAACGATCTCGAGCGCATCGCGCCGTGCATGCCGGGAGCCCAGCTGCAGGAAGTCGAGGGCGACGAGTACCGCGGCATCGTCAAGATCAAGGTCGGCCCGGTGACCGCGCAGTACAAGGGCGCGGCGCGGTTCGTCGAGCAGGACTCGGCGGCGCACAAGATGGTCGTGCGCGCCGAGGGGCGGGAGACCCGCGGCCAGGGCAATGCCAACGCCACCATCACCGCCCAGCTCACCGCGGACGGCGACGGCACCGCTGTCTCGGTCGTCACCGACCTGACGGTCACCGGCCGCGTCGCCCAGTTCGGCCGAGGTGTCATGGCCGACGTGTCGAGCAAGCTGCTCGGCCAGTTCGTCGACTGCCTGGAGAACAAGCTGCTGGCATCACCAGACGCCGACTCCGCGACCTCCACCGAGCCGGTCGTTCCCGCGGCGACCACGGGTGTCGACAAGGGCGGCGAGGGCCACGGCCCGCTCGACGTCGCGTCCGAGGGCGCCCGAGCGGCCGAGGCGGTCGAGCGCGCGGGGGAGGAGGCCGCGTCGTCGCGGTCCGCCGGTTCCGCCGGTGGTCCGGCGGCCACGTCCGGCCCTGCTGTGCGCGTGGTCGATTCGCCGGAGGTCGAGCCGGTCGACCTGCTCGACGCCGCCGGTGCTCCGGTCGTCAAGCGGGCCGCGCCCGTCGTGGCGGGGCTGACGTTCCTGTGGCTGGTGAGCATCTTCCTGCGCCGTCGCCGCCGCAAGGGCTGAGCGGCCGCGACCAGCGCATCTGCCCGATTGGGCGGTTGGTGCTGGCGCGCTAGAGTATCGCTCTTGCCCGGCCAGGCCGGGCAGCCACGTCGGAGTGGCGGAATTGGCAGACGCGCTAGGTTGAGGGCCTAGTGTCCTAATAGGACGTGGGGGTTCAAGTCCCCCCTCCGACACACTCCTGAGTACACGCGAGGCTTCGCCTCGACCCGGACTGTTCCGTCCGGGCTGTACGTCAGGTTGATGCCCAGCTCACGGTACGCCTGGGCCTTGTCGACGGGATCAGCCTGTTGCAGGGCGGCGACCATGTCTCCAAGAGCGGCGACGAGTGCTCTGACTTCCTCCTTGGTGAGTCGCTGGCCTCTGCTGGTTTGGCCGAGGGCGCGTTCCGCCATTGCGCGTTCCGCCTGGACCTCGGCGATCCACTTGCCGACGAGTGCGGGGTCGGTGCCGGCTTGTTGCCGACGATGGCGTCGTGGACGACCAGGTCCTCGAACGCCGTTGTGAACGCCGTGGCGTGACGGGCCCACGGCACCTGAGCGACGGTCGGACCGCAACGCCGGCACTCGACCCGGCGGGCCACCGCGACTACCTCGACGGTCGCGAACCCGGCATCGAGGTGCCGCCAGGACCGGACGCCGTCACCGTTGTCGAACGACCCCGCCAGGTCCCCGTAACGCCC
>CAYUXB010000431.1:0-2347 GCA_964448525.1 uncultured Acidimicrobiaceae bacterium
TGCGCCGGAATGTGGGGTCGAGGGCGTCGGCGGCTTCTGTGGCCATGCGGACGAGACCGTCGGCCCAGGACACGGCCCGGGCACCGGCGGCATCGGTGTCGGTGTCGGTGTCGGTGTCGAGGTCGTTGCGGTCGCGGAACTCGGCATCCCGTGCGGTGGTGAGCCCGAGCCGCACGAGTGCGCCTTCATCCGCGGGGAGGCAGAACTCGCCCCGGGTCCAGCCGTCGCGGCTGTCGCGCACGCGCAGCACCCGTTCGGGTTCGGGTCGTTCGGCCGTCCCGTCGACCTGTTCGGGGAGGGCCGCGAGCAGACGGTCGAGCTGGGCGATCAGCAGGGTCGGTGCCAGGGCGGCGATCTCGGCGTCGCGCGACGCGGGGACCCGGCGGGCGATGCGGACCATGGCGTCTTCCCCCAACCGGCCCTCCGCGAACAGGGCGAAGCACACGGGCAGGTCGGAGACGCGGCGGGCGATGCGCACCAGCCCGGCGGCGCGGCTGTGGGCCACGCCGGCTTTCCAGGTGACCCAGTGCTCCGGTGAGCGGATGCCCGCGCCTTGCCAGCCGTCGGCCGCGAGCAGGTCGACCAGCGCGGTGACCAGGCGGGCGACCGCCGGGTTGATCGTGCCCATCGCCTCCGCAGCGGCGGCCTCCGCGGCGCGCCAGGCCCGTTCCTGCGGCCCCGGCCCGACACCAGGCATGTCATCACCGGCCGGGGAGGCGGAAGGCAGGTCGACCACGGACATGTGCCCAACCATAACGAGGGGGTGTGACACTTTACGGAAGGCAGGCACGTCCTTCCGCCCACTCTGCGATTCGGCGGTCCCGGCCCGAGCGCCCCGAACTCGCCCTCTGGATTCCGCGCCGAGTTCCGGCAGCCGAGCGACGTGTAGCGGTCCTCCGCCGGCTCGCTACGCATCTGCCGCCGGGGCGGCGGAGGTCGGGGTCGGTGAATTGCGAGTGGTATGACCTGGTCATCATCGACAAGGACCTTGTCGATGTGCAGGCTCGTGTCGGCCGGCAGGCCACGGAGTTGGTCGAGGGGAGCTGGTCTTTCCTGACCTGTACCGCCGGGGACGGGTCGGTGGTGCGGGCGGAGTGGCGTCAGTGGACTCCGGCGGACGCGGCGGCGATGGCCGGCGAGCTCGGGATCGAGGCGACGGTCGACGTGCCGGTGCCCTAGTGCCGTGAGGTTCCCAGCGGCTCGACCGCGGGGTCGACGTCGTCGCCGTCGAGCAGGTTGACCAGCCCGAGTTCGAGCCGGCCGTCGGGCAGGGACTGGTGGATGTCGGCCAAGCGGGCGTTCACCTTCCGGCGCCCACATCACGGCCGCCGATCCTCAGACATCGCCGGCTGAGCGGGTCGGGGACGGCGCCCAGGGCCAGATGGCTGGCGCTCGTCAGCCGGCGGCGGACGCGGCGGCGATGCCCCGGCAGATGCGGGCGATGTCGTCGTCGGTCGAGACGTACGGCGGCATCGTGTAGACGAGGTTGCGGAACGGTCGCACCCACACGCCCTCGGCGATCGCGGCGGCGGTCGCGGGGCCGACGTCGACCTCGTGGTCGAGCTCGACCACACCGATGGCGCCGAGCACGCGGACGTCGCTGACCCCGGGGGCACGCGCAACAGGCGCCAGGCCGTCCCGCAGGCCGCGCTCGATCCGGGCGACAGCCGAGGTGTGGTCGCCGGCGAGCAGCAGGTCGATCGACGCGAGCGCGGTGGCACATGCCAGCGGGTTGCCCATGTAGGTGGGCCCGTGCGCCATCACCGGGACCTCGCCGCGGGCGATGCCGTCGGCCACCGACGCCGTGCACAGCGTCGCGGCGAGCGTCATCATGCCGCCGGTCAGGGCCTTTCCCACGCACATGATGTCGGGCACCACGCCGGCCCACTCGCAGGCGAACAGCGGGCCGGTGCGGCCGAAGCCCGTGGCGATCTCGTCGAACACCAGCGGCACCTCGTGCTCGTCGCACGCCTCGCGCAGCACCCGCAGGTAGGCGGGGTTGTGGAAGCGCATGCCGCCCGCGCCCTGCACCACCGGCTCGACGATCACGGCGGCCAGCTCGGCGGCGTGGCGCGCCACGGCCTCGCGCAGCAGATCCGCGTACCCCTGATCGACCGGCGCGTCGACGCCGGCGGGCGGGATGTCGACGAACACCTGGCGTGGCACGACATCGGTCCACAGGGCGTGCATGCCGCCCTCCGGGTCGCACACCGACATGGCGAACAACGTGTCGCCGTGGTAGCCGCCACGCCAGGTCAGCAGGCGATTCCGGTCCGGCCGCCCGGTCGACCGGGCGTGCTGCAGCGCCATCTTCAGCGCGACCTCGACGGCCACCGACCCCGAGTCC
>CAYUXB010000432.1:0-2343 GCA_964448525.1 uncultured Acidimicrobiaceae bacterium
AGAACCGCAGTTCGCTCAGCTGGTGGCTGCGGTGCATCGCCACCCGCGTGTGCATCGACATCGCCCGGCGCAACGCCCGTACGCAGGGGAGCGTGCGTCATCGTGACGACCGGTGCGAGGAGCGGCGGTTCGAGGGCTGCCCGTCCGACGCCGACCTGCGGCCCGACGTCTGGGACACAGACCCGGCAGCCGTCGTCTCCGCTCGCGCGGCCGTCGAGGACGCCTACCTCGTGGCGCTGCGAACGCTGCCCGAACGGCAGTGCGCCGTGCTGGTGCTTCGACTCGTGCTTCGCTTCTCGGCGGTCGAGACGGCGGCACTGCTCGGGTGCACCGTCGCGTCCGTCAACAGCGCCCTGCAGCGTGCCAACGCCGGACTCGCCGCTGCTCGGGCATCCTCGACGCCGGCGGAACGGCCCGCCCCGGCGACGGCGGCCGAGCGGGACGTGGTCCATCGACTCATCGATGCCCACACCAGCGGGGACGCCGACGCCGTGGTGGCAACCCTCCTCCGTGCCGCCTGAGCGGTCGCGTCCCTGCTTCCCGGCGTGCGAACCTCTGGCGTCGGCGTCGCCGCGAACCGCCGATGAAGGAGCGGACGTGCTGTCAGCAGATCTGGAAGATCGGCCCACCATCCCGGAGCTGCTCGCTCGGGCCGTCCGCGAGCGCGGTGACCACGAGTACGTGGTGGCGCTCGACGATCGTTTGACCTGTGCGGACGCCGATCGTCGCTCGGCGTCGATCGCCCGGCGCCTGCTGCTCGCCGGTGTCGGCAAGGGCGCGCGGGTCGGCCTGTTCTTCACGAGCGGTGTCGAATGGGTCGAGTGGTGGCTCGCCGTCAGCCGGATCGGCGCGATCGCCGTGCCGCTGAGCACCATGTACGCGCCGGCCGAGCTTGCCAAGGTCCTCCGGCTGGCAGATGTCGAGTTGCTGGTCGCCCCGACCCGGGTGCTGAAGATCGACGTCGCCGACCGCTTCGAGGACGCGCTGCCCGGCCTCGCCGACCAGCCGGCCGACCACATCCAGCTCCCGGCCGCACCGTTCCTCCGCCGGATCATCGTGACCGGGCCGCCGGCCGACGCGGGGTCGGTGTCCGGCGGCAGCTCCCGCGGTGGTGCCGGCGGTGGTGCGGACAGGTCCTGGATCACCCCGTGGGAGGCGGACGGGGCGGCGGGCGTCTCCGCCGAGCTCCTCGCCGCGGTCGAGGCCGAGGTGTCCCCGGCCGACCTCGCGATCATGGTGCACACCTCCGGTACGACCGCCGATCCCAAGGGCGTGCTGCACACCCACGGCACGCTCGTCCGCCAGACCTCGACCTGGCCGGCGGCGATCCGTAACGTCACCGGTGTCGCCGAGTCGCCGCGCGTCCTGTGCGCCATGCCGTTCTTCTGGATCGGCGGCGTGCTCGCCGCCACGGGCGCGCTCCACGACGACGTCACGGTGCTGGTGCTGCCCCGGCTGGAGGCCGGCGCGGGGCTGGACCTGGCCGAGCGCGAGCAGGCCCACGGTGTCGTGGGATGGCCCGCGTTCACCCAGCAGCTACGCCTCCATCCGAGCTTCCCGGATCGGAACCTGACCAGCGCGCCGATGCTGCACGACGCACCGGCGGATCTGGCGATGAAGGACGTCCCGGACGGCTACCCGATCCACCGGAGCATGACCGAGACCGCCGGCGGCTTCGCCTACACCGACACGGCGATCGTCGACGCGGACGGCCGGCCCGTCCCGGACGGCACCGTCGGTGAGCTGCTCATCCGGGGGATCGGCGCCATGGCCGGCTACAACAAGCGCGAGCGCTGGGAGTACCTCGACGCCGACGGCTGGTACCACACCGGCGACCGCGTCTACCGGAACGCGGGCGACCCCCGGCTGTTCTACGTCGGGCGGGACAGCGAGCTGATCAAGGCGGCCGGGTCGAACGTGTCGCCCCGCGAGGTCGAGGCGGTCATCGAGGAGTTCGACGACGTCGGGCAGTGCGCCGTTCTCGGCATCGAGCACCCGACCCGCGGCGAGGAGGTGTGCGCGGTCGTCGTGCCCGCGGCGGGCGCGCTCGACACCGGGAGCCTCACGGCTCGGACCAGAGCGCTGCTGTCGAGCTACAAGGTCCCGACGCGCTGGATCGTGGTCGACGAGATCCCCGCCCTGCCGAGCGGCAAGCCCGACCGCCGGGGCCTGCTCGCCGCGATCACCGCCGGAACCTTCGGCTGAGAGGCGCCTGTGAGGTCCGACCGTGTGACGTGAGCACATACCGCCGTCTTTCCCGGCCTTCGGTGTCATACCCGAGTGCTAGGGTCCGAACTGATGTTCGTGGCAGAACGAATCGACGATGCTCCCGGAGCGGAGCCA
>CAYUXB010000433.1:0-2343 GCA_964448525.1 uncultured Acidimicrobiaceae bacterium
CACGCTGAGCGAGTTGTCGAGCCTGGCGGCCCGCCCGGTCGAACAGCGGCGCGACCGAATCAGACGCGGTTGTAAGGCCGACGGTCATCAACGACACGCTGACGGAGCCAGGGCGAACCACAGCGCAGGCACCGCAGGGTGTACCCAGGAGGTGTACTGCACCTGCAGGGAGCCGGTCACGACCGCCCCGCAGCCGCTCTACCTGGGCTTTTGTCGTGGGCCCGGTGGGGATCGAACCCACGACCTAGCGATTATGAGTCGCCTGCTCTGACCACTGAGCTACAGGCCCAGGTCGTGAACTGGCTCCGGGGGTGGGGCTCGAACCCACGACCCACGGATTAACAATCCGTTGCTCTGCCAACTGAGCTACCCCGGAAGGGAAGTGAAACCATAGCAGCACGGCCTCCGCCCCCTGGAACCGCCAGCGAGGGTGAAGACGACCGCTCAGCCCTCCCCCGCTGCCGACCGCGGGTGTATCGTGCTTCTCACGGTGGGTGACCCAGTCGCGCGGGCGGTAGGAGTCGGCTTTCATGCAGCCCACGACCACGCCCGAGAGCATCCGCTTCGACCGCCGCGAGTTCTGCGTCATGCTCGCCGGGGCCGCCGTCCTTCCGGCAGCGAGCAGGCTGCCCGGCGGGCCGCCCCACCGCGGACACCGTCCGCGGGTGGCCTTCTACTCCTCCACGGGGCCGCAGCTCTGGCGATACGACGTCGGGGAGCGGGCGCTGACACTCCGCCGCCGCGAGCCGGTGGTGGTGCCGGCCGCGATCCAGTATGCCTGGCCGCACCCGTCGCGCCGCCTGCTGTACGTGGCCTACAGCGATCGCGCCGGTTCGAACCCGGGCACGGTCCACGGGGTCGACACCTTCCGCATCGACGGCCGGGGACGGCTACACCCGGTCGGCCGGTCGCTGGAGCTGCCGACACGGCCGATCCACATCACCGTCGACAACACGGGCTCCTGGTTGCTGGTGGCGTTCAACGACCCGAGCGGGGTGGCGGTCCATCCGCTCGGCGACGACGGCGTCCCGGGACCGGTCGTCGTCCAGTCGGAGCCGATCGACCCCGGCGTCTACGCCCACCAGGTGCGGGTCACGCCGTCGAACACGACGGTCGTCCTGCCGACCCGGGGGAACGACCCCACCGCCACGACCCCGGAGGATCCCGGGGCGCTCAAGGTGTTCGACTTCGTGGACGGGCAACTGCTGAACGAACGCTCGGTCGCTCCGGACGGTGGCATCGGCTTCGGGCCTCGCCACGTGGACTTCCACCCCCGCCGACCGTGGACCTACCTGTCCGACGAGCGCGCCAACGAGATGCAGGTCTTCGAGCTGCGTGACGGCACGTTGAGCGCCGAGCCGCTGTACGCCCTCGACACCCTCGAGTCACCGTCCCAGGACGTGCCGCACCAGGTGGCGGGCGCGATCCACGTGTCTGACGAGGGGCGCTACGTCTACGTGGCCAACCGCGCCGACGGCACCGTGGAGTTCGAGGGTCAGCAAGTCTTCGCGGGGGGCGAGAACAGCATCGCCGTGTTCCGCATCGACCGGCGTAGCGGGCGGCCGACCCGCATCCAGAACGCGCCGACCCGCAGCTTCCACGTGCGGACGTTCACACTGCACCCGAACGGCCGGATGCTGGTCGCCGCCAGCGTCGCACCGATGCTGGTGCGCGTGCACGACCGGGTGCGGGAGGTCCCCGCAGCGCTCACCGTGTTCCGCATCCGCCACGACGGGCGGCTCGCCTTCGTGCGCCGCTACGACGTGGACACGAGCGCGGGTACGCAGTTCTGGTGCGGGATGGTGCCGTACTGACCACACGCGCGGTCAGGCGCCCTCGAGGTACTCGCGCAGCTTCTGAGAGCGGTGCGGGTGACGGAGCTTGGCCAGCGTCTTCGACTCGATCTGGCGGATGCGCTCACGCGTCACGCCGAAGGTCTTGCCGACCTCTTCGAGCGTGCGGGGCTGCTCGTCGTCGAGCCCGAAGCGCATGATGACGACCTCCCGCTCGCGCTCGTTGAGCTCGCCGAGGACGTTGCGCACCTCGTTCTGCAGCATCTGACGCGTGGCGGCATCGTCCGGCTCGATCGCCCCGTCGTCCTTGATGAAGTCGGCGAGGTAGGAGTCGTCCTCCTCACCCACCGGTGCGTCGAGCGACAGCAGATCGAGGGAGATGCGCTGGATCTCACGCACCCGCTCGGGCGTCATGCCCACCTCTTCGGCGAGCTCGTCGACCGTGGGATCGCGCTCGAGCTGTTGCACCATCTGGCGCTGCACGCGGTGCACCCGGTTGATCGACTCGACCATGTGGACCGGGATGCGGATCGTGCGGGCCTGGTCGGCG
>CAYUXB010000434.1:0-2338 GCA_964448525.1 uncultured Acidimicrobiaceae bacterium
CGACAGCGATCCGGGCGAGCTCCAGCGCGGCTCCGGGCGGTCAGGCCTCGACGGTGCGGTGGCCCGCGGGGTCGGCGTCGCGTCCCACGTGGAGGCGGACGCGCCCACTGCGGACGGTGAGGGTGCGCGCCAGGTCGTCGGGGGCGAGGGTGATCGTGACGTTGTCCATCGCTCCCGCGGCCACCGTCACCCGCCGGAAGGCCCGCAGTGTGCGGAGCGCACGGGGCTCCGAGCCCAGCGCCTCGTCCAGGTACACCTGCACGACCTCGTCTCCGTCGCGCGTGCCGGTGTTGACCACCGGAACCGTGAGTCGCACGCCACCGTCCCTCGCGCGCACGGCTTCGACCCGACCCAGCTCGAACGTCGTGTACGACAGGCCGAACCCGAACGGAAAGGCGGGCGAGCGGCCGGTCGCCTCCATCAGCCGGTAGCCGTGGAGCGGGCCGTAGCGCACGGCACCGGCGTCGGGGTCGAACCGCGGCAGCTGCTCGGCTCCCCGGGGCCAGGTCGAGGGCAGCCGTCCGCCGGGGGCGGCATCGCCGAACAGCACGCGCGCGAGGGCGTGTCCGCCTTCCATGCCTGGGTACCAGGCCATCAGCACCGCGCCGACCTGGTCGCGCCACGCGTCGGTGACGATGGCGCTGCCGCCCACGAGCACCACGACGCTGCGGGGGTTGGCGGCGCCGACGGTGCGGATCAGGGCCTCGTCCTGTGCGTGCAACGACAGCGAGCGCCGGTCGCCGCCCTGCCCACCGGGGATGTTCTCGCCCTCGTCCCGGTGCGTGTACCCCGCGACGACGAGCGCGACGTCCGCCGCCTGCGCCGCGAGCCGGGCCGCGTCGAGGTCGGTGCCCGAGTGGTGGCCGATGTTGATGACGAACCGCTCACCCGCCGCCCGCAGCCCGTCGAGCACCGTCACCACCTCGGGGGAACGGACGTGGCTCGACCCGTGGTCCCCCGTGACGGGCTCGGCGGCGAGATGGCCGAGCACGGCGATCGACTGCACCCGCCCGGGATCGAGCGGCAGGACCGGTGCCCGGGCGTGGCTGCCATCGGCACCCGGAACGGCCTGGTTGCGCAGCAGCACCATCGACCGCTCGGCGACCAGGCGGGCGAGCGCCCGGTGGGACTCCCCGGCGATCCGCGCGGGGGAGTAGAGGTCGCTGGTGCTGGTGCTGGTGCTGGTGCTGGTGCTGGTGCTGGTGCCTCCCGCGGCGGCGCCACATCCCGTCCGAGCCGCGGCGCGGGTGGCGAACCGAACCTGTTGGCGAAGCAGGCGCAGCGCGGCGTCGTCGACCCGCTCAGCGGAGATCTTGCCCTGACGGACCAGCCGGCCGAGCGCCTTGAACCGCCAGCGGAAGGGCATCTCCAGGTCCTGCCCTGCCTCCACCGCCCGAGCCGAGCGCACGCCGAGCACGAAGTCGCTCATCACGAACCCGTCGAAGCCCCACTCGCGCTTCAAGATGTCGGTGATCAGGTGCTGGTGGTGCCCGCACCGCTCGCCGTTCACCCGGTTGTAGGCGGTCATCACCGCGGCCACGCCCTCGTCGACGCAGCGACGGAACGCGGGCAGGTAGATGGCGCGCAGGTCGTCCTCGTCGACCGTCACGTCGAGCTTGAAGCGAGCGTCCTCCATCGAGTTGCAGGCCAGATGCTTGACGCACGCCATCACGTGGTGCTGCGTGCCCCGCACCAGCGCGGCGCCCATCTCGCCGACGAGGTGGGGGTCCTCGCCGTAGCTCTCCTGTGCCCGGCCCCACGCGGGGTGGCGGAGCAGGTTGACGCACACGCCGGCGAACAGGTTGGCGCCCGAGGCCCGGCACTCGGTGCCGATGACGTCGCCGACCCGCTCCTCGAGGGCGGGGTCGAACGTCGCGGCCCGGGCCATCGGCACGGGGAACGCGGTGGCCTGCCCGACCACCACGCCCCGGGGACCGTCGCTGAAGCGGATGCCCGGGATGCCGAGGCGCGGGACCTCCCCCGCGACGTACGGGGTCTCGTTGTAGCGCCGCCGCATGTCGCGCAGGCCGCGCACGAGGGGACCGTCGCCCGAGAGGAGGTGCAGCTTCTCGTGCTCGCTGAGCTGGTCGAGCAGTTCGCGTGCCCGCGCCTCGACAACGGTCGCGGGCGGCGCGCCGTTCGGTGTGCGGGGCGCCTCGGCACCGGGAGCGGCTGTGCCGGATGCGCCGGATGCGTCCGGGGGAAGGACGCTCGACGACGACGGGGCGAGCCGGTCCCAAACGTCCGGCGGCGCGATGCTCGGCAGGACGTCCCCGTCAGTGGTCGCCAGGACCGGATCGACGAGGCGCGCGGCGAAGTCCGCATCGTCACCGACGCC
>CAYUXB010000435.1:0-2332 GCA_964448525.1 uncultured Acidimicrobiaceae bacterium
AGCGCGGCGAGCACCCCGATGGTGCCGAACAGCGCCGAGCTGATGTCGCCGAGGGCGCCGACCGGGTTGGCCCGTGGGCGCCCGCCGGGGGGCGCCTTGTACTCGTAGATGCCGGACATGGCCTCGACGATCGAGGCGTAGGCCGGCCACGACCGGTACGGCGTGTCGACCGTGTTGCCGAACCCGGACAGCGACAGGAAGATCGCCCCGGGATGGTGCTCAGCGATGACGTCGTAGCCGAGGCCGAGGCGGTCCATCGTGCCGGCCTTGAAGTTCTCGCAGACGACGTCGAACCGGGGGACGAGCGACAGGAACAGCTCGCGCCCGCGCGGGTGCTTGAGGTCGAGCGCGACGCTGCGCTTGCCGAGGTTGTTGCGCAGGAACGTGGCGCCGACCTTGCGGCCCTCGGGGTCGACCATGTGGGGGAACGATCCCCGGCCGGACTCGCCGCTGCCGGGATGCTCGACCTTGACGACGTCCGCGCCGAGCCGGGCGAGCAGCTGGGTGGCGTAGGGGAGCGCCTGCATCTGCTCGGCTGCCAGCACGCGCACGCCGTCGAGCGGCTTGCCGAACTGCGCCGCGTCCCCGTTCACCACGTCACCGAGCTGCATGGCCGCAGGCTACGGCCCAATGTGACGACCCGTCAGATTCCGCCGTAGCCTGGATGCATGGCAACACGGGGGATCCTGAGCTACGGCGCCTACCTGCCGTACCGCCGCCTCGACCGGTCCGAGATCAAGGCGGTCGCCGGCACGGGCGGGGGCAAGGGGACCCGCACGGTGGCCTCCTATGACGAGGACGCCACCACGATGGGCGTCGCCGCCGCCCGCACCGCGCTGCGCGCCGCGCCGGTCGGGGCCGACGAGCTGGCGTCGCTGTGGTTCGCCACGGTCGCCCCGCCCTACCTCGACAAGACCAACGCCACCGCGGTGCACGCTGCCCTTCGCCTGCCCTCCGGGGCGCCCGCCTACGACGTCAACGGCGCGGTCCGTTCCGCCGCGGGGGCGCTGTGGGCCGGCATGGCCACGGGCAAGCCCGCGCTCGTCGTCACCGCCGACGTGCGCACCGGCCGCCCGGGCTCCGCAGACGAGACCGCCGGCGGCGACGGCGCCTCCGCCCTGCTCGTCGGCACGGCCGACCAGGGCCCGCTGCTCGCCGAGGTCATCGGCACCGGCGGCGCCACCGAGGAGTTCCTCGACCGCTGGCGCACCCCCGGCGACACCGGCTCGAAGCAGTGGGAGGAGCGCTTCGGCGAGACCCGCTACATCGGCCTCGGCCTCGACGCCTGGCACGGTGCGCTCGCGGCGGCGGGGCTCACGGCCGACCAGGTCGATCGGGTCGTCGTCGCCTCGTCGCACGGCCGGGCCGTCAAGGCGCTCGGCAAGAAGCTGGGCCTCGGCGCCAAGCTGGCCCCGGGCCTCGATGCCACGGTGGGCTTCACGGGCGCCGCCCACCCCGGCCTGCTGCTGGCCGACGCCCTCGATACCGCCACGCCCGGCCAGGTCATCGCCCTGGTGGTGCTGGCCGACGGCGCCGATGTCGTGCTGTTCCGCACCACCGAGGCGCTCGCCGCCGGCCGTCCCCGCCCGAGCGTCGCCGACCAGGTCGCCACCGGTGGCCCCGTGCCCTACGGCAAGGTGCTGGCCTGGCGGGGCTACCTGCCGGTCGAGCCGCCCCGCCGGCCGGAGCCGGCCCGGCCGTCCGCGTCCGCCGCCGCACGGTCGCGCGACTGGAAGTTCGGGTTCGTCGGCTCGGCCGACGACGACGGCGAGGTGCACCTGCCGCCCTCGCCGGCCGACGACGAGGTCCGGCCGATGGCCGACGCCGCCGGCACGATCGTCACCTACACGATCGACCGCCTGGCCTACTCGCCGTCGCCGCCGGTCGTGTTCGCGGTGGTCGACTTCGACGGCGGGGGACGCCTGCCGGTCGAGCTGACCGATGTCGAGCCGTCCGACGTGGAGATCGGTGGACGGGTCGAGATGACGTTCCGCAAGCTGTTCACGTCCGACGGCATCCACAACTACTTCTGGAAGGCCCGCCCCGTGCGTGCGGGCGAGGGGAGCTGACATGGGCTCACACGGCATCCGCGACCGGGTCGCCATCGTGGGCATGGGCTGCACCCGCTTCGCCGAGCACTGGGACAAGGGCCTCGACGATCTGCTGGTCGACGCCACCGACGACGCATTCGCGGACGCGGGCGTCACCAAGGACGACGTCGACGCGTACTGGCTCGGTACCGCCCAGTCGGGGATGAGCGGCATGGTGCTGTCCAAGCCGCTGCAGCTCGAGGGCAAGCCGGTCACCCGGGTCGAGAACATGTGCGCCACCG
>CAYUXB010000436.1:0-2332 GCA_964448525.1 uncultured Acidimicrobiaceae bacterium
CCGACCGACAGGCCGATCACCAGGTCGGTCTCGTCGTCGCGGGCGGTGAGCATGACGACGGGCACGCGCCGCTCGGCCTGGATGCGCCGGCACACCTCCAGCCCGTCGAGACCGGGGAGCATCAGGTCGAGGACGACGAGGTCGGGCTTCGTCCGGCGGCACACCTCGACCGCCCGCAGCCCGTCGTCGACCGACCGGGCGTCGAAGCCCTCGCTCCGCAGCCGCCGCACGACCGCGTCGGCGATCGCAGGTTCGTCCTCCACCACCAGCACGCTCGTCACCGGCGGTCACACTACGGATCGGTCGTGGAGCCCTCTTGTGCGAGTTGTGGAGATCTCGTGGAGACCGCGCCGGGCGGCCGGTGGCCAGCTCGACGAGCCGGTCCGCGTCCCGGGGACGGATTCCGATGCCGCAGGATGCTGCGAGACTGTCGCCCGTGGCCCGCAGCATCTACGTCGCGTCGCTGGAGCCCTTCTCCGGCAAGTCGCTCATCGCCCTCGGTCTCGTCGACCTCTTCACGCGGCGGGTCGAGCGCACCGGAGTGTTCCGGCCGATCACCCGCTCGCCGTCAGGCTCCCCGTCCGGTGACGACCACGTCGTCGACCTGCTGATCAGCCGCGAGGGCGTGACGACGGGCTACGACAGCGCCATCGGCGTCACCTACGAGGACGTTCACGACGATCCCGGCGCGGCGCTCACGGCGATCGTCGACCGCTACGGCGTCGCCGACGACCACTGCGACGCCGTCGTCGTCGTCGGCTCCGACTACACCGATGTCGCCAGTCCCACCGAGCTCACCTTCAACGCCCGCGTCGCCGCCAACCTCGGCGCCCCCATGCTGCTCGTCATCAGCGGGGCGGGGCGCACCCCGGACGAGATCGCCACCGTCGCCGAGATCGGCATCGCCGAGATCGCCAACAGCCACGCCACGACCGTCGGCATCGTCGCCAACCGCTGCGATACCGACCAGGTGGACGCCGTGTGCGCCCGTGTCGAGCGTCTCGGCCTGCCCGTGTGGGCGCTGCCGGACGCGCCGCTGCTGTCGGCCCCGACCCTCCGCTCGGTCATGACCGCGCTCGACGGCGAGCTGCTGCTGGGCGAGGCCGACCTGCTCGACCGCGAGGTCGAGCACACGCTGGTGTGCGGCATGAGCACCGAGCACGTGCTCGAGCGCCTGCGCGACGGCCAGCTCTGCATCGCGGCCGGCGACCGGCCCGAGATGGTGATCGCGCTCGCCACCGCGCACGCCGCGGAGGGCTTCTCGTCGCTGGCCGGCGTGGTGCTCAACGGCGCGTACGACCCGCCCGAGCCCGTGGTCGAGCTCGTGCGCGGGCTGGGCCAGGCGCTGCCGATCATCCGCACGCGGATGGGCACCTACGACACGGCCCGCACCGTCGGCTCGGTCCGCGGGCTGCTCACCCGCGACTCGCCGCGCAAGGTCGACACCGCGCTCACCGTGTTCGAGAAGCACGTCGACGGCGATCGGCTGCTGCAGCTGCTCGACGTCCCCCGCAGCCAGGTCGTCACCCCGCTGGCGTTCGAGGCAATGCTGATCGAGCGGGCCCGGGCCGAGCGGCGCCGCATCGTGCTGCCCGAGGGCACCGACGACCGCGTGCTGCGCGCCGCCTCGCGCCTGACCGCCCGCCAGGTCGCCGACCTGGTGCTGCTCGGCGACGAGACCGCCGTGCGGTCGCGGGCCTCCGAGCTGGCGCTCGACATCCGGGACGTGCAGGTGATCGACCCGCTGACCTCCGACCTGCTCGAACCGTTCGCCGACGAGTACGCCCGGCTGCGCGCCCACCGCGGCGTCACGCCGGACCGGGCTCTCGAGATCGTCCGTGACGTGTCGTTCTTCGGCACGATGATGGTGCAGCTCGGGGAGGCCGACGGCATGGTCTCCGGGGCCGCCCACACCACGGCGCACACGATCACCCCGGCGTTCCAGGTGATCCGCACCGTGCCGGGCGCGTCCAGCGTGTCGTCCGTCTTCTTCATGTGCCTCGCCGACCGGGTGCTGGTCTACGGCGACTGCGCCATCAACCCGGACCCGAACGCCGAGGAGCTCGCCGAGATCGCCGTCTTCTCGGCGGCGACGGCGGCGCAGTTCGGCGTCGACCCGCGGATTGCGATGCTGTCGTACTCCACCGGCGAGTCCGGCACGGGCGCCGACGTCGACGAGGTGCGGGCGGCCACCGCGCTCGTGCGGGAGCGGCGCCCCGACCTGTCGGTCGACGGCCCGATCCATTACGACGCCGCGGTCGCCGTCTCGGTGGCGCGAGCCAAGCTGCCGGGATCGTCGGTGGCCGGGCGGGCGACCGTGTTCGTGTTCCCC
>CAYUXB010000437.1:0-2319 GCA_964448525.1 uncultured Acidimicrobiaceae bacterium
ACGAACATGGCGACGAGCCCGGCCGCGGACACGAGGAGCGCCCGGGGCCACGTGTCGATGTAGAACTCGCCGAACTGCATGGCCGAGTCCCGGACGACACCGTTCTCGTCGGTCTGCGTGGGGCTGAAGAGGGACCAGTAGGCCGGATAGGTCAGCAGCGCCAGCGCACCGCCCATCGCGACCGTCACGACCCACGCGCCCACGACGGTGACCGGGAACGAGACCACGACGAAGGCGATGGCCCGCCAGCCGTCGAGATCGCCGAGTGATGCCCGGAGCCAGGCGATGAACCCGGTCTTGCGAGGGCGACGCCGGCGTGGGGCCTCGACGTGCTCGCCGAGCAGCTCGCGCGCCAGGGCTCGGGGGAGCACCCCGTACTCGCGGGCGCCGAGCACGACGAGGGCGAGCAGGGGGATTCCGACCAGCGTGACGGCGAGGAGGACGCCGAACCAGGTGGCGACCATGAGCGTCACGAAGGCCGCCAGGCCGATCGGGGCGGCCACCGCCAGGTACAGGTAGGCGCGCCAGGTCCGCCGGTCGACCGGGGCCCGCAGCAGCGTTGCGGCCGACGGGCGCCCGGGGCCGCCGAGCGCCCTCGGCGAGCCGGGGCCCGCCGGCACCCCGGGCGCACCGGGCGGGCCGGGTTCGCCGGCCGCTGGTGACGGACCGGACACCGCGGGGGACGCCGAAGGAGCAGCCATGGCCCCATGGTCGTGCATCGGGTGCGGTGGACCAATGGGGCGGCCCACCGGGGTGGGGGTTCGGTTCACCCCACCCCGATGGTCCCCGTCAGGCTCGGCGGAGGAAGATCTGGAACTCGAAGGTGGCGTCGTCGCCGATCGACAGCACCCGCATCCCGGTCGGCGGGTCGATGTCGAAGTCGGTGAGCTTCACCGGCGCCTGCCCGACGACCGCCGCGGCGCCGTCGGCCAGCTCGACGTCCACGGCCACGGTGACCTCCTTCGTCACCCCGTGGATCGTCAGGTCGCCCGTCACCTCGGCAGACGCCTGCTCCCCGGTCTCGACGCCGTCGGGCAGGGCGATCGGCGACGTCAGGGTGAAGGCCGCGGTCGGGAAGGTGTCGGTCTCGAGCCCTCGGCCGCCGAGCTGGCCGTCGCGCAGGTCGCTGTCGCTCTCGAGGGTCGTCAGGTCGACCTCGACGTCGATGGCGGTGACCTCGTCGCCGGCGATCGTCATGGTGCCGGTGACGTCCGGCGTGCGGCCCACCGCGGTGGTGGCGCCGATGCCCTCCAGCTCCTCGTCGACCCGGTAGCCGGCCCACGTGCCGCTGAAGTCGTCGAACGAGCCGATCGAGGTGTCGACCGACCAGTCGCCCTCGACGCTGCCGTCGCCGGACGCCCCCTCGCCGTCGCCGGCGCCGGCCGCCTCGTCGAGCGTGGCACCGGCATCGGCGATGTCGGCCTCCTCGGGCGCGTCGTCGCGCAGGACGAACCACCAGCCGGCGAACCCGACCACCAGCAGGACCGCGACCACCCCCGCTGCGATCACGATGCGCTTGCGTCCTGAACCTGCCATCTGCGCTACTTCCTTCGTCGTGGACAGCGGCGGACACCGCGGTCGTCCTGTGTGTACGTCAGCGGGCCCGGCGCGGATCGCTCCGCCCCACCGACGCGGCATCACGTGCGGGGTCAGAAGCTGATGGCGCTGAGGTCGGGCTCCCAGCCGCCGGCCCGGTCGAGTGCGTCGCGCCACCGGTCGCGGTCGAGGTCGCGGGCCGGCTCGACGACGGCCTGGGGCCGCCACGTGCCCGCGATGTCGTCCCAGCCCGCCCACGTCCCGACGGCGAGACCGGCGAGGAACCCGGCGCCGAGCGTCGTGGCCTCCCGCACGGGCGACACCTCGACGGGACGCCCGGAGGCGTCGGCGACCGCTTGCACGAAGGTGGGGTTGCCGCTCATGCCGCCGTCGATCCGCAGGCCGTCGAGCGTGAGCCCGGTGTCGGCCTCGGTCGCCTCGACCAGGTCGGCACCGCGATGGGCGACGCCCTCCAGCACGGCCCGTACCAGCTCGGGCCGTCCGGTGCCCCGGGTGAGGCCGAGGAGGGTGCCGCGCGCGCCGTAGTCCCACCGGGGGGTGCCGAGGCCGAGCAGCGCCGGCACGAACACCACGCCGTCGGTCGTGTCGCAGGCGGCCGCGACGTCGTGCGACTGCTCCGCGGTGTCGAGGATGCCGAGGTCGTCGCGCAGCCACTCCACGTTGGTGCCCGCGGCCAGCATGATCGCTTCGACGCCCCACGTGGTGGCGCCGTCCTGTCGCCAGGCCACGATCGGGAACGTGCCGTGGCTGCCCTGGCGGGCG
>CAYUXB010000438.1:0-2307 GCA_964448525.1 uncultured Acidimicrobiaceae bacterium
CCAGGTGCGCACCGACGTGACCGTCGGCTGCTTCGCCCACCGCTGGCGGGCCGAGGCCAGGATCTGGCTCATCCGCTGGCGGGTGACGTCGTTGTCCCGCGCCAGGTCGGCCTGGGTCGGCCAACCCTCGTCGCCGCCGGCCAGGCCCAAGAAGCTGCGGAGGGCCGCCCGCTGCGTGGCGTTCCCCTTCGCCGACCGCGGCACGAGAAGGTCGGCGGCGGCCGGCAGCGCCAGGTCGTCACCCGACTCGCTCGCCTCCATCGACGCCGACCGCAACGCAGCCACCGCAATGCGCAGCTCGTTGCGGGTCAACGTGCCCACACCGCGGAGCTGGCGCAGGCGGTTGAGCGGCGTGTCCAGCAGGTCGGCGACCGTCAGGATCTCCTCCCTTTCGAGCGCGTTCAACGCCCGGTTCGACAGGGGGAGACCCGCCAGCGGGGTGGTGAGCGTGGTGCCCGTCGGCACCGTGAACCCCGTTGGACCGTCGCCCGCGTCACCGGCCTCGCCGCCGTCCGCCGTCGGGTGATGCGTCGCCGGTTCGGCGGCGGCCCGGAACGCCTCGCGCCAGGCCCACAGCATGTCGTCGGCCGTGCCGAACCGGTCGGCGACGTCGCGGGCCAACGCCTTCTCGAAGAACGGCACCAGCCCGTCGGCCACGCTCGGCTCGAACAGCTCGGCGTCGACCGTCAGCGGCGCGTCGACCAGCGCCGGATCGGCGGAGCCGTCGCCGTAGAGCGGCTTCGCGCCCGTCGCCAGCTCGTGGAGGACCACCGCGGCCGAGTAGCGCTCGGCCGCCGGGTCCCACCGGCCGCGAGCCCGCAGGAACGGGTCGAGGTAGCCCTGGGTGCCCGCCTCGACACGGTCGACCGGCGTGCCGGCGAGGCTGAAGTCGAACAGCACCAGGCGCAACAGGTCGCCCCGGCCACGCGGCGCCAGGCCCAGGTTCTCGGGCTTGATGTCGCGGTGCGACACGCCCTCCTGCTCGAGGTACCGCACCGCGTCGAGCAGGTCCTCGCCCCAGCGCTGCAACAGCTCGGCCCCGATCGCCTCGCCGACCCGAGCGGCCAGCGTGCGCGGCGCCCGCTCGCCGCCGTCGACCGCCCGATCGGTGGCGCCCTTGTCGCCCGCGAACGACAGCAGCAGGGCCGTGTGGCCGTCGAGGTCGAGCGGGCCGTCGAGCAGCTCGACGATCGCCGGGTGGCGCAAGCCCTTGAGCGCGGCCCCCTCGGCAGTCACCCGGTCGTTCACCTCGGGGGAGCGCGCCACCTTGAGCACGGCCACCCGGTCGTCGTGCGCCCCGTCGCGCACCAGCAGCGCGAAGGCGGTCGACCCCATGCCGATGCGGCCCAGCACGTCGAATCGCCCGTCCTCCAGCGTCGTGCCCCGGCGGGCGTCGGCGACGTGGGGCTCGTCGACCGGGTCGGGCTGGGTCAGCTCCTCCTCGACCGCGTCGAGGGCGGCCAGCACGTCGTCCGCGGTGGCCGGGCGGCGGGACGGGTCGGCGTCGGTGAGGTCGGCCACGAACAGCGCCACCAGCTCGTCGACGCCGTCGCCCGAGGCTTCGACCGCGACGTGCCCCGCGGTCGCGAGCTGCTCGACCAGCTTGCCCGCGGTCGCCGCCGGCGGCTCGCCCGTGAACGCGAACGCGGCGAGGCAGCCCAGGCTGAAGATGTCGAGCGCCGCCGGGTCGGCCAGCGGCTGGGCGTACTCGGGCGCCCGGTACAGGGCCGCGTCGCCCCCGGACAGGGCGTCGACGTGCGCGGTGCCTGTCAGCGACGCCGTCGCGTCGCCCGTGCCGACGCGGGCGCCCGCGTGCCAGTTGGCCAGACGCACCGTGCGCCTGCCGTCGTGCTCCGACACCCACACCGCCGAGGGGCACAGCGCCCGGTGGTAGATGCCCCGGGTGTGGGCATGGGCCAGCGCCTCGGCCACCGACCGCACGAGCTCGAGCCGGTCGACGATGTCGAGCCGGTCGCGCACGTCGGGCGTGGTCAGCCAGCGGTCGAGCGGTTGGTCGTGCTCGTCGTAGTCGAACAGCAGGCACGGGCCCCGCTCGTGCTCGACGTACTCGCGGGGGGCGAGGATGCCCGGATGGTCGAGCTGGTGCAGGTGCTGGAACTCGCGCTTCGCCGCCCGCGACGCCGCCTGGCGCTGCTCGGTCGTGGCGTTCTGTTCGAGCGGGTAGAGGCGGAGGCGCCGGTAGACGCCGTCGAGGCCGACCTTCTCGGTCAGGAAGTCCTGGTAGGCGACGCCCGTGTCGCGGTCGGCCTCGACGGCGTCGAGCAGGCCGATGATCTGGTAGTCGTT
>CAYUXB010000439.1:0-2299 GCA_964448525.1 uncultured Acidimicrobiaceae bacterium
ACGGGCGCCATGGTGCCGACGAGACTACCGGTCGGGGTCGCGCCGAGAGGTCATCGTGGCTGGTCAGCGGACCGGCGGCGGCGGAGGTGCTCCACGCCGAAGCCCGTCGCGGTCGCCACCTGCGAGACGGCCAGCAACCCGGCCACGGCCACCGCCCGAGCTGCCGGCAGGTCGGCGAACGGCCGGCGCAGCATGCCGGCGTAGAACCCGACGGGCGCCACCCGCAGCTCCGCCCCGGTGCGCTGCCGGCGGCCCCGGTTGTACTGCCACGCCCCGCGCCCGTAGTTGGCGTGCTGCCGCCAGAACGACGTCGGCCCGAGCGCGTGGTGGTGGTCGATCACCGCGGTCGGCTCGTAGTGCAGCCGCCCGCCCGACTCGACCCAGCGGGCGCAGAGGTCGCGGTCCTCCGCCGCGGCCAGCGGGAAGCTCTCGTCGAATCCGCCGAGCCGGGCGAACCCCTCGGCCGGCAGGGCGATGTTGTTGCTGGCGAAGAAGCCGAGTGCCGACCCGTCGCCGTCGTGCGCCTGCGCCCGGGCCTGCTGCTCGTAGAGGTAGGTGACCAGGATCTGGCTGGCCCCGGAGAAGGGGTTGCCGGTGAGCGCGTTGTCGACCCGGCCGCCGACGAGCGCGTCGGGGTGGGCCGCAAGGGCCGCGTCCAGCGCCGAGAGCCAGCCGGGGCGGGGCGTGCAGTCGTCGTCGGTGAAGGCGAGCTGCGGCGCCCGTGCCGCGGCTGCTCCCCGATTGCGGGCCGCGGCGGGCCCCGCGTTGTCCTGCCGCAGCAGCCGCACGGTCAGCCCGTCGGGCGTGGGGACGGCGTCGACGACCGGGTCGAGCGGTGCGTGGCTGCCGTCGTCGACCACCACGACCTCATACCGGTCGGGCGGGTAGTCGAGCGTTGCGAGGGCCCGCAGGCAGCGGGCGAGGCGCTCGGGCCGGTCGTAGGTCGGCACGACCACCGAGAACCGCGGCACGGGCGCTCCCGCCTCACTCATCGATGGCCCGCCGCTCGCGGGCGGTGATGTGCTGGCGGCGGTCCATCTCGAAGGTGGCGAGCTTGGCGGTCGCCCCGCCCGGCCCGCTCACGTAGCCGGCCATCTGGCCGAGGCCGTCGAGCGCCAGGCCGAAGGCCAGGGCGGGGTACACGCGGGGCGCGATGTCCTTCCGGCGCCCGGTGGCGAAGAACTCGTCGTGGAAGCGCTTGAACCGCACGAGCGGGATGAGCGGCCCCCCGGCCACGTACAGCAGCTTCTTGGCGAACGACCACTGCTCCGACTCGGCCCGCATCGCCCCGTACAGCCGGCCGGCGCTGAACCGCAGGTCGGTGGTGGCCGACAGGATCGAGGGGTTCACGTGGGCGATGGCGGCCTCGGGCTCCAGCACGAAGCGCGCCCCCTGGCCGCTCAGGTCGTCGAGCAGGCCGCCGTCGCGCCCGAGCCGGTCGGCCAGCTCGTCGCCGTAGTCGACGAGCACGTCGCGCTTGTAGGTGATGTTGTGCCCGGGCAGGCAGTCGATGGGGCCGGCGTGGTGGGCGTCGGTCCACGTGCCGTAGGCGACGAGGATGTTGACCCAGCTGAGCATGCGGTCGGGGTTGGCGTTGAGGATGACCGAGCCGATGACCTCGGCCTCGGCCTTGTGGGCCCGGATGATGGCGTCGGCCCAACCCGGCTGGGTGAACGCGTGGTCCTCCACGAGGGCGACCACCGGAGCACGGGCGGCGCGCACGCCGTGCGCCGAGGCCTTGTCGACGTTGGGGATCGGGCCGACGGGCACGATCTCGACGCCCCAGAAGCCGCTCAGCTCGCCGTCGCGATGGTCGGCGACGGCGTCCTCGGTGGGCGCGACGATCACGAGCTCCACCCGGTGCGCCACCGACTGCTCTCGCACGTGGCGCACGGTCCGGCGCAGCTGGTCGAAGCGGGCGGGCGTGACGACGACGACGGTCAGGTCGGGGCGGTCAGGGGACATGCTGCTCCTCACGGGGGCGTGCGGCCTCGGTCAGCCGCTCGTACAGCGCCTCGAACCGGGCGACCACCGCGGCCGGGCTGTAGTCGGACAGGGCGGCGGCGCGCCCGGCCGCACCGAGGGCCTCGGCGCGGCCGCGGTCGGCCAGCAGACCGGACAGGGCGGCGGCCAGCGCGGCGGCGTCGCCCGGGGGCACCAGCAGGCCGGTGCGTCCGTCGTCGACGATCTCGGCAGGCCCGCCCACGCCCGAGGCGACGACGGCCGTGCCCCGCGCCATCGCCTCGGTGACCACGTTGCCGAACGGCTCGGCCCACAGGCCGGGCACCGCCTGCGCCCA
>CAYUXB010000440.1:0-2277 GCA_964448525.1 uncultured Acidimicrobiaceae bacterium
AGGTGCACCACATGGTGGTCGGTCGCGCCGAGATCGCCCGCTACCAGGCCGCCGCGTGACCCCGGGGATGGCCGCCGACTCGACACGGCAATCGCCGACCGCTCGGATCGTCAAGCGGTACCAGCGCTTCGCCGAACACGAGGCCCGGGGGGTATCCGCTCGCTATGAGGACTACGCGACAGCGGTCGCGTCCGACGAACGAGCGCTTGCCTTTCTGGCCAAGCTTCCAGCCGACAAGCAGCAACCCAACCTCGTCTTCGCGGCCATCCGGTCGCTGTTCGGTGAGCCCACCAGTGGGGCGACCCTCGTCGACCAGCTCATCACCCACCCGGGCGTCGTGCGGGAGGTGATCCTCGCCCGCCGGGTGCAGACCAACGAGCCGGCCCGCTGTGCCACCTTGCTGCCAGTGCTCGCCCGGCTTCCCCAGCCGCTGGCCCTCATCGAGATCGGTGCATCGGCGGGCCTCTGCCTGCTCCCCGACCGCTACGGCTACGACTTCGGTCGGATCCGGGTCCCGCCGGCGTGCCCGTCGGACGTCGAGGCGCCCGTGTTCCGTTGCGAGGCCAACGCCGACACACCGTTGCCGGCGACCGCTCCCCGGATCGCCTGGCGCGCCGGCCTCGACCTCCACCCGATCGACGTGCGCGACGCCGATGCCGTCGGCTGGCTCGAGACGCTGGTGTGGCCCGAGCACCGCACCCGCGCCGTCCAGCTGGGCCAGGCACTGCGGGTCGCCGCGCAGTCGCCGCCCCGGGTGGTGCAGGGCGACCTGCGCTCGGACCTCGACCGCCTACTGGTGGAGGCACCGACGGGGGCCACGCCGGTGGTGTTCCACTCGGCGGTGCTGAGCTACCTGCCCTCACGTGACGCGATCGATCGGTTTGCCGACCACGTGCGCTCCCTCGGGGTCACGTGGGTTAGCAACGAGTCCCCGCTGGTCCTGCCGGAGCTGGTGAACGGCATCGACCAGGCGATGATGGCGGGGCGGTTCCTCCTCAGCGTGGACGGCGTCCCGGTGGCCCTCACCGGCCCACACGGCCAGTCGATCGACTGGCTGGGCTGAGCTTGATCGAACCCGCCCGCTATGGGGTGTCGATGGTGGCGATCGTGAGACCGCTCGCCTCGATCACATCGACGACATCGGGCGGGAAGCTGTCGGGATACCGGAGCGAGCGGACGTCGTCGTAGCGGCTGAGCATGTAACTGAGGAACTCGTCGCCCAGCCCGATGCTGCGCAGATGGTCGCTACGTCCGTTCAAGTAGCGCAAGTACCGATCGACCTGACGGTCGTCGACCCGGGACACGCTCCAGAACAACCCATACTTCGGCGACGAGAGAGGACCGGCTTTGGGTGTTCCCCGGTGGAGGAGTCGCCCATCGAACGCGATGAGGTCGCCGGCGCGGGAGTCGATGGTGGTCCCGTCGCCGTAGCGGCCGAAGAGTATGGCGTGATCCGGCTCTATGCCCTCGGCTGCCCACCGGTGGGACCCCGACACCGCGTCGAGTCCACCCCCCACCCCGGGGATGTTGTCCTGCAGGTAGACCGCGCACTGCAGGTGCTGGAAGCCGGGGTCATAGATGTGATCCGCCTGCTCGTGGTACCCGGGTAGGAAACCGTTGTCGATGTGCCAGTCGGTGAAGCGATTCAGGCGGAGCACGAAGTTGGGGTAGTAGGCGATCGGCTGGCCCGCCAGGGACTGCAGGGCGCCGATGACAGGGCTGGAGAAGATCAGCTCGGCCAACTCGGTGATCGCAACCAGCTCGGTGGCCGGGATCTCCGTCTCCGCCTCGCGGTCGTCGGCGACCAAGTGCCGGTCGGCCACCCGCCGCGCCCGGGCGACGGCCTCCTCGTCCAGCGCATCACGGAGCACGGTCCAACCTCGCGTGACGAGGTCGTGGTGATGCTCGGCGGTGACGGACGGCGAACCTGTGGCTGCGTACATGCGGGCCACCCTTTCTGTCGGTGATCTGTTTGATGTCAGGTCCGGCTGAGCTCGCCCTGGGTTTCGGGCATTCCGAGCTCCGCGCCGATCTTGGCGACTTTCTCGATGCACTCCTGGATGTGCGCATCCTCGTGGAGTGCGTTGACGCAGAAGCGGAGGAGCGACCTCGACGG
Organism: uncultured Acidimicrobiaceae bacterium; assembly: GCA_964448525.1. Taxonomy (GTDB): domain Bacteria; phylum Actinomycetota; class Acidimicrobiia; order Acidimicrobiales; family VFJN01; genus ZC4RG19. The sequence goes on from CAYUXB010000440.1 coordinate 2,117, forward strand.
CGGGACGGCCGGATGGACTGCCACCCCCGCGTTTATGCCTGCCTCGAAGAGCCGGTTGGCGAACTCGACGGTGCGCCAGGGACCGCCCAGGTAGATCGGGACGATCTGCGAGGCACTGGCGCCCACCGAAAACCCGGCTTCACGGAAGCCCGCGCGCAGGG
>CAYUXB010000441.1:0-2276 GCA_964448525.1 uncultured Acidimicrobiaceae bacterium
GCCCAGTTCGCCGCCGAGGTGGCCGACGCCGAGGGCGTGACCGCGGCGGCGGCCGAGGCCCTGGTCGACGCGGCCATCGACCGGTGGGTCTGGTACGCGGGGTGGAGCGACAAGGTGCACCAGGTGCAGGGCTCGTCGAACCCGGTGGCGGGTCCGTACTTCGACTTCTCGGTGCCGGAGCCGACGGGTGTGGTCGCCGTCGTGGCGCCGGCGTCGTCGCTGCTCGGCCTGGTGTCGGTGGTGGCCCCGGTGATCGTCACCGGCAACACGTGCGTCGTGATCGCGTCGGAGGACGCCCCGCTTCCTGCGGTCACGCTGACCGAAGTGCTCGCCACCTCGGACGTGCCGGGCGGCGTCGTCAACCTGCTGACGGGCCGGCCCGCCGAGATCGCCCCGTGGCTGGCGTCGCACATGGACGTGAACGCCCTCGACCTGGCCGGCGTCACCGACCCGGAGCTGGCGACGTCGCTGGAGGCCGCGGCTGCGGACAACCTCAAGCGCGTGGTCCGCCCCCCGGTCGACGAGGTGGACTGGACCGCCGACCCGGGCCTCGACCGCATGACGGCGTTCCTGGAGACGAAGACGGTCTGGCACCCGATCGGCATCTGAGGAAGCGATCGGACAGCGTCTGTCGCCCCGCACCGACGCGGGACCTATATGCCGCCTGGCAGCGCAACGGGTGCAGCGCGCGGTCAGTCAGATACGGCCTGGCGGCTTCATACGATCAAATGTCACCCACTCAACGGAGGTACGCGAAGCTACACCTCGGACATCGCGGCCCACATGAGGAATCCACTCATCAGGGTTATAGCGGCCAACGCAAACCATCCCTGCTGGCGCATCAAGCTAACCATGCTTGGTACGTCATTAGGCTCGATACCGAGGCGCTTGCGGCGTGCACTCTCCGCCTCTGCGTAGGCCAGCACATTGACGGGCCGCAGCCGGTATGCAATCAAGAGAGACCCGAACACCCATCCGATCGCGACCAACATCACATTCAACACAGAATTCCTCTATCTCGATGATTTCGCGCCACGACTTCGGACAATTCGGCGAGCTGACCTCATCAGGCAGTCTGGCACCCGATCGGGATCGACTGACGGATCGAGGACATTCACGTCGCCGCTGCGGCGTGCCGTCAGGTGTCAGGCCCGTCCGGGGCCGTGTCGACACGGATCATGCTCATCAGCCCGAAGACTGCGGCCCCGATCAGGAAGACCGGGAAGGCAGGGTTGGCGAACCCTCCGAACACGATGGTCAGCGCGGCCATCAGGAGAAATCGGGCCGCGATCGATCGAAATGACTCGCCTGTTCCAGTGGTCACAGCCGCCCACTCCGGGCCGCCGCGCGGTGGCGTGCCCGCAGGTCGTCGATCACATGCTCGACGAGATCGAGTCCCTGGTGGCGTGAGTAGAAGGCCCTGACACGGGAGTAGTTCGCCTTCACGTAGGCCCGGCTGGGTTGCCCGATGACGGGAATGTGCTCGCCCGTGACGGTCTGGAGGTAGATCGTCGGCGCCGACCGGGGCTGGTTGAGCACGAGGAACTCGTCGACCTCGGGCCACGGTACGACCCGCGTCCGAAGCACGGGCATGCGCGCTCGAACGGCCTCCGCATCGATCGTCGCTCCCAATCGAACCGCCGGAACGACGCAGAACACGACCACCCCAGCGGCCACGCCGAGGGCCGGCAGGCCACCACCCGAGAACGCCATCCACACCCCGAGGAACAGCACAGGCGCCGCAACGAACCCGAGCACCCGGGCAGGAATGCGAAGTCGCAGCGGTGCGACGGCACGCACACAGGCGTCGTCACTGCTCCACCCGTGATCGTTCATCGTTGGGCGGACCTCCGGGTCCCGCGGACCACCAGGTAGAGACGGATCGCGACGGGCAGGCCGATGAGGACGCCCAAGGATCCCATCACCATGGCGTGAAGTCGCGCGCCGTTCGGAGACGCGCCCAGCGCGCCCGCCAGCAGACCGCCGGTGAGCAGCAGGCTTCCGCCACCCCACAGGAGCTCCAGGTTCGCACGTAGGTGCTTGGCGCTCCCCCGCTCTTCCCGCGGGACCCGTCGAGCTGAGGCCAGCTGCTGGCGCTCACGCCACGTTCCCCAATCCACGCGTCGATTCTGCCTCATCATCACCATCACCCGCCGCGGAGTTCGGCACCCTGAGCGCGATGGCGTCGGCAGCGCGTGATCAGCGGGATTCGTACGACGTGGGCGCCGGCGGGGCCTCGCTCGTCGGCACCGCCGAGCGGCGGTGGCGGCGGATCA
>CAYUXB010000442.1:0-2265 GCA_964448525.1 uncultured Acidimicrobiaceae bacterium
CCGCGGCCGCCACGAGACCGGACGTGTCGACGACCGTCGGTACGACACCGGTCCGCTCGACCACGCCGCGCCCTCCGGGCCGGGCACGCAGGTGCTCGACCGCGGGTGGCACGGCGAGACTCCGGGAGTCGACGAGGAACACCCCGACGAGGCCGCCGCTCCCGAGGGCCGAGGCGTCCGACGTCGCCGTCCGCAAGCCGGTGGCGACGAGCCGGGCCCCCGGCCCGAGCTGCCCTACGTTGCCGGGTTCGACGGACTGCGCTCGGTCGCGCTGTTCGCCGTCCTCGCCTTTCACCAGGGCTTCGAGTTCGCCGGCGGCGGATTCCTCGGCGTGTCGAGTTTCCTCACGCTGTCGGGCTTCCTCGTCGCCACGATTGCGCTCGCCGAGTGGGCGCAGAACGGCCGGCTGGTCCTCCCGCGCTTCTGGGAGCACCGCGCCCGCCGCATCGCGCCGGCCCTGATCTTCACGATCGCCGTCATCGTCGTACTCCAAGTGGCGCTCCGGGTCGGGTCGCAGCCCGGGTTCCGCATCGACGCGCTGGCGGCCCTCGGCCAGGTCCTCAACTGGCAGTACGCCCTCGGTGACGGGGGCTTCTCGGCCGTGCTGACCGATCCGTCACCGGTCCAGCACCTGTGGTCGATGTCGCTGCTCGTGCAGCTCACCGTGGTGCTGCCCCTGGTGTTCGTCGGTCTGATGAAGCTCACCGGCAAACGGTGGCGCGCCGCGGGCGTGCTGTTCGCGCTGCTCGCTGCGGCCAGCTTCGGTGCCGCCGCGTTCACAGCCGGTCAGTCGGGCAACGACGGCCTGGCCTACTTCGGCACCCACACCCGCGCGGGCGAGCTGCTCGTCGGTGTTGTGCTGGCGTACGCGGTGCTCAGTCCCGGCATCCGCCGGCGAGCGGAGTCGCCCGTCGGCACCCTCGCCGTGCGCTACGGGGCCCCTGCGGCGCTGGTCGCGCTGGCGGTGCTGTGGCATTCCACCGCGCTGTACAGCAGCAACCTGTTCGGTGGCATCACCGCCGCCAACGCACTGCTGACCGCCTGGGTGATCTTCGCCCTGACCATGCCGGGACCGCTCACGACCGCGCTCGGCAGCCTTCCGCTGCGCACCGCCGGGCGGCTCAGCTACGCGGCCTACCTGCTCCACTGGCCGCTCTTCATACTGCTCGACGAGGACCGGCTGGGCTTCGACGGTCCGGTGCTGTTCCTCGTCCGCCTCGTGGCCACGTTCGCCGCCGCAGCCGCGGTGACCTACGGGCTCGAGCAGCCGTTCCGCACCCGCGTGCGGCTCCCCCGACCGCAGCTCGCGCTCGGCCTGGTGGTGTGCGCGGTTCTCGTGGCGGCGGCTGCGCTGGTGCTTCCCGAGCAGCCGCCCGCCGGCGTCACGCTGGCGATCGGTGACGGCAACGGCGCCGGCGCGCTCGACGTCGTGGTGCCGGCCGGCGACGAGGCCGCCTCGGTGGCCGTCGTCGGTGGGTCGATGGCGGCGTCGATGATGCCGGGCTTCGAGGCCTGGAACGCCGAGAGCACCGAGCAGGTGCGGGTCCACACCCACATCGCGTCGGGTTGCCTGCTGTCGGGCCCCGGCCCCGTGCGCCTCGCCGGCGAGACCGTCGCCGAGGGTGCCGAGTGCACGGGTTTCGAGCCGCGCCTGCCGCGCCTGCTCGACGAGGCGAGCGCCGATGTGGTCGTCGTCGTGCCGAGCGCGGCCGACGTGGGCGAGCGCGAGATCGACCGCGAGTGGCGCCAGCTCGGCGACCCGGTGTTCGACGCCTGGATGTACCAGTCGCTCAGCGACCTGGCCGACGTGCTCGACGACGCCGGCGTGCCCGTGGTGTGGGCCACGTCCCCGCACGTGCGTCTGGCCCCCGGGGGCGATCTGGAGGGCGACTGGACGTCTGTCGCCGACAACGACCCGGCCCGCGTCGACCGGCTCAACCAGCTGATCCGCGAGGTGGCCTCCCAGCGCGAGAACAGCAGCGTGATCGACCTCGGGGCGTGGGCCCAGCGCCTGTCACGCGGCGAGTTCGCTCCGAACCACCGCGTCGACGGCAGCGATCTCAGCGAGTCGGGTGCCATCGACGCTGTGGCCTGGATGGTGCCGGAGCTGTTCGGGGTGCTCGGCATCGAGCCCTCGGCCACCGCGGATGCTGCTGGGACGGCACCGTCCGCCCCGGATCCTGCGCCCGCGGCTCCCGACCCGGCCGTCGCCGATCCCGACGCTGCGGTGGATCCCGTCGGCGACTAGGCGCGTCACCCGCCCCC
>CAYUXB010000443.1:0-2243 GCA_964448525.1 uncultured Acidimicrobiaceae bacterium
GGTAGTCGCACTCGAGCATCACGTTGTCCTCGCCGATGACGTCGAGCAGGCGCAGACCGGCGTGGTCCTCGATGAAGGTGCCGAACACGTGGTCCTTGAAGAGCTGGCGGATGTCGGTGTCGAGGTCGAACCGGGCCTCGCCCTTCTGCTCGCCCTTCTCGTGGCTGGCGTTCATGTCGATGTCGAAGCGCGAGGCCCAGAACCGCTGCTTGTCGATGACCTGCTCGGCGCGCTCGAGGAAGTACGGCATCCAGCCGATCGAGCCCTCGGACAGGGCGATCTTCAGGTTGGGGTAGCGGACGAAGTTGCCGCTGAACAGCCAGTCGAGCAGCGTGCCCGCCTGGTTCGCGGCTGCCGAGTAGGCCATGAACGCCAGCGTCGGCATGTCGGGCGAGGTGCGGATGAGGTTGGAGGACGAGCCGACGTGCATCGAGATGACGAACCCGGTGTCGTTGCACGCCCGCAGCACCGGGTCCCAATGGTCGGTGTGGATCGACGGCAGGCCCAGCTTGGTCGGGTTCTCCGAGAAGGCGATCGACTTGGCGCCGCGGGCAGCGGTGCGCTCGATCTCGGCGGCGGCAGCCACCGGGTCCCACAGGGGGATGATCATCATCGGGATGAACCGGCCCGGGTGGGCGCCGGCGAACTCCTCGAGGATGCAGTCGTTCCAGGCCTGCACGCACAGCAGGGCGAGGTCCTTGTCCTTGGCCTCGTGGAAGACCTGGCCGCAGTAGCGGGGGAACGACGGGAACAGCATCGACGCGAGCACGTTGCCCTGGTCCATGTCGGCGACGCGGGCGGCGGGCTCGTAGCAGCCCTCGCGCATGTCCTCGTAGGTGATGGGCTCCGGCGAGAACTCCTCGCGCGTCTTGCCCGCCACCGCGTTGAGCCCGGTCGTCACGATCTGACGGTCCTCGTAGACCCAGTGCTCGGAGTCGCCCTCGCGCACGATGCGCGGGGCGGTGTCACGCCACTTGGCCGGGACCCGTTCCTGCCAGAGCCGAGCAGGCTCGATCAGGTGGTCGTCGACGGAGATGAACCAGTTGAACGACATCGTTGACCTCCACCGCGCGGTGGCTTGGTGAGCGAACGCTCACACAGTAGCGCCCGCGGGCGTGACTCGCGGACGCGACGGCGCGATGACAGTTCGCCCGCGCCGCAGTCATAGGTGCATCCGGCCACCGAAGACGGAGGACCCCGTGCCCGATCCCACCACACCGACGCCCCCGACCGGCGCACAGGCCGATGCCGAGACAGAGATCCGGCACCTCGTCACGGCCTGGGCGCACGCGGTGCACGACGGCGATCTCGCCGGCGTGGTCGCCGATCGCAGCGACGACATCGTGATGTTCGACGTGCCGCCGCCCGAGGACGGCGCCCGTGGCCTCGACGCCTACCGCGCCACGTGGCCGCCGTTCTTCGAGTGGCAGCGCTCCGGCGGCTGCTTCGACCTGGTCGAGATCGACGTCACAGCCGGCGACGACGTCGCCTTCGTGTGGGCGCTGTTGCGGTGCGCCACGGAGGCGGAGCTCGCGGCGGACCCCGACCGTCGGCTCCGCCTCACGCTGGGCCTACGGCGCGAGGACGGCCGGTGGAGGGTGGCGCACGAGCACCACTCCTTCACCGACCGGCCCTGACTCTCCATCGATTTTCTACGCGGATCTGGTCGCTGGAGCGACCAGATCCGCGGGGGAATCCGGGGAGACGGATGGATCAGTAGACGCCGATGCCGGCGGCCTCGTTCTGCTTCTTCCACTCGGCCCGCGACATGCGGGTCACGTCCACGTCCGTGGCCCGCGCCCGAAGGGCGCCGACCGTGGCCTGATCCCGCGGCGTGTGCTTGAACGGGTCCCAGTCGAACCACCGGCAGGCGTTCTCGAACGTCATCTGGTTGATCTCGGCCTCGGTGCAGCCCGCGTCCTGGAACTCCTTCCAGGAGAACTCGGGCGAGTTCGGCCACGTCGTGTCGGTGTGGGGGTAGTCGCACTCCCACGCGATGTTGTCCATGCCGATGCGGTGCCGCAGCTCGAGCCCCGACGGGTCGGTGATGAAGCAGGCGAGGATGTGCTCGCGGAACACCTCCGACGGCAGCTTGCCACCGAACTCGTCGCCGCCGTGCAGCCACGTCTGGTTGGTGAAGTGGCGGTCGATGCGGTCGAGGTAGAACGGCACCCAGCCGATGCCGCCCTCCGACAGGGCCACCCGCTGGTCGGGGATCGTCTTGAACGTCGGCCCGAACAGCA
>CAYUXB010000444.1:0-2241 GCA_964448525.1 uncultured Acidimicrobiaceae bacterium
GGGTGATCAGCGAGGGCGCGCCGAAGTGGTTCACCTCGCGCGCCGAGAAGTCGGTCACCCGGTGGAACAGGTCGGCGCGGACGTCGCGCCCGCAGCCCATCGCCGTGCGGGCGCTGAAGTAGACGGCGGCGACCGAGAAGGCGACCTGGATCAGCGTCACCCCCAGCATGGCCAGGCCGACGGTGCGGATGTAGTGGTCGTCGCCCTGCAGGATGCCCTTGTCGACGATGTCGGCGTTGAGGGTCGGCAGGTACAGCGACGCCAGTGCCTGCACGGCCTGGAGCACGACCACCGCAGCGAGCAGACCCCGGTAGGGACGCAGCAGGTGGGAGCGGAGCAGGCTGATCATCCGGGGAATCGTGCAACGAACGGCCGCGTCGCACCAACTGCGTTCGCCGCGCGAACCCGATCGCCGCGGGAGGGGGTTGGCAAGGTGCCAGGAGTGAACCTAGATTCTCCGGATCGGAGAGGGGGACGGCTGGGGAGCGAAAACGGCGGCGTCGGACGCGCCGCGCAACCACTGAAGCCCGATGGCCGGCGAGCTTCGCCGGTCCACGAGCGCATCGTGCCGTGCCCGGGCGGGCGACGGACGGTACCCCACCCGACGACCGTCGCCGCGGCGCTGGTCGTCATGCGGGCACCAGGCAGCGGACGATCGAGACAAAACTGAGGGAGAACGGGATGGTGAAGCGTACTGGGCGCTTCTTCCAGGGGACGGCAGCGGTCACGACCGTGAACGACCCACCGACGACACTGAGCGTAGCGCAACACGTGCGCCCGGTCCCGGAGTCCTAGATGCGCCGCATCCCCATCCGGCTCAAGCTGGCTCTCGCGCTGTCGGTGCCGCTCGTCGCCGTCGGCCTCGTCACGCTGATCGAGGTCATCAGCGTGTCCAACGACGCGAGCGACGTCCGCCAGCAGGCCCACCTCGCCACCGCCGCCATCGGCCCCGAAGGCCTCATCACCGCCCTGCAGGACGAACGCAACTTCGCGTCGGCCCATCTCGTCGGTGTCGATGCGAGCGTGCCGATGGCGGTCGCCGGCTACCCCGAGTCCCGCGGGGCGACCGATGCCGCGCTCGAAACGTTCGAGGCAGAGCTCGACAGCCTCACCGACACCGCTCGGGCGGCCTACGCACCGGCCCTGGAGGGTCTCAGCGCCCTGCAAGAGCTGCGCGCCGACATCGACGTCGAGGCCGCCAAGCCCGACCTCAGCCTCGACAACATCGAGCTGACGACCGACATCTTCGACCGGTACACCGATGTGATCGAGCCGTTCTTCGGCGGCATGTCGCGCATCTCGATCGCCATGGACGACCCGGAGCTGCGCCAGGGTGCAGAGCTGATGGAGGTCGTCACGCGGCAGATCGAGACGATCCCCCAGCTGGCCAACCACCTCGTGATGCCGGCCAACGTGTCGACCGGGCCCACCGACGCCCCGGGCATCAACTCTCCGCAGGAGATCGCCAGGCTGGCCGACAGCCACGACACCTTCCGTCGCCACGCAGAGGTCCTTCGCACACCGTCGGGGGCCTTCGCCGACCTGGCCGCCGAGTGGTACCCCGAGGGGTTCGTGACGGCGATCGACAACGCCGTCGACCTGGGGATCAACACCGGAACCATCGACACGGACGCGACGTTGGCGACGTTCAACGACTCCCAGGAGGGTGAGTCCGAACCGGCCTTCCTGGGCTACCGGAACGCGGTCGCAGCCGCCATCGAAGAGCGCGCCGCGGACCTGAACGACGAGGCCGTGAGCCGGCAGACGCGCTTCGGGGTGCTGATGGCGATCACCTTCGCCGCCGCCGTCGCCCTGACGGTGCTCGTCTCGCTGTCGATCACCCGCCCGCTGCGCTCGCTCACCCGCCAGGCCAAGGAGATGGCGGAGCGACGACTGCCGGGTGCGGTCACCCACATCCTCGAGATCCCGCTCGGCGAGGACGTCGTCGTGCCCCAGGTGACGCCGGTGCGCGTGGGCACGCGCGACGAGGTCGCCGACGTCGCCGACGCCTTGAACAAGGTGCAGGACTCCGCGCTCGACCTGGCGCTCGAGCAGGCGGTGCTGCGCCGCAACATCGCGGACAGCTTCGTCAACCTCGGTCGCCGCAACCAGAACCTGCTCGGCCGCCAGCTCGACTTCATCACCGAGCTCGAGTCCCGCGAGGCCGATCCCGACACGCTGTCCAGCCTGTTCCGGCTCGACCACCTCGCCACCCGCATGCGCCGCAACGCCGAGTCGCTG
>CAYUXB010000445.1:0-2239 GCA_964448525.1 uncultured Acidimicrobiaceae bacterium
CCCTCGTCCGCTCCCGCGCGTGCCCGGCCCTCGACCACGAGCGTCACCGGTCCGGCGAGCTGCCCGGCGACCACGGTCGCCCGGACGCGTGTGACGAACTGCCGCGTCGCCCCGGCACGGTCCCGCCACCATCCCGTCGGCCGCGACCCGATGACGTTGGCGGTGTCGATGACGAGCACCCGGCCAGCGTCGCGCGAACGGGCACCATGGGCGATTGACACTGTTTTCCCCGACGGCGTCGCGGATGTGCTGCTGGTGGACCCACCGCTCGGTCAGGTCCCGGCACAGATCGAACCAACGCGGCACCCAACCGTCGGATGCCCAGATGACCCTGCTCGGCGCGTCGAGGTCGATCGAGGAGACGTATCCGTCGACCTGGCTGCCCGTCCAGCGGACCAGGTCGACGACGATCTGCCGGCTGAGGCCCGCCGCCCCGGCGACCCACCGCTCGTTCTTCGCATCCAGTGAGCGGACGAAGTCGCGGTGGTCGCGGTCGCTTCGGAGCAGTCCGGAGGCGTCACCGTCCCGGGAGCGCGAGAGCCAGCCGAGCTCGTTGTCCATCGACGAGAGTCTTCCCGCCCGTCGCGACCGACGTCGACGGCATTGTCCGCGTGGTGACGCGCACCGACGCCGCCGACGCGTCCCGCCGAGCGATGAGTCTTCCGTCCTCGTGCGGTCGGAACGACGACGACAGCGGCGAGGTGAGGGAACGATGGCGACGTTCGTGCTGATCCACGGAGCCGGAGACGTGGGGTGGTACTGGCACCTGGTGGAGGAGGAGCTGCGCGGGCACGGCCACGACGCGGTCGCCCCCGACCTCCCGTGCGACGACGATGCCGCGGGTCTACAGGAGTACGCCGACACGGTGATCCGCGCGCTACCCGACGGGGGCGAGGTGGTCGTCGTGGGCCAGTCGTTCGGCGCCTTCACTGCCACGCTGGTGGCCGACCGGGTCGGTGCCGACCTGCTGGTCCTCGTCGCCGGCATGGTGCCCGCGCCCGGGGAGAAGCCCGAGGACTGGTTCGCCAACACGGGCTGGTAGCGGGCCGACCGGCAACAACCTGGTCGGGGCGGCAGAGATGGTGCGGCCGAGGACGAGCCGTCCGACGTCTTCTACCACGACGTGCCTCCCGCCCTCGCGGCGGAGGCCCGGCGCAGGGAGCGGGCGCAGTCCGAGACTCCCGGGAGAAGCCCGTGGCCCCTGGCGTCGTGGCCGGCGGTGCCGACGAGGGTCGTCCTCGCCACCGAGGATCGCCTCTTCCCGCCCGCGTTCATGCGGCGAGTCGTCGCCGACCGCCTGGCCGTCGCCCCGGACGAGATCGCCGCCGGCCACTGCGTGGCGCTCAGCCGTCCGAAGGAACTGGCGGCCATGCTCGCCGGCTTCCTGGCGCGGGATCGCCATTGACCAGCGGGCTGGAGCGGCGATCGTCCAGCGGATGGCGTCCGGATCGGCTCGAAGGTCAGCCGGGCAGACCGCCGAAGCCGATCTCGTTGCCGTCCGGGTCGTGGAACGTGATCTTGCGCACCCCGTTGTCGTAGGTCTCCCGCTTCGTGGGCTCGATCCCCCGGGCGACGATCCCGTCCACGAGAGCGTCGAGGTCGTCGACGATGACCGTGACCGCCCCGTGGCCGGCGTTGTCCGGCTGCTGCTCGACGGCGATCGACCGGTTCTCGGCCAGCTCCCACACCTCCTCGGTGTCGTGCGCGGTGAACGAGGGCTCACCAAGGAGCCGCACGTACCAGGGCTTGGCTGCCTGGAAGTCCCGCACGTGGAGCTCGGCGAAGAGAGCGAGGGCCATCCGCCGATCGTACGGTGCAACCTCTGCGTAGGGTCGGCTCGTGCACATCGAGCACACCGCCCTGCTCGTCGAGCACTACGACGACGCCATCCGCTTCTTCGTCGACGCCCTCGGCTTCGAGGTCGTGGAGGATTCCCCGGCGACCACGAACGACGGACGCCCGAAGAGGTGGGTCGTGGTCCGGCCGCCCGGGGCGCAGACCGGCCTGGTGCTCGCTCGCGCCGATGGTGATCGCCAGCTCGAGGCCGTCGGCCGCCAGTACGCCGGTCGTGTCGGGCTGTTCCTGCGAGTCGACGACGTCGACGCCGCCCGACAGCGGATGCTCGCCCGGGGCGTCGAGTTCGTCACCGAACCTCGCGACGAGCCCTACGGGCGCGTCGCGGTGTTCCTCGACATCTCGGGAAACCGGTGGGACCTCCTCGGTCCGGCCACATGACGAC
>CAYUXB010000446.1:0-2213 GCA_964448525.1 uncultured Acidimicrobiaceae bacterium
TCATCGCGCTGTTGGCCCAGGCCCGCGCGCAGGCCGGCTGACCACCTCGCACCATGCTGTTCGATCACGAGCGCCGATGAGACGCCGCTGCTAGACCCCGTGCCATGCCGACGCCGAGCTACACCCGCACGATCGAGCCCGAGAACCTCCGCGTGCTGGCCAGCGGTCTGCGGTTCCCCGAGGGCCCTGTCGCGATGTCCGATGGCTCCGTGGTGCTGACCGAGATCGCCGCCGGTCGCGTCAGCCGTGTGCAGCCGGACGGCACGACCGAGATCGTCGCGGAGACGGGCGGCGGCCCCAACGGCGCCGCGATCGGCCCGGATGGCGCGCTCTACGTCACCAACAACGGTGGATGCTTCGACTGGCAGGACGTCCTGGGCATGACCGTCCCGGGCTCGCCGCCGCCGGACTCGTGGCCCGGTGGCGGCTCCCTCCAGCGCGTCGATCTCGGTAGCGGGGAGGTGACCGCGATCGCCACCGAGTGCGGCGGCAACCGGCTCCGGGCGCCGAACGACCTCGTGATCGACGCCGACGGGGGGATCTGGTTCACCGATCACGGTGTGCGGGAGGCCCGCGCGTCGGACCGCACCGGGTTCCACTGGTGCCGGGCTGATGGCAGCGGCCTGGTCGAGGTCGCGCTGCTCGACGCCCCCAACGGCATCGGTCTGTCGCCCGACGGCACGCGGGTGTACGTCGCCGAGACCCACAGCGGGCGGCTGTACGGCTGGAACGTCGATGGGCCGGGCGAGGTGAGCGGCCCCGGCGTGTTCGCCCCCCACGGTGCGGAGCTGGTCGGCGACCCCGGCGGCGGCGTGCTCTTCGACTCCCTCGCCGTCGACGGGGAGGGGTGGATCGCCGTTGGGACGCTCGGCGCGAACCCGGGCATCTCCGCTTTCTCGCCTGACGGCAGCGAGTCCGAGCGGTTCCCGTTCGCCGATCCGCTCACCACCAACATCTGCTTCGGCGGCGAGGACGGCCGCACCGCCTACGTGACGCTCTCCGGCACCGGCCAGCTGGTCGCCTTCGACTGGCCACGACCCGGCGGCGCCCTCCACTTCACCGCGTGAGGACAGCCGCGCCGTGTGCCGGACTGGGCGGTCGGGCTGGGCATCGTCGCACATGTGCATGTCGCTGGGCACCCGGGCGTTCCACCTCCGCTACCCGGCGCGCCGCTGACCCGCCCTCCTCGGATCCGGCTGGTGAGCGAGGCCTGTCAGGCCGGCGACAGGGCGAACCTCGCCGTCTCGCCCCGGGCGACGTAGCGGACCCGGGGCGCCAGGCCCGCCTCCCCGATCGCGGTCTCGAAGTCCCGGAGCGGTGATCGGAACACCGTGTAGTCGTCGTAGTGGATCGGCACCGCCACCTCGGGGCGGATGAGCTGGACGGCACGGACGCCCTGCTCGGCGTCCATCGTGAGCAGCACGCCGGCGATGCGGGTGCCGCCGAGGTGGAACAGGCCCAGGTCGATGTCGGGAAAGTGCTCCGGGATCTCGTCCAGGCGGCTGTGCAGGAGCGTGTCGCCGGTGATGTAGAGCCGGAACGGGTGCTGACCGGCGACCGTCAGGTCGAGCACCGAGCCCATCACCCCCGGCAACAGCCATCCGAGCGGCCGCGGCGCGTGCTTGGCCGGGGTCGCGGTGATCCGCAGCCGGTCGTCGCCTCGCACGAGGTCCTGGTGCTCCCAGGTCTCCAGCGCCACGACGTGGCGGAATCCCTGACGCCGTAGCTTGCGGGCGCTGCCGGGTTCGGTCACGATCGGCAGGTTCGGGTCGAGCGAGCGGGCCGCCACCTCGTCGAAGTGGTCACCGTGGTGGTGGGACAGCACGACGGCGTCGAGTGGCGGCAGGTCGGCGGGTTGGAGGGCGGGTTCGGTGAGCCGCCGGGACCGTAGGCCGTAGCCCAGCGGTGCGTGGTCGCCGGCGTGGAGGAAGTTGGGATCGGTCAGCACCGTGAAGCCCGCGAGGTGCAGCAGGACGGTGGCGGTGCCGACGAAGAGCATCGAGACGTCCTCGTGCGGCGAGCCGCCCGGTGTGCCCGCGTCGAGGACGATCGGAGACCGCCCGCGGGCGGGACCCTGGGCGTTCGGACGGCTCTCGGCTGCCACGGCGGGACCTCCTCGTCGCTGGCCGGTCATCTATCCCGACCGGTGCAGGGCAAACCGTGGCCGTCGCGAGCTGCGGGCTCCGGGTGTGGGGCCCATGGTCGCGGGTAGC
>CAYUXB010000447.1:0-2208 GCA_964448525.1 uncultured Acidimicrobiaceae bacterium
TGCAGGTCGCGTTCGGCGGCAGCTACACGGTCGACAACCCCGACGCGGTGATCGGGCAGCTCGGGCTGACCGGCATCCCGTTCATGGACGTCTACAACGGGTGCGCCACCGCGGCGACGGCGCTGCAGCTGGCGGCCGACAGCATCCGGTCCGGGAAGTACGACATCGCCGTGGCAGTCGGCATGGACAAGCACGATGCCGGGGCCTTCACCGCCGATCCCGTCGCTTACAGCGCGCCGGCCTGGTACGGCGAGATGGGGTACTTCCTCACCACCAAGTTCTTCGGCATGAAGATCAACCGCTACATGCACGACCACGGCATCAGCCACGAGACCCTCGGTCGGGTGGCGGCCAAGGCGTTCCGCAACGGGGCGCTCAACCCCAACGCGTTCCGCCGCAAGCCGGTCCCGGTGGAGGACATCGTCGGCTCGCGGATGCTCAACTACCCGCTGACCCAGTACATGTTCTGCGCGCCGGACGAGGGTGCGGCCGCGACGGTGCTGTGCCGGGCAGACCTGGCGTCGCACTACACGTCGACGCCCGTCTACCTGCGGGCGACGACCCTGCGCACCCGCACCTACGGGGCGCACGAGGTGCACTCGACCTGGGCGGCACCCGAGGATGTCGCCGCACCCACGGTCGTCGCGTCGCGCGCCGCGTACGAGGAGGCGGGCCTCGGGCCCGCCGACGTCGACGTCGTGCAGCTGCAGGACACCGACGCCGGAGCCGAGATCATCCACATGGCCGAGAACGGCTTCTGCGCGGACGGCGAGCAGGAGAAGCTGCTCGCCGAGGGGGCCACCGAGATCGGCGGGTCGCTGCCCGTCAACACCGACGGCGGGCTGATCGCCAACGGCGAGCCGGTCGGCGCCTCGGGCCTGCGGCAGATCCACGAACTGGTGCGCCAGCTGCGGGGCCAGGCGGGGGAGCGCCAGGTGCCGGGAACCCCGCGGGTCGGGTACTCCCAGCTCTACGGCGCGCCCGGCACGGCAGGGGTCTCGATCCTGTCGGTCTGACCGGCCCGATCCTGGACGGAGGGGGGTCCATGGCGACCTACGTGCTGGTGCACGGCGGCGCGCACGGAGGCTGGTGCTACGGGCGGGTCGCCCGCCTGTTGCGCGCCGCCGCGGCGGACCGGGTGTGGGATGTCGACACCGGCCACGACCTGATGATCACCGAACCGGGAACCGTCGCCGAGCTGCTGGGGCGGCTGGCGGTCGGGTAGCTCGCCGCTCGGCGTCGTCGACACCCCTAGCGTGAGGGCCGTGGAGAGCTCGTCGTCATCGCCGGTGTACGACGTCATCGGGGCCGGGTACGCGCGGATCCGCCGCGCCGACCCCCGCATCGCTACCTCGATCCACGGCCACCTCGGGGCGGCGCCGACGGTCGTCAACGCGGGACAGGGGCCGGCTCCTACGAGCCGACCGACCGGCGGGTCGTAGCGGTCGAGCCGTCGGCGGCGATGATCCGCCAGCGGCGGGCGGGAGCCGCTCCGGTGCTCCGTGCGTCCGCCGAGGCGTTGCCGTTCGTCGCAGACACCTTCGCGGCGGGCATGGCGTCCCTCACGGTCCACCACCACGCCGCCTCCACGTCATCCTGAGGTGGCAGAGAACGTCATCGGGTTGTCCTTGCTGCCACGCAGGCGCATCCGCACGATGAGTGGGAGAGGGCGCCCACACCGGGTGCCCCGCGGGAGGAGCCTCGCATGAGCAGCAGGATCGGGCGGTTCGCCCGCCACTACCTCGAGATGGTCGCGGCGATGCTCGTCGGTATGGTCGTCCTCGGGGGCGCAGTCGGCCTGGTGATCGACCTGCCCGACCGGACGTCGGTCGAGCTGGTCGCGATGGCGCTGTGGATGACGCTGCCGATGGTCGCCTGGATGCGGTTCCGGGGCCATGGGTGGCGGGCGTGCAACGAGATGGCGGCCGCCATGATCGTGCCGGCGGGTGCGGCGCTGGCCCTACTCTGGTCGGACGTCGTCACCGACGGGGATGCGCTGGTCATGATCGAGCACACCGTGATGCTCCCGGCGATGCTGGTCGTGATGCTGCTGCGCCGCGACGAGTACGCCGGCCACGAGCATCACAGCCTGGTCTCGGCGGCGGCTTGAGCCCCGCGGCGCATCAAGGGAGACAACGAGATGAGACCACTTCGCTACTCGATCAACGTCACGCTCGACGGCTGCTGCCATCACGAGGCAGGGCTCCC
>CAYUXB010000448.1:0-2204 GCA_964448525.1 uncultured Acidimicrobiaceae bacterium
GGCTCGATGCCGGTGGTGTCGCAGTCCATCATCAGGCCGATGGTGCCGGTGGGCGCGAGCACCGAGGCCTGGCTGTTGCGCACGCCGTAGCGCTCGCCGAGCTCGCAGGCCATGTCCCAGCTCTCCTGGGCGGCGGAAAGCAGCTCGGGCGGGACGAGCTCCTCGTCGATCTGCGCGGCGGCCTCCTGGTGCTGGCCGAGCACGCGCAACATGTGCTCGCGGTTCTCGGCGAAGCCGGCGAACGGGCCCATCCGCGAGGCGGTGCGGGCCGACACCTCGTAGGCGTGGCCGGTCATGAGCGACGTGATGGCGGCGGCATAGGCGCGGCCCCCGTCGCTGTCGTAGGGAAGGCCGAGCGCCATGAGCAGAGCGCCGATGTTGGCATAGCCGATGCCGAGCTGGCGGAACCGGCGCGACGTGTCGGCGATGCCCTCGGTCGGGTAGTCGGCTCGGCCGACCAGGATCTCCTGGCCGGTGAAGAGGACCTCGACCGCGTGCCGGAAGCCCTCGACGTCGAAGCTCTCGTCGTCGTTCAGGAACTTGAGCAGGTTGAGGCTGGCCAGGTTGCAGGCCGAGTCGTCGAGGTGCATGTACTCGCTGCAGTTGCGCACCACGACTCCATTGGCGACGTAGGAGTGGTTGCGGGGCTCGCTCAGGTTGTAGGTGAGCTCGATGCCCTCGTCGCTGCGCTCCACGAGCCGGGCCGTCGTGTCGACCGCGTAGGGGCCACGGGTCCGCGACGAGAGGATCTCGCCGAGGACGGCTCGCTTGGCCGACAGGCCGAAGCCGATCTCGGCGGCGAAGCGGTCGATCGACCCGGAGGTGATGCGCAGGTCGTACGAAGCATGGTGGTCGTAGGACACGTCGCTGCCGTCCTTGCGGGTGTAGCTGAACGAGGACGGGCCCGCCTCGTTGACCCCGTAGATGCGGCTCGAGATGCCGAACGTCGACAGCAGGCGCTGGGCGCCGCGCAGCAGGTCGATCGAGATCGAGCCGAGGCCGACGTAGGAGCCCTTGACCGGGTTGTGCACCGCGCAGCCGTCGGCGTCGAACAGGCCACGCAGGAACGCGGCGGCGATCTCCGGCGGGGCCTGCTCGACCGACCACGGCACGATCTTGTGCTCACCGGTGACCGAAGCGACGCCGAGCGCCTCGACGAAACGCTTGAACGCCCGGCGGCTGAGCCGGAGCTGGGCGGTGCCGTTGGCCTGCTCGGACACCTTGAGCGGGCGGTCGCCGTTGATCCAGGTGAGCAGATCGGCGTGCTGGGGCATGATCTCGGACCGGTCGTCGGCCGACCCGTAGACGCTGACGGTGCTGGCACCGGACGTCGACCCGTCGCCGATCAGCCAGCCGAGGTAGTGGGCAAGCTCGTCGCTCCACACCTGCGGCAGCCGCAGCTCGGCGCGGTGATCGCCCTTGGTGTGGTAGTCGGCGACATCGGTGCTGACGGGGAGCGCGGGGTCGGCGTTGACGGCCGGCGTCGGCAGGTCGAGCGTGCGCACCTGGTCGTCGGCCGTGATGTCGCGCGCCTCGACGTAGCCGCGGTTGGCCGTGAAGATGCGGTGCTTCGGCGTGCAGCGCAGCTCCATCCCGTTGTCGAAGCGCAACCGCACGATCGGATTGCGGCCCGTGATCATGAACGCCTCGGGCGTCGTCAGCACGGTCTGCGAGCGCGGGTCGTCGGGGTTGGTGACGTCGTGGGTGTAGACCCCGAACTGCTCGCCCCGGTTGGCCCGGTCGAACAGCTCCGCGAACCGGATGAGCCCCTTGTCGGTGTGGACCAGGGTGTCGGCGGTGAAGCACGGGTTGGACCCGTTGATGCGCCCCGTGTTGGCCGCGGTGTGCCAGTGGTTGATCGTCGTGTCGAACTGCATGCCCGGATCGGCGCACTCCCACGCGGCGGAGCACAGCTGGCGGAACATCTCGCGTGCCCGCACGGTGCGCACGGCCTTGCCGGTGGTGACCTCGCGCAGCGTCCAGTCGCCGTCGTCGACGACCGCCTGCATGAACTCGTCGGTGACGCGCACCGAGTTGTTGGCGTTCTGGTACTGGGTCGAGTGGCTGTCGCGGCCGTCGAGGTCCATGTCGAAGCCGGCTTGTTCGAGCACCCGGGCCTTGCGCTCCTCGAGCGCCTTGCACCAGATGAACTCCTCGATGTCGGGGTGGCCGACGTCGAGGATGACCATCTTGGCGGCGCGCCG
>CAYUXB010000449.1:0-2199 GCA_964448525.1 uncultured Acidimicrobiaceae bacterium
CGTTCAGCCAGCGCGACCTCATCGAGCAGGCCCGCGACGCCGGGGCGCTCGCGTACCTGGTCAAGCCGTTCGAGCGCAGCGAGCTCGTGCCCGCGGTCGAGGTCGCCATCGGGCGCAACCAGGAGATCAACGCGCTCAAGGACCAGACGGCGAGCCTCGAGGAGCAGCTCGAGACCCGCAAGATCGTCGACCGCGCCAAGGGCAAGCTCATGGACGAGTTCAGCCTCAACGAGAACGCCGCCTTCGGGTTCATCCAGAAGCGGGCGATGTCCGAGCGGGTCACGATGCGCGACATCAGCCAGCGCATCATCGACGGCGACATCAAGCCGGACGCGTAGCGGCGCGTTCCCGTGGCCGGCGACCCCCTCATCCTGATCGACGGAAACTCGCTCACCTACCGGGCGTTCTTCGCGCTGCCCACCGACCTGGCGACGGCCTCCGGGCAGGTCACCAACGCGGTGTTCGGGTTCACGTCGATGCTCATCAACCTGATGCGCGACCACGGGCACCGCCGCATGGCGGTGGCGTTCGACCGCCCGGAGCCGACGTTCCGCCACGAGCAGCTCGACACCTACAAGGCGGGCCGCGAGGCCGCGCCCGACATCCTGCGCCAGCAGATGGGCCTCGTGCGCGAGGTGGTCGAGACGCTCGGCATCACGGTGCTGGAGCTGCCGGGCTACGAGGCCGACGACATCATCGCCACGCTCGCCACGCAGGGGCGCGACGCCGGCCTCGACGTCATCGTCGTCACCGGCGATCGCGACGTGTACCAGCTCGTCGAGGACCCGCACGTCAAGGTGCTCTACAACCGGCGCGGCGTGTCCGACTACGTGCTCTACGACGAGGCCGGCATCACCGAGCGCACCGGCGTCACGCCGGAGCTCTACCGGCAGTACGCGGCGCTCCGTGGCGACCCGTCCGACAACCTGCCCGGCGTTCCCGGCGTGGGGGAGAAGACCGCTGCCAAGCTGATCAACAAGTACGGCGGCATCGACGGCATCTTCGAGCACCTCGACGAGCAGACGCCGAAGCTGCGGGCCAACCTGGCCGAGCACGAGGCCAACGTCCGGCAGAACGACGAGCTGATGAAGCTCGTGTGCGACGCTCCCGTGGGGGCGACGGTCGAGGAGCTGGTCCGTCGTCCGGCCGACGTCGACGAGGTGCGCCGCCTCTTCGACTTCCTCGAGTTCCACAGCCTGGCCGAACGCCTCACCGAGGCCCTGGGCGAGGACCTGGGCCTCGGCGGCGAGCCCGCGGAGGTCATCGAGGCCGAGGTCACGGCGCTCGACACGCCGGCAGGCGCGGTGGCGGCGCTCGAGGCCGCTCGCGGCGGCAGCGCCGGGGAGCCGTTGGCGGTGGCCGCGGCCTGGTCCGGCAGCGAGGGCCGGTCGCCGCTCGAGGGCCTCGCGTTCGTGACGGACGCCGCCGGGGGAGCAGTGGCCTGGGTGCCCGCCGACGTGCTGGCCGACGAGAGCGTGCGGGCCGCCCTCACCGCCCTCGTGGCCCGCAGCGACGACGGGGGCCGACCCCTCGCCGCTCACCAGGCCAAGGCGCTCATGCGCTCGCTGTTCGACATCGGGGTCGACGTCCGCAACCTCGGCCTCGACACCGCCATCGCCGCCTACCTGCTCGACCCGGCCGAGTCCCGCTACCTGCTCGACGAGGTGCTGCGCCGCTACGCCGGCGCGGAGCTGCCCACCGACGGCGCCGCCTCCGAGGGCCAGCTCGACCTCGACGGGTCGGGCGTCAGCGACGCGCTGCGCACCGCCCGCTACGCGCTGGCGGTCGAGCGGCTGATCGAGCCGCTCACGCGCGCGATGGAGGACCGGGGCCTCCGCGGCCTGTACGACGACATCGAGGTGCCGCTGGTGAGAGTGCTCGCCCGCATGGAGCACGCCGGGGTGGGCGTCGACGCCGACGAGCTGCGCGGGCTGCGCGACCGGCTGACCTCCGAGGTCGAGAGGCTGCGACAGGCGATCTGGGACGCCGCCGGCATCGGCGAGTTCAACGTCAACTCCACCCCGCAACTGCGGGAGATCCTGTTCGACAAGCTGGGTCTCACCCCGCAGAAGAAGACGAAGACCGGCTACTCGACCGACGCCTCCTCGCTCGAGAAGCTGGCGGGCCAGCACCCGATCGTCGACCACCTGCTCGCGTACCGCGAGGTCGAGAAGCTGCGGTCGACCTACGGCGACGGGC
>CAYUXB010000450.1:0-2191 GCA_964448525.1 uncultured Acidimicrobiaceae bacterium
CGAGGCGGGCGATGGCGTAGGCCGCCAGCGTGGCCAGCACCACCGACGCGACGGTGGCGATGAGCGAGATGCCGACCGAGTTGCGCAGCGCCGTCTTGAACAGGTCGGTGTCGAACACGGTGCGGTAGTTGTCGAGCGACCACTCCGTCGGGAAGAACTTCTGGTTGTTGATGTCGTCGCCCTTCTTGAACGACAGCGAGATGATCCAGACGACCGGCAGCAGCGTGTAGACGACGATCAGCACGCCGGCGATCGCCCAGAGGATGGTCTTGCGACGGGTTCTCACGGCGGCCCTCCCCTCAGTCCCCGCGCACCTTGGACAGGTCGGTCTTGAACCCGCGCAGGAACACGAACGCGATCAGCACGACCGACAGGAACAGCAGCACCGACAGCGCGGAGCCGAGCCCGATGGCGGTGCGCGCCGTCACCTGCCGGTAGGTCAGGAACGACACGCTCTCCGTCTTCTCCGCCCCGCCCGTCATGATGAAGATCGTGTCGAAGATCCGGTAGGCGTCGAGCGTGCGGAACAGCAGCGCCACCATGATCGCCGCCTTCATGTTGGGCACCGTCACCCGCACGAACCGCTGCCAGTTGGTCGCCCCGTCCACCTTCGCCGCCTCCTGCAGGTCCTCGGGCACCTGGGCCAGCCCGGCCAGCAGCAACAGCGAGATGAACGGGGTGGTCTTCCAGACCTCCGCCATGATGATGACGAACAGCGCCGACCACCGGTCGGCGAACCAGGACTTGTCCCCCAGGCCGAACCACTGGTTGACGAACCCCGAGTCGAGGGCGAACGCGTACTGCCAGGCGTAGGCGGCGACGACCGTGATGATGCCGTAGGGGATCAGGATCGAGGTGCGCACCAGGCCCCGCCCGAAGATGATGCGGTGCATCACCAGCGCGAAGGCGAAGCCGATCACCAGCTCGACCGCGACGGTGACGACGGTGATGAACACCGTGGTGAACACGGTCTCCCACCACAGGCCATCGGTGAGCACCGTGGTGTAGTTGCGCAGCCCGATGAACTCGCGGCCCTCGGGATCGGTCAACCGGTAGCTGAACAGCGACAGGTAGATCGCCCGTCCGAGCGGATAGGCCGTCACGGCCAGCATCACCGCCACTGCCGGCCCCACCAGCGTCCACCCGAGGCGCTGCTCGCCGCGGGCGCGGTCGCTCAGGTGGGAGCGCCGGGCGGTGGTCGAGGCCGTGGTGGTCGCCATGGCGCTACCTCACAGAAGCTGCTTGTCCTGCAGCACGTTGACGATGAGCTGGTCGGCGTCGGCGGGCGTGCTGTCGGGATCGACGCTGCCGGGCGGGTGGAACTCGCGGACGGTGGCCGCGCTGATGTCCGGGTAGTAGGCGCTGCGCGGGCGGGGCACGGCTGTGTCGATGGACTCCCGGATCAGGTCCGCCATCGGAAACTCCTCGCGGATCTGCGGGTCGTCGAACACCGCGCTGCGGGCCCCGGAGTTGCCCTCGGCCAACATGTACTCGATCTGGCTCTCGACGCTGGTGATGCAGCCGATGGCATCGACGGCCAAGTCCGCGTGATCGGAGAACGCGCCGACGCCGAGATTGATGCCGCCCAGCGGAGGCGCGCTCTCGTCGTCCGGTTCCACCCGGGGGACGCGCGCCCAGCCGATGTCGTCGAACACCGCCTGGTCGAGCGCCCCCTCGTCGACCGCTTCCCTGGCGGCGCGGTAGACGTAGGGCCAGTTGACCATGAACCCGCCCGAGTCGGACTGGAAGCCGACGCGGGCGGTCTCCTCGATGGCCGTCGAGAGCTGTGGGTTGGCCGCCTCGTCCGCGACGCGGCGGATGATCTCGGCGGCGCGCCGTCCCTCGTCGGTGTCGAGCGTCGGCGTTGCGTCGCGGCCGGCGTCCGGGTCCTCCATCACCTGACCGCCGGCCGAGACCACCAACGAGTGGATCCACGCCATGTAGCCCTCGTACCGGCCGCCCGTCACATCGACGTTCCTGTCGGCCTCGGCGGCGGCATCGATGATCTGGTCCCACGTGACCGGCTCGTTCTCGGGGTCGAGGCCTGCCTGCTCGGCGACCGACCGGCGGAACCAGAGCAGCTGCGTGTTCGCCCAGAAAGGGGCCGCCGCGAGCTCGCCATTCCACTCAGCGCCGTCGAGCGGCCCGTCGAGCACGTCGCGCGTCAGGCTCTCGGCTTCGTCATCGGTGA
>CAYUXB010000451.1:0-2166 GCA_964448525.1 uncultured Acidimicrobiaceae bacterium
AGGACGGCATGGAGAAGTGCATCGGCTGCGAGCTCTGCGCCGGTGTCTGCCCCGCCAGGTGCATCTACGTGCGCGGCGCCGACAACCCGCCCGACGACCCGGTGTCGCCGGGTGAGCGCTACGGCTACATCTACGAGATCAACTACCTGCGGTGCATCCACTGCGACCTCTGCGTCGAAGCGTGCCCCACGGAGGCGATCACCGAGTCCAAGCTGTTCGAGTTCAGCTTCACCAACCGCCAGGACGCCATCTACACCAAGGCCGAGCTGGTGGTGGGGGACGACGGTCGCCCGAAGCAGCTCCCGTGGGAGGACTGGTCCGACATGGACACGGTCGCTCCCCTGACCTCGGCCTGGATGCGGGCCACCGCGCCCAGCGGCGCGGCTTCCTACGAGGGCAAGGTCCAGTGGGCCGGCGAGCTCGGCTTCGGCGTCCGTGAGCCGGAACAGGGCCAGTCGGTGCCGGAGAGCGCCGTCGACACCACCGAGGCCGACACGATCTTCAGCCGCCCCGGTGTGCCCGGCGGCCGCGACGAGGACGACCCGCCCACCGGCAGCGAGGGTCACGATCACGAAGAGGGACACGAGTGATCCAGGTCGAGCTCGTCGTCTTCGTCATCGCCGGTGCCGCCTGCCTCGCCGGCGCCATCGGCGTCGTGTTCAGCGAGAACCCGGTGCACGCGGCCCTGTCGCTGGTCGGCACGCTGTTCGGCATCGCGGTCCTGTTCGTCGCCCAGGAAGCCAACTTCCTCGCCGCGGTGCAGGTCATCGTGTACGCCGGCGCCATCGTCGTCCTGATCCTGTTCGTGCTCATGCTGCTCGGCGTCGACCAGGTGGAGGATCTCCGGATCGAACCGCTCGTCGGGCAGCGCGTCGCCGCAGCCGTCGTCTCGCTCGGCGTGCTCGCGCTGACCGTCGGCGCCCTCGCCAGCACCGGCTACGAGGTCACCGGGGTCATGGGGGAGATCGACACCTCCGTGCCCGACATCAACCGGCTCGGCCAGTCGCTGTTCACCGACTACCTGTACGCCTTCGAGATCGTCTCGCTCCTGCTGCTCATCGCGGTCGTCGGCTCCATCGTGATGGGCCGCAAGCCCCGGGGCCCCGAGATCGTCGACGAGGGCCAGGCCGAGCGCGAGGCCGAGATCGCCGAACGCATGGAGGCCGCCGAGGCCCGTCTCGGCTACGTCGACGACGTGCCGGACGGTTCTGCGGAGCCCTCACTCGAACCGGCAGCCACCGCGCGAGGTGCCGAGGGCGCCGAAGGCCTGCCCGAGGCAAAGGACGACACGAAGTGATCGCGGCTCTGGAGGTCACCCCCGCCTGGTATCTGGTGCTCGGGGCGCTGCTCTTCTCGATCGGGACGTTCGGGCTGCTCGTGCGGCGCAATCCCCTCGTGATGTTCATGTGCGTCGAGCTGATGCTCAACGCCGTCACCCTCACGTTCGTGACGTTCTCGCGGATGCTCCAGGACACCGGCGGCCAGTCGATCGTCGTGTTCGTGCTGGTGGTCGCCGCCGCCGAGGTGGTGGTGGGCCTCGCCATCATCGTCGCCCTGCTCCGCAAGCGACCCCACGCGACAGCCGATGACGTCGCCCTCCTCGAAGGCTGAGCCGTGCTTGATCTCGTCTGGTTGATCCCTGCGCTGCCCCTCGCGGGGTTCCTGGTCCTCCTGGCCATCGGCCGCCGCATCGGCGAGCCCGGTGCCGGCTGGCTGGCCACCGCCATGTGCGGCGGCAGCTTCGTCGCCACGCTCGTCGTCTACGCCGGCCTGCTCGGCGAGGACGAACACCACCGCTCCTTCGTGCAGACGCTGTTCGAGTGGATGCCGGTCGGCGACCTGCAGGTCGACATCGCCTTCCTCGCCGACCCGCTCTCGATCACGATGGCGCTGTTCGTCACCGGCGTGGGCACGCTGATCCACCTGTACTCGATCGGGTACATGCACGGTGACCGGGACTTCTCGAAGTTCTTCGTCTACCTCAACCTGTTCATCTTCTCGATGCTCATGCTGGTGCTCGGCAGCAACCTGCTGGTCACCTTCATCGGCTGGGAGGGTGTCGGGGCGTGCTCGTACTTCCTGATCTCTTTCTGGTTCACCGACGAGGCCAACGCCTCGGCGGGCAAGAAGGCGTTCGTCACCAACCGCATCGGTGACTGGGGCTTC
>CAYUXB010000452.1:0-2162 GCA_964448525.1 uncultured Acidimicrobiaceae bacterium
ATCGGTCCGGCCGGAGGCCCGATCGTGGCGCTGCGTGCCGACCTCGACGCCCTGCCGATCCTCGACACCACGCAGGACCCGTGGCGGTCCAAGAACCCGGGCGTCGCGCACGCCTGCGGCCACGACGTGCACGTCTCGGCGCTCGTCGGTGCCGCCACGGCGCTCGCCGAGGCCGACCGTGAGGTCGGTCTCCCCACCCGCGTCCGCCTGATCTTCCAGCCCGCCGAGGAGGTCATGCCGGGGGGAGCGCTGCGGCTGCTGTCCGACGGCGTGCTCGCGGGCGTGAGCCGGATCTTCGCCCTGCACTGCGACCCCTCGCTCGACGTCGGCAAGGTCGGCATCCGCGAAGGTGCGATCACCGGCGCCTCCGACCAGATCCACGTCGTGTTGAACGGTCGCGGCGGCCACACCTCGCGACCCCACCTCACCGAGGACCTGACCTTCGCCCTCGGCAGCCTGATCACCCAGCTGCCGGCCGTGCTGTCGCGCCGCTTCGACCCCCGCGCCGGCGCCAGCCTCGTGTGGGGCCAGGTCAGCGCCGGCAACGCCGCGAACGTCATCCCCGCGGTCGGCGAGCTCAAGGGCACGCTCCGCATGCTCGACGCCGCCGCGTGGCACGACGCCGAGCACCTCGTCCGCGGGATCATCGCGGACATCGTCGAGCCCTTCGGCGTCGGTGTCGACCTCACCTACACGCGCGGTGTGCCGCCGGTCGTCAACGACTTCGCGGTGACCGAGCGGCTGCGTCGCGCGGTCAGCGAGGCGCTCGGTCCGGACGGGGTCGCCACGACGGCCCAGAGCCTCGGCGGCGAGGACTTCGCGTGGTACGTCGAGACGCTGCCGGGCACCATGGCCCGCCTCGGCACCCGCACGCCGGGCGGCGCCACGTACGACCTGCACCAGGGCAACCTGCGCGTCGACGAGCGCGCCATCGCCGTGGGCGCACTCGTGCTGGCCAACGCCGCCGTCCAGTGACGCTGCAACTCTCGTTGACGGTCGCTCCGCCCGGCTGCTAGCGTCCAGCATCATGGCCACTTCCGCACTGGGATTCCGCGGAAAGATCGCTTTCGGGCCGCTCGTCGCCATCGCGCTGCTGGCGGGGCTCCTCGGGGCCTGCGAGGCCGACGGGCAGGAGCGTGTCGCCGCCCTCGTGCCCGAGTCCACCAGCGCGTCGTCCTCGCCATCGCCCGGCGAGCAGCTCGAGCAACTCAAGCAACTCGACCTCGCGAGGACGGGCACGATCCTCGCCGAGAGATCCGGCCGAGGGGTCGCCGAGCCCGCCGAGCTCGACACCGACGGCAGCTACGCCTTCCGCGCCGTCTGCACCGGCGGCGGCCGGATGAGGGTCAGGACGCACGCGAGCGGTGGTGACGACGTCGCCGTGCGGTGCGACGGCTACCCGAACGGCATGCGCTACCTGAACGACTTCGGCGTCGAGGTGTGGTCCGTCGACGCCGGCAACGACCAGGAGTGGTCGATCGTCTGGGTCGACCGGGACGACGAGCGGGGTTGAGTCAGGCCTCGGGCTCGGCCTGCGCCGGGTCGCCCGTGTCGCGCACCACGACCACCGGGCACGAGGCCGTCCCGACGGCGTGCTCGCTGACCGAGCCGAGCATGAGTCCCTTGAAGCCACCGAGGCCGCGGGGTCCCACGACGAGCAGCGAGGCGCCCTCGCTGGCCTCGACCACGACGGTCGCCGGCTGACCACGCTCGACGCGCAGGGTCACCTCGACGTCCGGGAACTCGGCCAGCAGGTCGCGGGTCGACTCCTCGAGCCGCTCGCGCACGGCCTCGGCGTAGTCGGACGCGGGCGGCACGTAGCCGAACTCCTGGGTCTTGGGGCGCGGCGCGGTGCGCATCGTCCAGGCGCGGACGACCATGACCGGCATGTGGGCGCGCTGGGCGAGCTCGAGCGACCACCGCAGGGCGTGATCGGCGAAGGATGAGCCGTCGTGTCCGACGACGATGGGTCCGGTGAAGGGCATGGCCCGATCCTAGTCCGCCGTTTGATTACGGTTCGGTGACAGTTGGCCCCTGAGAGCGCAGAGTGGTCATCGCTGCCACCGGTCCCGCCTACCCTCGTGGTGACATCGCGTGCGCCCTCACTCGGGCGCAGCCCCGAGGAGGAAAAAGTGCGTCGTGTGAACAAACTGACCGCCGTG
>CAYUXB010000453.1:0-2158 GCA_964448525.1 uncultured Acidimicrobiaceae bacterium
CGTGTCGTCGGCGCGGCCCTCGATGAACAGGTAGCCGTCCGCGTCGACCGAGCCGCGGTCCCGCGTGGGGAACCACCCCTCGGCGTCGAGCGGCGCCTCGCGGCCCGCGTACTCGCCCGACACCTGCTCGCCCCGCACCCAGATCTCGCCCATCTCCCCCGCGGGCAGCGGCTGGTTCAGCGGGTCGCGGACCTCGACCTCGACCGTGGGCAGCACCTGCCCGGCCGAGGACAGGCGAGCCGTCGCCACCGGATCGCCGTCGCGGGCCGCCCGGTGGTCGTCGGGACCGAGCACCGCGATCGTCGAACTGGTCTCGGTCAGCCCGTAGGCGTTGGTGAGGTCGACGTCCGGCAGCTTCGCCATGACCCGCTGCAGCACGGTGGCCGGGGTGCGGGCCCCGCCGTAGGACAGCGCCCGCAGGCTGGGGAGGCCCGCGCCGTCGGCGTCGAGCAGGTCGCAGATGCGCGACAGCATGGTCGGCACGACCATGGCGTTGGTGATGCCCTCCTGCCGCACGGCGTCGACCCACGCGGCCGCGTCGAACTGGCCGAGGTACACGATGCGGCGACCGAGGTAGAGGTTGCTCAGCAGGTTGGCGAGGCCGGCCACGTGGTAGGGCGGCACGCTGACCAGCACCGCGGACTCGGGGTCGGCCGCCGCGAACTCGACCGTGCCGATCACGTACGAGGTCAGGTGCCGGTGCCGCAGCACCGCGGCCTTGGGCGCGGACGTGGTGCCGCTGGTGTAGAGCAGCACGGCGGGATGCTCGCTGTCGGCGGGCACCTCCCCCGCGGCGTCGCCGGCGCGGGCCGTGGCCACGAACGACGCGGCGTCGACGACCCGGTGACCGCGTGCGCGCAGCGCCGCCGCCACCTTCTCGCCCTCCGCGATGACGAGCGTGTCGCCGAGCGGGGCGAGCAGCTCGTGGAGCTGGTCGTCGCTCAGGCGGTAGTTGAGGGGCACGAACGGAACGCCGGCCGCGGCCGCGGCGAAGAGGCCGATCGGGAACGCGAGCCCGTTCGTGCCGATGTAGGCGAGGGCCGAGACGTCCGCCGTCACCTCGGCCCCCGCCCACGCGGCGGCGAGCAGCTCGCCGGTCGTGAGGCGGTCGTCGCCCGACTGGACGGCGACCTCGTCGCCGCGCCCGGCCGCCGCCATGTCGAGGAGCAGGAGGAGGTTCATGCCCAGCCCGCCGCCCGTCAGTCCGACGAGGGCAGCGGCTTGGCGCCCTTGACGAGCAGAGCGCGACCGTCGACGGTCAGCCCCCCGGCGCCCGGTCGGGTGCACAGCAGCTCGAGACCGAGCTCGTCGTCCGCATAGCGCTTGCCCAGCAGGGGCCCGTCGCCGAGCGACTCGTCGAGGGTGGCACCGGCGGGCGCCTCCTCCCCGTCGTCGAGCAACGGCGCCCCGCCGCAACCGATCTCGACCTCGTCCGACGGTGCCTTGACGACGACGAGCTGCGCGTCGCTCACGGCACTGTGCAGCTTCTGGCCAGGTCGTAGCTTCATGGTCGGAGCGTAGCTTGACGCGCGAGCCTCCGTCTAACAGTAGGGTCACCATCCAGATCCGCGAAGCCCTTCAGGAGGGGACGATGTCCGAGTACAAGTTCGTGCTGTACGAGACGCTCGACGAGGGGCAGATCGCGCGCATCCTGCTGAACCGGCCGGAGGCCCGCAACGCGCAGAACCGGGGGATGTTGGTCGAGCTCAACGACGCGTTCCTTCGCGCCGAAGCCGACGACGAGGTGCGGGTGGTCATCCTCGGCGGCACGGGCCCGATGTTCTCGTCCGGCCACGACGTCG
The DNA here is from genome assembly GCA_964448525.1 of uncultured Acidimicrobiaceae bacterium. Taxonomy (GTDB): domain Bacteria; phylum Actinomycetota; class Acidimicrobiia; order Acidimicrobiales; family VFJN01; genus ZC4RG19. The sequence continues at coordinate 1,803 of CAYUXB010000453.1, forward strand.
GCTCCAAGCTCTCGCTCGAGGAGTACGGGCCCGGTCCCAACCAGCACCCGACTCGCACCATCAACGGCGGCACCCGCAAGGCCGCCGAGAACCTGATGCTGCAGGAGTGGCACTACTTCTTCGAGAACACGCGCCGCTGGCGCAACCTGCGCAAGATCACCATCGGCCAGGCCCACGGCGACGTCTACGCGGCCGCGCTCATGCTGCTGTGGGCCTGCGACCTCATCGTCGCCGCCGAGGACACCCGCTTCACCGACGTGGTCGGCGCGCGGCTCGGCATGTGCGGTGTCGAGTACTTCGCCCACCCGTGGGAGTTCGGCCCCCGCAAGGCCAAGGAGCTGCTGCTCACCGGCGAC
>CAYUXB010000454.1:0-2156 GCA_964448525.1 uncultured Acidimicrobiaceae bacterium
ACCCCCGCCCTACGATGGGCCGGGCGATGGCTGCACCCGATTCCCGCCGACCCCTCACCGCCGACGCCCCGGCCGGCCCCGACGGCGCGCCCGAGGCGCCGGCCAGCTCCTCCGGTCACGACCTGCTGGCGGGTCTCAACCCCGTGCAGTCCGACGCGGTCACCCACACCGACGGGCCGTTGCTGGTGGTGGCCGGCGCCGGGTCGGGCAAGACGCGGGTGCTCACCCACCGCATCGCCCACCTCATCCGCGACGAGGGGGTCAGCCCCTTCGAGATCCTGGCCATCACGTTCACCAACAAGGCCGCCGACGAGATGAAGTCACGGGTCGCCGCCCTGGTCGGGCCGGTGGCGCAGAAGATGTGGGTGTCGACGTTCCACTCCGCGTGCGTGCGCATGCTGCGGCGCGACGCCGACAAGCTGGGCTTCCCCCGCAACTTCACGATCTACGACCAGGCCGACGCCCAGCGCCTCACCGGCTACGTCATCCGCGACCTGGGTCTCGACACCAAGCGGTTCCCGCCCCGGTCGGTGCACGCGACCATCAGCGCGGCGAAGAACGACGGGCTCGACCCGGAGGCCTACGCGGCGCGGGCCGGCAACCTGTTCGAGCGGAAGATCGCCGAGGTGTTCACCGAGTACCAGGGGCGCCTGCAGCGGGCCGGCTCGATGGACTTCGACGACCTGCTCGGCCAGGCGCTGCGCCTGCTGCGCGAGCACCCCGACGTGTTGCAGCACTACCAGCGCCGGTTCAAGCACATCCTGGTCGACGAGTACCAGGACACGAACAGCGTGCAGAACGACTTCGTCCTGCTGCTCGCCGCCGATCACCGCAACGTCGCGGTGGTGGGCGACCAGGATCAGTGCCTGCCGCCGGGCACCAAGGTCGCCACGCCGGACGGTGCACGGCCCATCGAGACGTTGGCCGAGGGCGACGCGGTGCTGGGCATCGGCGCATCCCGCACCCGCGTGCCGAGCCGCGTGACGGCTGTGCACATGGGTCACTACCGGGGGCGCACCTACACGGTGCACGCCGGCGGCCGTTCGGTCAGCGGCACGCCCCATCACGTCGTGCTGGCCGACCCGGCCCTCGACGCCGGAAGGTACGTCGTCTACCTGATGGAGCGCATCGACCGGGGCTTCCGGATCGGGCTCACCAAGAGCATGCGCCCCGTCGCCCCCGGACAGCTGGAGCAGGGGCTGCGGGTCCGCATCGACCAGGAGCACGCGGATCGGGCCTGGGTCCTCCGGGTGTGCGACAGCCGGGCCGAGGCCTCCTACCACGAGGCGTACTTCGCCGCGGCGTACGGCATCCCGACCACCCTCTTCCCCAGAGGCGAGGCGGAGCCGAGCCGTGGCCCGAGCGGCCCGTCGACGGAGTCGACAAGAGCGGAAGAGCCGTCGATCGTGGGGCCCAACCTGCTGATGGACGACGGGTGGATCGAGCGGTTGTACGCGCAGATCGACACCCGCACCGCCGCCAAGGAGCTGATGGAGGACCTCGACCTCCACCCCGACTTCCCGCATTACCGGCCGGCCAACGGTGGGCGCCGGCAGACGCTGAACCTGACGATGTTTTCCGACTGCCGCCACGGTGACGTCGGCGACCACCGGGTGCAGTGGTCCTCGAACCGTGACGAGATCGCGGAGCGCCTGCGCGCGGCGGGCTTCCCGGTGCGGCCGGGCAAGCTCGGCGGTAGCCGGATCGAGGTGTCGCGCAAGTCCTACCGCGACGCGCTCGCGTTCGCTCACGAGATGGCGGCGGCGGGCGGGCTCGACATCGCCCGCCGGGCCATGGTGGGCGGCAAGGCGTACCCGTTCACGCCCCTCGCCCATGTGCGCGAGGGCATGATCCTGCTGGTCGACGGCCCGGATGGCCTCGTCGAGGCCCGGGTCGACAGCATCGAGGTCGACGAGTACGACGGCCCGGTCCACGACATCGAGGTCGACCCCACTCACACCTACCTGGCGGGCGGCGTCCTGGTGCACAACAGCATCTACGCCTTCCGGGGCGCCGACATGCGCAACATCGTCGACTTCGAGGGTGCCTTCCCCGACACGACGGTCGTGCTGCTCGAGCAGAACTACCGGTCGACGCAGACCATCCTCGACGCCGCCAACGCGGTCATCGCCAACAACGTCGGCCGCAAGCCCAAG
>CAYUXB010000455.1:0-2145 GCA_964448525.1 uncultured Acidimicrobiaceae bacterium
GTGGCGTTGATCGTCATCGACGTGTTCATCTCGCCCTGCGGGATGCCGTCGAGCAGCTCGCCCATGTGGCCGACGTGGGCCACCGGCACCCCGACCTTGCCGACCTCGCCCTTGGCCAGCGGGTCGTCCGGGTCGTAGCCGGTCTGGGTCGGCAGGTCGAAGGCGATCGACAGGCCGGTCTGCCCCTTGGCCAGGTTGCGGCGGTACAGCTCGTTGCTGGCCTTCGCCGTCGAGTGGCCGGAGTAGGTGCGCATCAGCCACGGGCGGTCCGGCTCGGGCAAGGTGGCCTCGTTCATCCCCCCATCGTCCCCCGACCTACCCACCGGTCACAACTGGGGCCGGAACCACTGTGCTCACGGGCCGAACACGGACGGAAGGGGGAGCGTCACGGCGTCGGCCACCATCCGGACGTAGGTGTCGCGCGGGACCTCGATCGCGCCGAGCGACGCCAGGTGCGGGGTCATCCACTGCACGTCCAGCAACCGGCCGGCCGGTCCACCCACCTCGGCCCGCAACAGGTCGACGAGCCCGGCGAGCGCAGCCTTCGAGGCGTCGGTGCGCCGGCGGAACATCGACTCCCCGGCGAACAGGCCTCCGAGCGCCAGCCCGTAGAGGCCACCGGCGAGCGTCCCGTCCTCGGCGGCCCAGGCCTCGACCGAGTGGACCCAGCCCATCTCGTGCAGCCGCAGGTAGGCGGCCTGGACCTCCGCCGAGATCCACCCGTGCGGGCGGGTCGGGTCGGCGCACGCGTCGAGGACCTCGTCGAACGCCGTGTCGACGCGGATCTCGAACCGCCGCAGGCTGCGGCGCAGCGAGCGGCTGACACGCAGCCCGTCGAGCGGGATGACCGCCCGCGGATCGGGCGACCACCACCCCACCAACCCCCGGCGACCGACCGGCATCGGGAACAGCCCCCGCCGGTAGGCGGCCAGGATCGTGCCCGGCTCGAGGTCGGCACCCACGCCCACCAGGCCGTCCTCGTCGGCCGCGTCGACGGGCGGGAACGCCCAGCGCGAGGGGGGTGGCTCCGTCGGCATCAGCACCGGCGGAAGCCGAGGTCTCGGGCGACGCGCCGACCGACGTCGAGTGTCGCTCGCCGGTTGAGGTAACCGGCCGCCGCCGCCCCGGTGAGCAACGGTCCGAGGGCCGTGAGGTTGCGCACGAAGCGGGCGCGCAGCGCCTCGCGCAGCTGCTGGCGCCCCGCCCGGCCGAGGACGTCCCCGCGCACGTTCGCCACCACCTCGTTCGGCGGGGCGGCGCGGCCCGACATCCACGACACGATCGCCCCCTCGGCCCGTTGACGGGGACCGCCGGGCAGGGACCGGCCGGCGAGGTGGTGCAGTTCGGTGACGAGCTTGATCTCTGTGCCGACGACCATGGCGGTCACCGCGGCCAGCTCGAACGGCACGAGCACGAGACCGGCGACCGACAGCTCCTGGGCGGTGATGACCCCGCCGGCGGCGGCACCCATGCCGGCGGAGACCCGGCCGGCCCCCCGGACGACCGAGCGCGCCAGCTCGTCGCCGACGAGGCCCCCGTGGTGCGCGGACAGCGCGTCTGCGCCACGGACGGGCAGCCGGGGGGCGATGTCGACGACCGTGTCGGCCAGCCAGCGTCCGCTGACGACGGCTCGCCGCCCGGCCTGGCGCGCGGAGGCCGCCAGCGCGGCGATCTGGGCGCGGCGTCCCTCCTCGTCGCCGTCACCGTCATCGCCGACGGTGGCAGGTGGTTCGGCCTCGTCGGGACCGGGTGCGGGACCGGGTGCAGGTGGGCGTGCGGGCATTCGCCTGATTCTGTCCGGTGGACGTGATGCCTGCCGCCGCGCCGCGCCGGCCCGTCGTCGCTGCGTCGGTGTGCCCTGGCGGGCGCGGCCTACTTCTTCGCGTAGTCGTAGAAGCCCTGGCCCGACTTCCGGCCCAGGTGGCCGGCCACGACCATGCGGCGCAACAGCGGCACCGCCGCGTAGTTCGGGTCGCGGAACTCGGTGTAGAGGGCGTCGAGGATGGCCAGCGACGTGTCGAGCCCGACCAGGTCGAGCAGCGCCAGCGGGCCCATGGGGAAGTTGCAGCCGCCCTTCATGGCGGCGTCGATGTCGTCGCGGCTGGCGGTGCCGTTCTCCAGCATGCGCACGGCGTTGTTGAGGTA
>CAYUXB010000456.1:0-2143 GCA_964448525.1 uncultured Acidimicrobiaceae bacterium
CTCAGTTCACCACGCCCGCCGTGTCCGCGGCGCCCGCATCGTCGCGCAGCCAGCCGAGCAGCAGATCGATGAACCGTTGCGGCTGCTCCAGGTGGGCGCTGTGCCCGGCGCCGGCCACGAGCGCAGCGCGGGCGTTGGCGCCGATGGCGGCCGCGGTGCGCTCGGCGATCGCCGCGTAGCGGACGTCCTCCTCGCCGGCCACCACGAGCACGGGCACGTCGATCGCACCGAGCGCGCCCCACAGGGGGGCCTGCGAACCCGTGCCAGCCAGCTCGAGGCTCGCCGCCAGTCCCTCCGCCGTGTTGCGCCGGCGTTCCTCCTCGAAGCGACCTTCGGGGGGCAGACCGGCGAACATCGGCATCGCCAGCCACCGTGTGACGAAGGCGTCGACGCCGTCGGCGCGGATGGTGGCGGCCAGCGTCCGGTCGGCGTCTCGGCGCTCGGCGCGCTCGGCGTCGTCGGTGATGCCCGGGGTGCCGCCGAGCAGCACCAGCGCCCGCACCACCTCCGGCGCCTCGGTGGCCAGGTGCAGGGCCATTCGGGCGCCCATCGAGTAGCCGACGTACACCGCCGGTCCGCCGGCCTGCGCGATCAGCCGTCCGGTCGTGGGGAGGTCGGCCGCGATGCCGGACGACCCGCCGTGGCCGGGCGCGTCGAGCCGCACCACCTCGTGGTCCCCGGTCAGGGCCGGGGCGAGCGGGCCCCAGCACCGGCAGGTCTGGCCGAACCCGTGCAGGAGCACGATCCGGGAGCCGAAGCCTTCGCGTTCGCCGTGGAGCGCCACGGCGAGGGATTCTTGTCGCTGCCATGCCGACCCCGCCTGCCGAACCCCTGCTGTCCTCTCCCGCGGACGTCCAGGCCACCTTCGCCGCCACGCTCGTCGACGAGTGGGTGCGCGACGGGCTCACCGACGCTGTCGTGTGCCCCGGGTCGCGGTCCACCCCCCTCGCCCTGGCCCTGGCCGCCCATGACGGGGTGCGCGTGCACGTCCACCACGACGAGCGCTCCGGCGCCTTCCTCGCCCTCGGGCTCGGCCTGGCCGCCGGTCACCCCGCGGTCGTGCTGACGACCAGCGGCACCGCTGCCGCCGAGCTGCACCCGGCGGTCGTCGAGGCCGACCTGGCCGCCGTCCCGCTGCTCGTGTGCACCGCGGACCGCCCGCCGGAGCTGCGCGACGTGGGCGCCCCGCAGGCGATCGACCAGGTGCACCTTTTCGGCCGGTCCGTTCGCTGGTACGGCGACCCGGGCGTCCCGGAGGCCGCCGGACGCGACCGTTGGCGACCGCTGGCCGCCCGCGCCTACGCCACGACCGTCGGCGACCGCCCGGGACCCGTGCACGTCAACCTCCCGTTCCGGGAGCCGCTCGTGGGCACCCCCGGTCCGCTGCCACCGCCCCGGGCCGAGGGGGCGTGGACCACGTCGGTCGGTGGACGGGCCCCGGATGTCGCCGCGATGCCGTCGCCGGAGGTGGTCGCGCTCGCCGAGGAGATCGCCGACCGTCGCGGCCTGATCGTGGCGGGACTCGAACCTGCGGACGGACTCGACGGCCCCGCCGTCCACGCCGCGGCCGCCGCATTGGGGTGGCCGGTCGTCGCCGAGCCGCGCTCGCCGGCGTGGATCGGTGCGCCGACCCTCGTCGGCCACCTCGACGCCATCCTCCGCTCGACCCGGGCGGCCGAGCGGCTGCGTCCCGAGGTGATCGTGCGCATCGGCGCGCCGGGTTCGTCCCGCGTCGTGGCGGAGTGGCTCGCCGGCACCGGCGCCCGCGAGCTCGTGGTGGGGGCGCCGGGATGGTCGGACCCCGGCGGCACCGCGGCGACGGTGCTCGCCGGCTCCGCCGACGCACTCGTCGCCGCGCTGGCGGCCGCCGCCCGACGCCGCGGGCGGCCGGTGGGCGGTGGCGGCTGGTCGTCGTTCTGGCGCGCTGCCACCGAGGCCGCCGCCGATGCCGTCGTCGCCACTGTCCCGGCCGACTCCGAACCGGGCGTCGCCCGTGCCGTCGTCGACACGCTTCCTCCCTCGGCCCACCTCGTCGTGTCGTCGTCGATGCCGATCCGAGACGTCGAGCGCTATGCGGCGGCCCCCGCCGAGGGCGGGCCGACCGTCCTCGCCAACCGGGGCGCCAACGGCATCGACGGGGTGG
>CAYUXB010000457.1:0-2131 GCA_964448525.1 uncultured Acidimicrobiaceae bacterium
TCACCGACCGGACGACATCGCCGAGCGGGGTGCCCGACGGCGGTGGCGGAGCGGTGCCCGACGGCGGTGGCGGAGCGGTGCCCGACGGCGGTGACGGAGCGGTCTCGGCACTCGCAGCGCTCGACCCGAAGAACAGCAGGACCGCCAGCGTGAGCGCGGCGGACACCAGCCCAGCCGCGACCACCCGGCGACGGTGCCCACCGACCGGTGGGCACGGCTCGCGGCGCACCGGCCCGTCGGGGTGGTCCACCAGCATTCCCCTTCCCTACCCACGTTCTGCGCGATCCACGCCCCCCAATCCTGGGGGGCATGGTCGAGAGCCTCGTCGTGGTCAGAGGGGCAGCGGCGGCGTTGCCCCGACGTCGTACACGACGTGGTCGCCGTCGAGCCGCGCACCGTCGGTCAACGGATGCGACACGTGACGACCGTCGTGCATCACGTGCACCACCGACGCCCCGTGCACCAGCACCAGAGCGTCGGCCAGCAACCGCCGGTGACAGCGCCACCACACGCTCTCGGAGCACATCACCGCGGTCCGCTGGCCAGCCGCAAGCTCCAGCAGCTCACCGGCCGCGGTGAGGAAGTCGTCGCTCGCCATGTGGTCGGCGTAGCCCCGGAAGGAATCGTTGCGCAGCACCACGTTGACGCTGTCGGCGCGCACCCGCCGCCGGCCACCCAGGCGGCGCTCCCAGAGGTAGGCCACGTCGGCCGCCGGGACCCACTCCTCCATCCGCTCCCGGGCGAAGTGCGGGTGGCGCCGGCTGCCGGGATAGGACCGGACGTCCACCAGCAGGTCGATGCCGCTGTCGCGCAGCACGCCGGAGAACTCCTCGGCGCTGAGCGTGCCATGCCCGACGGTGAGCACCTCGACATCGGTCACGGCATCAGTGTGCCCGGACCGCCGCCGTCACGAACCGTCGAGATCCCGCTGCATGCAGACGCGCTGCTCCGGATCGAGGCCGAGCGCCGTCTCGTGGTCGCGGACCCGGCGCAGGCCGGGACCGATCTCGTCCTCCGCGAGCACCCGGAAGCCGCAGCGCTCGTAGTACGGAGCGTTCCAGGGCACGTCCCGAAAGGTCGTGAGCGTGACGGCGTCGAGGCCTCGCCGACGGGCCACCTCCGCGACGTGGTCGAGCAGCCGGCGCCCCAGCCCGCTCCGGGCGTAGCGGGGGTCGACGCTGACCTGCTCGACGTGGGCGGCACGCGCCCCCGCGGCCGCGCCGGCGCCCCCTGACGCCGTCATCCCGCCAGGCCCGATGTCGTCGAGGACGTCGGCGATCACGTAGCCCGCGATCGTGTCGACGGCCGCGGTGTCGACCACGGATTCGTCCGCATCGGTCGTGTTGATCGTGACCACCCACGCCCACCCGCTGGCGCGGTAGCGATCCAGCGTGGCGAGTGGCGGGGGCTCGTCGGCGGCGATCTCCGGCATTCCCACGTCGACGAACGCCTGCCCCGCGACGCGCTCGATGGCGCGGAGTCGGTCGAGCTCCGAGGCCCGCGGCGGTCGGATCAGCGACGCACCCGGCCGGTGGGCACCGTGGCGATCGGGCACCCGCCCCTCAGGAACGGATCTGGCCCTCACCCCGCACCACGTACTTCTCCGTGGTGAGCTGACGGAGGCCCATCGGGCCCCGGGCATGGAGCTTCTGGGTGGAGATGCCGATCTCGGCGCCGAAGCCGAACTCCTCCCCGTCCACGAAGCGGGTCGAGGCGTTGACCACGACGGCCGCGGCGTCGACCTCCTGCGTGAACCGGTCGGCGGCGCGCAGGTCGCCCGTGACGATCGCCTCGCTGTGGCCGGAGCCGTAGCGGGCGATGTGGGCGATGGCGTCGTCGATGCCGGGCACGACCCGCACCGCCAGCTTGAGGTCGAGGAACTCGCTCGCCCAGTCGTCCTCGCCGGCCGCCGTCACCCTGTCGTCGCCGAGCGTCGCCCGCACCGCGTCGTCCCCCACGAGCTCGACCCCGTCCAGCCGCTCGGCCACGAGCGGCAGGAACTCGCCCGCCACCGTCTCGTGCACGAGCAGCGACTCGGCCGCGTTGCACACCGAGGGACGCTGCGTCTTGGCGTTGGCCACGATGTCGGCGGCCATGGCGAGGTCGGCGGCGGCGTCGACGTACACGTGGC
>CAYUXB010000458.1:0-2130 GCA_964448525.1 uncultured Acidimicrobiaceae bacterium
GGCCCCGCAGTACGAGGATGCGGCCTCGATCCCGCGGCTGCTCCTGCTGCGCGCCGAGAAGCGCTGACCCATCTAGCCTGGACGCGGATGGGCGAGTTCGTGGTGATCACCGGGTTGTCGGGGGCGGGGCGCAGCCTCGCGGCCGACGACCTCGAGGACCTCGGCTGGTTCGTCATCGACAACCTGCCGCCCGAGCTGGTGCCCAAGGTGGTCGAGCTGGCCCAGACCCCCGGCTCGCAGGTCGGACGCGTGGCCCTCGTGATGGGCACCGGCCACTACCAGGACGAGATCCTGCCCACGCTGGCGTGGCTGCGCTCGACGGGCGCCCGGGTGCGGGTGCTGTTCCTGGAGGCCTCGACCGACACCCTCGTGCGGCGCTACGAGAGCTCGCGTCGTCGCCACCCGCAGTCGAGCGAGGAGCCCGGCGATCCCGACGGTGCGGCGCACCTCGCCCCCGCCATCGAGAGCGAGCGGGTGCTGCTCGAGCCGGTGAAGGCACAGGCCGACGTCGTGGTCGACACGAGCGAGCTCAACGTGCACGAGCTGCGGCGGCGCATCCGCACGCTGTTCGCCGGCGACGAGTCCGAGTCGGCCATGCAGGTGACCCTGCTGTCGTTCGGCTACAAGAACGGCCTGCCGCTCGACGCCGACCTGGTCTTCGACTGCCGCTTCCTGCCCAACCCGCACTGGGTCGACGAGCTGCGGCCCCTCACCGGGCTGGATGCCCCCGTGCGCGACTACGTGCTGGGCCAGCCGGCGGCAGGCCAGTTCCTCGACAACCTCGAGACCTTGCTCGAGCAGCTGCTGCCCGCGTACGTGGCCGAGGGCAAGGCCTATCTGACGATCGCGCTCGGCTGCACGGGTGGGCGGCACCGGTCGGTCGCCATCGCGGAGGAGCTGGCGCAGCGCCTGCGGGCCGACGGGGACCGCGTCGGCGTGCTGCACCGGGACGTCGAGAAGTGACCGGCGCCCGCGCGGGCGCGCCCCCACACGTCGTCGCCGTCGGCGGTGGGCACGGGCTGGCGGCCACGATCCGAGCGGCGCGCGGCTACGCCGGGCACACCACCGCCGTCGTGGCCACCGCCGACGACGGCGGCTCGACCGGTCGGCTCCGCAGCGCCATCGACATGCCGGCTCCCGGCGATCTCCGCCGGTGCGTCGAAGCGATGGCCGGGGAGCCCTCCGGCCCGCTGACCCGGGCGCTCGACTACCGGTTCACCGGCAGCGACGTGGAGGGTCACGCCCTCGGCAACCTGCTGCTCGCCGGGCTGCACGCGATCACCGGCGACTTCGTGGCGGCGGTCGACGAGCTGAGCCGGCTCGCGGGCGTCGATCCCGTGGCCGGCCGCGTGTTGCCGGCCACCGTCGACCCCGTCGTCCTGCGGGCCGTCGTGGCCGGGGGTGAAGAGGTCACCGGGCAGGTGGCGATCGCCCGGACGGTCGGCATCGACCGCGTGGCGGTCGAGCCGAGCGCGGCGGAGGTGCCCGACGCCGCCGTCGAAGCGCTGGTGGAGGCCGACCAGATCGTGCTCGGCCCGGGGTCGCTGTTCACGTCGGTGCTGGCGGCCGCCGTGGTCGACGGCGTGCGCGACGCGCTCAAGCGGGCCTCGGGCCGCCGGGTCTATGTGTGCAACGTGCGGGCGGAGGCGGGCGAGACGCGGGGCTACGACGTGGCCGCGCACGTCGACGCCCTCCGTCGCCACGACGTCGAGCCCGACGTCGTCCTGGCCCAGCGCGGTGCGTTGACCCAGGGTGACCTCGTCGACGTCGAGGTGGTCGAGGCCGACCTCGTGCGCCCGAGCGGCCTTGCCCACGATCCGGACCTGCTGGGCGCCGCGCTCGCGGCGCTGGCGAGGTAGCCGGCGGCCACGGCTCGCCGCCTCCGACCGAGAGGAGGGCGGCGCCGTCGCTCCCACTAGGGTCGGGCCAGGCAACTGGCGTCGACGACAGAGAGGTCCCTCGACATGACCATCCGTGTGGGTATCAACGGCTTCGGCCGTATCGGCCGCAACTTCTTCCGGGCGGCCAAGAAGGCGGGCGCCGACATCGATTTCGTGGCGGTCAACGACCTCGGCTCGGTCGAGACGATGGCCCACCTGCTCAAGTACGACTCGGTGATGGGGCAGCTCG
>CAYUXB010000459.1:0-2103 GCA_964448525.1 uncultured Acidimicrobiaceae bacterium
AGGTTGTTGTGGGTGGGGAACTGCAGCAGGATCGCGTGCCGGAGGTGCTCGCCGTCGAGCACGTTGCGGGTGATCACGTTGTGGCGCGAGTCGTTGGCCGCGTCCGGGTCGCGCTGGTCCGCGCGGCCTTCGACGGCGATGCCGTAGCCCGCGCCGCCCGGCCCGACGCTGGTGGCGTCGGCGACGTGGCATCCCCGCACGACGACCTCCCGCGTCCCCTTGAGCGTGATCCCGTGGCGCTGGAAGCGCTCCACCCGCACGTCCTCCACGAGCACCCGGCTGCTCGCCTGTCCGTCGCGCTCGGCGATCCTGATGCCGAACATCGGCCCGCCACCGGCGTCATCGTCGTCGGTGTCGGTGCCCAGCGGACCGTCGTGGGTCGAGGTCACGGTGAGGTCGGCGACGACCACGTCCTCGACGGCCGCGCCGAGCAGCACGGCGCTGTCGTCGTCGCCGTCGAAGTCGGAGACCAGCTCCGTGCGGTCAGGCCCGGCCCCCCGCAGGTGGATGCCGCTGCGGAGCAGTACGTGGGTGGTCTCGTCGCCTGGGTCCGGCGAGGTCAGGTCGAACGTGCCCTCCGGCAGCACGACGGTGTCCCCGGCCGCAGCCTCCTCGACGGCGGCGCGCAGCGCCGGCGCGTCGTCGTCGGAGTCCGGCTCGGGGTCGGCGCCGTAGTCCGTGACCACCAGCTCGCGGCCCGTCGCCGGGTCGGGCGGCTCGACGTCGACCGGCTCACCGTCCCGGTCGACGAGCCCCGGTTCGGTCCACTCGCCGGTGCCCCCCGATGAGCCGTCGTCGCCACCGGTGCAGGCCGCGAGCAGCGCCACGAGACACAGCACGGGACGGCCGCGCTTTCGCAGCCTGGGCGACCACACACCGGACCGGTACCCGGTCACCAGCGCATGGCACCGTCGATCGGCGGCGATCATGTGAGCGCCCACCATCGCGGGGAATGCCGGTCTCGTCGTATTGGTGACCGTGCGTGTCGCATCGCTGCCCGTGCCTTGCGGGGGCTGTCGACAAAGGTGTGCATCAAACTCGCTCCCTGGGCCGCTACATCGACGAATAGTGGTTGTCGACCTCTCTAAGTGGTAATGCGCTCGTTGTTCGGGGTGCAATCGCCGTACTCGGTGCTTCGCCGGTGGTGATGGCGGCCTGCCCGCTGCCGGTAGACGACGCGTCCGAGGCTGGGCGGGTCGGGGGCTCCGCAGGGTCCCAGTGGCCCTGACGTCGTCTTCGTCCAGCCTCGACGGGTGGGGATCGACTGATGCGGCGATGTCCGCCCGACGCGATCGTGCCAGGGCCTCCCTCGATCTCGATGCTGATATCGGATCTCTGCCGCCTGGCAACGGTGCGATTCTCGTCGGTGTATGGAGGGGATGCACAGACTGATTGATGAGGTTGTCCCATTGCGATGACGTTGCGTCGGTTTGAGTCTTTTCGTGGTGATGAGGGTCCAGATTATCTAGACATACGATACGGCATCATCCCGTGTGCTCGCGCAACGCATTTATGAATAGCGCATCGCCGATGCGAGATCACGAACAGCCTGGCCTGCACCCGAGACCGATCACACGCTGGACACAGCGCGCCTGGCACTGGATGGGTGGAGACGACGAGGCGCGCTGGCGCCCCGCCATGTGGACGACAGGTGGGTCAGACAAGCGAAATGCATGCGTCTCGCAGCAGGGAAGTCTCGACCCAGGATCTGCATGACAGTTACTTGACATGGCCTCTTGACGATTGCTCAAGGAGGGTGAATGATGTAATTCGCATAAGGCCAGACGATTGCAAGTGGGCATGCATAACCGAAGCCGAGGGGGCTCTGATGCCGCATCTACCCGTCCGTGGTCGAGTACGTCCGTCTCGCCGCGTGGCTCGCCGGGCCAGGCAGGGACGTATGGGTGGCAGCAGGCTCAGAACTCTGCGGCACGTGGTCAGCGGGGTTCTCGCCTTGATGCTCGTCGCAACATCGATGGCGTTCGCGCCCACCCCGGTGGAGGCGCAGCCCGCGCCGGACCTGCCGTGGATGGACACGAGCCTGTCGCCGGAGGAGCGCGCCGAGCTGCTCATCGACGCGATGACGCTGGACCAGAAGCTCCA
>CAYUXB010000460.1:0-2102 GCA_964448525.1 uncultured Acidimicrobiaceae bacterium
CCTGGAGCTGCCGCGGGGTGAACGAGCGGGCCACGATGCCGCGCTGGCGGGCGTGCCGCGGGTCGTCCATGTTGATGAACGACCCGAAGAACTCGAGCGCCTCGGCGGGAAGGTCGGGCACCGAGATGGCGCCCTTGCCCGAGCAGAAGTCCTTGGGACGCCGGCTGATCTCGATGACCTCGTCGAACCGGGTGACCGCGTAGAACTCCTCGGTCTCGCCGGTGAGGGGGTTGGGGAACGACGCCCGGGTGAACGGTCCTGCCTCCCGGATCTCGGCGAAGGCCGCCATCCTGTCGGCGAGGGGCTGACGCCAGAACAGCGGGTCGGTCAGGCGGGGATCGGTCTCCACGGGGCTCCTTCGGTGCTCGTCGTGCGCCAGCGCGATCCGCACGGGACCGGCGACGGGCACGGATGCCCGATCGTAGAGGCACAGCTGCGGTCTGCGGCCAACCGGCTCACCCACAGTGACGCAGCGTGTGGGGAGATCACAGGACACGGCCTAGCCTGCCCGTGCAGGCAGGCAGAGGAGACGTGGTGGACCTGACGCGGCTGGCGACTCCGCTCTACTTCGGGACGATGGCGATCGAGCACAAGGTGCTCGCCCGGCGCGCCGCCTCGCGCGGCCCCACCGCGGGCGACTACACGCGGCCCGACACCCTCGCGAGCCTCACGATGGGCGCGGTGAGCCTCGGGCTGCCGCTCGTGACCCACCGCCTCGTGCGCGCCTTCGCTCCCGGTCGGGGGCGCTGGGCGCGGGGCCTGGCGGCGGGCACGGTGGCCGCCGCGGTCGCCACGACCGTGGTGGACCGCATCGTGCGCCGCTCCACCGCCGGTCGACCAGGCCCGGCTCGGGGCGATGCGGCGAACGCCCTCGTCCGATCGACGAACGGCCGGGGCGGTGCCGCGCCCGATCGGTCCGATGCCACCTCGACGACGCCCGCGCAACCAGGGGCTGACGCGGTTGCAACGCCTGCGACTCCCGGCCTCGCCGCCGCGCCGGCCTGGGCGGTCACGGTGCAGCAGGTGGGCGGGCTCGCCACCGTCGCGGGCGCCGTCGTCCTGGCCACCGCCACCGCGGCCCACGCGGCCAGCCCCGCCCGACTGTGGGCCTACGGCCGGCGGCGCGACCTCGGCGCTGGTCCCCTGGCGTGGATCGCCGCCATCGTCGGGTGGGACGTCATCTACTACTGGAACCACCGGATCATGCACGAGGTGCGGCTCCAGTGGGCCCACCACGTCGTCCACCACTCGAGCGAGCGCTACAACCTGTCGACCGCGCTCCGCCAGCCGGTCAGCCCCTTCGGCGTCTGGGTCCCCTATGGGCTGCTGTCCCTGGCCGGCGTGCGCCCGGGCCTCGTCGAGCACTCCCGGGGCCTGAACCTGCTGTACCAGTACTGGATCCACACCGAGACGATCGACTCGCTCGGGCCGGGCGAGGAGGTGCTGAACACCCCGTCGCACCACCGGGTCCACCACGGCAGCAACCAGCGCTACCTCGACCGCAACCACGGCAGCTTCCTCATCGTGTGGGACCGCCTGTTCGGGACGTTCGCCCGCGAGTCCGCCGACGAGCCGGTCGTCTACGGCCTGACCCGCAACATCGGCACGTTCGATCCGCTGCGGATCGCGACGCACGAGTACGCGGACATCGCCCGCGACGTCGCGCGCTCGGACAACTGGCGGGACCGCCTCTCGTTCGTGCTGCGCGGCCCGGGCTGGGCCACCCGCCGCCGCGCCGAACTGAACGCCGTGCTTCCACCAGCTACACGGGCACGTAGAAGAATCCCCGACCCAGTTTGACCTCCTTCCCGCGTGCCAGGTCGCCACGATCCTCGAGCTCGGTGAGGATCTGACCAGCACGCACGACACTGAGCTGGGTGAGGTCAGCCACCTCCGTCGACGAGACCCGCCCGCGAGCATGCGCCCATTCCAGGATCATGCTGTTGCGGGCCGGGGCGGTTGCGAGCTGGCCGAGCCGATCCGGCAGTCGGTAGCGGGCGGCATCAGATGCCGAGCAGCCTTGTCGTTCTCCGCGATCCCGGGAGGATCACAACCCCGTGATCGTCTGCTCGACGAAGTCGAGTGCCGTGTCGTGCCCGGCG
>CAYUXB010000461.1:0-2069 GCA_964448525.1 uncultured Acidimicrobiaceae bacterium
GCCCCCACAGGCGGCTGACCCGGTTAGCGTCGCGGGGTGCCCCGTCGCTCATCCCGCTGTCTCGCTGTCCTCGTCATCCTCCTGTTCGTCGCCGCCTGCGCGTCGGAGGCGGACGATGCGTCCCTCGGCGAGCGCGACACGGGCGCCTCGGCCCCGGAACAGGACGACGGCAACAGCGACAGCAGCGCCGACGACACCGGCCAGGGTGGCGACGACCAGATCGACTGGTCGTCGTGCGGGCGGAGCGCCGAATGCGCCGAGCTCGACGTCCCCGTCGACTACGACGACCACGACGGCGAGACGCTCACCGTCAGCGTGCTGCGGGTGCCGGCCACCGGCGACCGGATCGGCGCGCTGTTCGTGAACCCGGGCGGCCCCGGCGGCACCGCCGCCGACTTCGCCGCCACCATGGCGTTCGCGCTCCCCACCGAGATCACCGAGCGCTTCGACATCGTCGGGGTCGATCCGCGCGGCCTCGGCGCCAGCGCCATCGACTGCGGCGGCGACATGCAGGAGTTGTACGGCGTCGACTACTCGATCGACTCGCAGGCCGACATCGACGAGCTCCTCGAGGTCAGCCAGGCGTACGTCGACGGCTGCGAGGACGACGCCGGCGACCTGCTGGCCCACCTCGGCACCAAGGACGTCGCCCGCGACATCGACGCCGTGCGTGCGGCCATGGGCGACGAGCAGCTCAACTACCTGGGCTTCAGCTACGGCACGGCGATCGGTCAACAGCTCGCCGACCTGTTCCCCGATCGGGTGCGGGCCATGATCCTCGACGGCGTCCTCGAGATCGGCCCGACCGGCATCGAGACCGCTGCGGAGCAGGCTCTCGGGTTCGAGACCGCCCTGCAGCGCTTCGCGGACGACTGCGACGGCGACTCGTCCTGCCCGATCGCCCCCGACGCCATCGGCGCGATCGAGGAGCTGCAGGAACTGGTCGAGGAGGCCCCGATCCCCGCCGAGCCCCGCGACCTCGGCCCGGGCGAGATGTCCACCGGGCTGGCGATGCCGCTCTACAGCGAGATGCTCTGGCCCGACCTGTCCGACGCCGTGGCCGACGCCCTCGACGGCGACGGCACGGGCATGGTGGCGCTCGCCGACCAGTACATCGGCGTGGCCGACTTCGACATCTACTTCGCGGTCAACTGCCTCGACTTCGAGTGGCCGGAGGACCCGGAGGGGTTCCTCGATGCCGCCGAGACCGCTGCCGAGGAAGCACCGCACTTCGGCGAACCCATCGTCAACGACTACATCCGCTGCGCGCTGTGGCCGGTCGAGGAAGACCCGATGACCGAGATCACCGCACCCGACGCTCCGCCCATCCTGGTCGTGTCGACCACCGGCGACCCGGCGACGCCGTACGAGGCCGGGGTCCGCACCGCCGAGCGGCTGGAATCCGGTGTGCTGGTCACCTACGACGGCGACGGGCACACGGTCGTGGGCAACGGCGTCGACTGCATCGACGACATCGCCGTGGCCTACCTGGTCGACCTCGAGGTCCCGGAGGACGAGACGACCTGTCCGTGACGACGGCGGCCTGACGTCCCGGCCGGCGTGGCGCCGGAACGGAAACCGGCGTCTGTCACCAGCACATGACCACCTGAGAGACGCCAGAACCGGCGGCGTGGCGCCGGACGAGATGGCGGCCCGGCGGTCGGCTCCTGGGGGATCGGGCGGACGTCAGCCCGCGGTGCCCTCGGCCACCAGGCGGTCGAGGGTCAGCTCCGGGTTGTCGCCCTCGACCCTGGCCAACCAGTACGGGCTCTCGAACAGCGCGTACAGCGTGCCGCTCGCCCGGGCGAGCACCCGGACGCCCGGCATCCCGCGCAGCGCAGGGGCCGACGTCTCGTCGGTGCGGCGGGCGATCGTGTACGCCGTCGGCGCCATCTCGGTGGGTGCGCCGAACTCGTTCTCGAGCCGCCACGTCGCCACCTCGAGCTGCATCGGGCCGACCGCGGCCAGCACGGGAGCCTGATCACCCAGGTCGGCGTCGCGCAGCACCTGCACGACGCCCTCCTCGTCGAGCTGGGCGATGCCCTTGCGGAACTGCTTGAACCGGCCGG
>CAYUXB010000462.1:0-2061 GCA_964448525.1 uncultured Acidimicrobiaceae bacterium
CGATCCTCTACGACAACCCCAAGGAGGTCGGGGCCGACCGCATCGCCGACGCGGTCGCGGCGTTCGACCTGTTCGGCGGGCCGATCGTCGTGGTCGACTTCGGCACGGCCACGACCTTCGAGGCGATCTCGGCCAACGGCGAGTACCTCGGTGGCGCCATCTTCCCGGGCATCGACATCAGCCTCGACGCCCTGTTCGCCCGGGCGGCGGCGTTGCGCCGGGTCGAGCTGGTGGAGCCCCGCCACGTCATCGGCCGCTCGACCGTCGAGTCCATGCAGTCGGGAGTCATCTACGGCTACACGGCGCTGGTCGACGGCATGGTCGGCCGCATCGAGGCCGAGCTCGACGAGAAGGCCCACGTGGTGTCCACAGGCGGTCTGTCAGGCTTGATCACGCCCTTGTCGTCCACGATCACCCACCACGAGCCCTGGCTGACCCTCCACGGCCTGCGCCTCATCTACGAGAAGAACCAGTGACCGACGAGTCCCCCGAAGCGCCCCGCCCGTCCGACGATCCGGCCGTCCCGGCCGCCTCGGCCGCCTCGGCCGGCTCCGGCTCGTCCGCCTCCGGCAACCGCCTGCCCTACCGGGTCGAGGTCACCGACCGGGCGGCCGACCTGCAGGCGACCTACGCCGAGCTGGACGACGGGGCCAGCACGGGCACCACGGTCACCGTCGCCGGGCGCATCATGCTGCTGCGCGACATGGGCCGCCTCGCGTTCGCCACGCTGCGCGACTCGAGCGGGGCCATCCAGCTCATGGCGACCGCCAAGGGCAGCGACGACTTCAAGGGTCTGACCGGCCTGACGCTCGGCGCCTGGATCTCCGCCACGGGCGAGGTCATCCGCTCCAAGAAGGGCGAGCTGTCGGTGCGGGTCGAGTCGTGGCAGCTCCTCGCTGAGGCCCGCCGCGGCTTCGGCGACAAGTGGCACGGCATCTCCGACACCGACATGCGGTACCGGCAGCGCTACGCCGACCTGTGGGCCAACGAGGCGAGCATGGCCACGTTCCAGGCGCGCAGCCGCATCATGTCGCTGACCCGCCGCTTCCTCGAGGACCGCGACTTCGTCGAGGTCGAGACACCGGTCTTCCACCCGATCCCCGGTGGAGCGCTCGCCAAGCCGTTCACGACCCATCACAACGCCCTCGACCTCGACCTCTACCTGCGCATCGCGCCGGAGCTGTACCTGAAGCGGCTCGTGGTCGGCGGGTTCGAGCGGGTGTTCGAGCTGGCCCGGGTGTTCCGCAACGAGGGCCTGTCGACCCGGCACAACCCCGAGTTCACGATGCTCGAGCTGTACCAGGCCTACGCCGACTACGGCGACATGATGGAGCTGACCGAGCACCTCGTCGCCCACCTGGCCACCGAGGTCACGGGTTCGCCGGTCGTCAGCTACGGGGGCCGTGAGGTCGACCTGACCCCGCCGTGGACGCGGGCCTCGCTGATCGACCTGGTCGAACAGCACGCCGGTGTGCGGGTCGACGTGCGGATGCCCCGTGACGAGCTGGCCCGCATCGCCGCAGAGCACGGCGTCGAACCCGACGACTCGTGGGGACCGGGCAAGCTCGTGCTGGAGATCTACGAGAAGACGACCGAGGCCGAGCTGTGGGGGCCGGTGTTCGTCATCGACTACCCGCAGGAGGTCTCGCCCCTCTCCCGCGCCCACCGCGAGCGCCCCGGCGAGGTCGAGCGCTTCGAGGCCATCGTCGCCGGGCGCGAGCTGTGCAACGCCTTCTCCGAGCTGGTCGACCCGGTCGAGCAGCGGGCCCGGTTCGAGGACCAGGCCCGGCAGAAGGCGGCCGGCGACGAGGAGGCCATGGTCGTCGACGACGACTACGTCCGCGCCCTCGAGTACGGCCTGCCGCCCACCGGCGGCCTCGGCATCGGCATGGACCGACTGGTCATGCTGCTCACCGGCATGACCACCATCCGCGACGTCATCCTCTTCCCGACGTTGCGCCCAGAGCAGGGAGACATATGAACAGGTTCGAAGGGCGGCGGGTGCTGGTCACCGGCGCCGCGTCCGGCATCGGCCAGGCCACGGCGCTGCGCCTGCACGAC
>CAYUXB010000463.1:0-2060 GCA_964448525.1 uncultured Acidimicrobiaceae bacterium
ATCACGCCTGCGCGACGAAGACCAGTTCGAGCCCGGGGCGATCCGGGGCGTCACGGACGGAGCGAACCCGGAACCCAGCCGAGGTGAGGTCGCCGGCGATCTCGTCCCGGCCGCGGAACCGGATGGTGGAGTCCGAGACCCGCTCGGTGCCGGATCGCCGGAAGCGGAACACGTGGCGGAACGACACCAGCGGCAGGTCGACGCGCACGAGTTCGGTCCACGTCGTCACACCGCCGATGCTGGCGACGTCGACCTCGCGCTCGGTGTCCGCTCTGATCCATCGTTCCCAGGCTCGCTTGGCGGGGTCGCGGGTCTCGAAGGCCAGCCATCCGCCCGGTCGCAGGCTCGCCCGGATCGCAGCGAGCGTCCGCACCCACTCGGTGTCGGTGAGGAAGACCTGGGCGACGTTGCCGGTCATGACCGCCAGGCCCACGCCGAGGGCGGGCGCGCTGGTCGCGTCGCCGTGGATCCAGCGCACGCCGCTGCCTCCCGGCTTCGACCGGGCCACGTCGAGCGACGCGGCCGCGGGGTCGACGCCGGTCACGTCGATGCCGGTCCGTGCGAGCCGGCAGGCGAGGGTGCCGGTGCCACACCCGACGTCGAGCACCGATCGCCCGCCGAGTTCGTCGACGAGGCCGGCGTAGAGGTCGAGGTCGCTCCGGTCGTCGTCGAGGACGTCGTAGAGCACGGCCAGCTCGGGATCGGCGAAGTGCGGATCAGGCACCGACCGATGATGCCCGCCTCCGGCGCTCAGATCCCGAGCTGGTCCGTGGCGAGGCGGCCGAGGGTCGCGATCTTGCGGTCGGTGGCGGGGCTCCACGGGAAACCGGTGTTGAGGCGCAGGAAGTTCCGGAAGCCGAGCGAGGCCGAGAACATCGGGCCGGGGGCGATGCGGATGCCGTGGGCGCCGGCGGCGTCGTACAGCGCCATCGAGTCGGCCCCCTCGGGCAGCTGCACCCACAGCACGTGGCCGCCGGTGGGCCGGGTGGTGCGGGTGCCCTCCGGGAACCACCGGGCGACCGATTCGATCGTGCGGGCCATCTGGTCCTGGTACATGCGGCGGACGCGGCGCAGGTGGCGGTCGAACCCGCCGCTCTCGACGAAGCCCGCCACCGCGAGCTGCGGCCCCACCGCGGTCGCCTGGTTGACGACCAGCTTCAACAGTTCGAGCTCGTTCTGGTAGCGGCCCGGGATCGCCCAACCGACCCGCAGCCCCGGCGACAGCGTCTTGCTGAACGACGAGCAGTACAGGACGCTGCCCCGGGTGTCGAACGCCTTGACGGCGTGGGGCCGCGGCCCGTCGAAGGCCAGGTCGCCGTAGACGTCGTCCTCGACGAGCGGGACGTCGTGGTCGTCGAGCAGCGCCACCAGCCGCCGCTTGTCGTCGTCGGACATGCAGGCACCGGTGGGGTTGGCGAAGTTCGTGACCATCGCCAGGGCCGCCACCCGCTGGGAGCCCAGCACCCGGGCGAGGTCGTCGAGGTCGATGCCCCGGCGCGGGTCGCTCGCCACCTCGACCACCTTGAGGCCGAGCGACGCGACCACCTCCAGCAGCGCGTAGTAGGTCGGTGACTCGACGGCGATCGTGTCGCCGGGACGGGTGACGGCCCGGATCGACAGGTAGACGGCCTCCTTGGCCCCACTCGTGATGACGATCTCGTCGGGCCCGACGGTGGAGCCCGTCTCCGCTCCCCGCTGGGCCACCACGCGCCGCAGGGCAGGGCTGCCCGGCGGGGCGTCGTAGGAGTGGCAGGCGGCCGGCTGGTAGCGCAGGGCTTGGCCGAGCAGCCGGTTCAGCGCGGCGATCGGCATGAGCTCGGGGCCCTGGACGGCGGCGCCGAGCGTCGGTTCCTGCGGGTTGCCGACGCCGAGGTTGAGGCGCAGGGCCAGCGACGCGTCGACGTGCCGGGCGTCCGCGGCCGGGGCGCTGTGCTCCGGGGCCACCCATCCGGGCTGGGGCGGGTCCTGGACGTAGTGGCCCGACTGGGGACGGGCGCGGACGAGGCCCCGGTCCTCCAGCAGCCGGCAGGCCTCGACCACGGTGCTGAGGCTGACCCCGT
>CAYUXB010000464.1:0-2030 GCA_964448525.1 uncultured Acidimicrobiaceae bacterium
CGGATGCGCTCGGGGTGGTTGCCGAGCATGGACGGCACGCGACGGCGAAGACCCCGCCCGTAGAGCTGCATGTCGGGGTCGGGGCCGAACGCGTCGAACACCTCCTGTCGCTCGCTCTCGCTGAGCTGGTCGAGCGTCAGCTCGTCGTGGTTGCGCAGAAACGTCGCCCACTGCGAGTCGAACGGCACCGGCGGAAGCTCGGCGAGGGCCTTCTCGACGGGGGTGGCGTCCTGGCGCGCCAGGGCGAGGAAGATCCGCTGCATCACCGAGAAGTTGAAGACGAGGTTCAGCTCGTCGCCGTCCTCGTCGCCGAAGAAGGCCCGCTGCTGCTTCGGCGGCAGATTGACCTCCCCGAGCAGGATCGCCTCGCCCTGCCGCCGTTGCACGAACGCGCGCAGCTCCTTGAGGTACCGGTGCGGATCGACGTCCGGGGCGCCCTCGATGCCCTCGAGCTCGATGAGAAAGGGGACGGCGTCGACCCGGAACCCGCTGACACCGAGTTGCAGCCAGAACCCGACGATGCGGGCGATCTCCTCGCGGACGGCCGGGTTGGCGATGTTGAGGTCGGGCTGGTGCCGGTGGAAGCGGTGCAGGTAGTGCTGCTCGGTGCGGCGGTCGTAGGTCCACACCCCGCCCTGCTCGCCGGGGAACACCTCGGACATGTCGGTGTCGTCGGGCGGCTCGTCCACCCACACGTACCAGTCGCGATACGGCGAGTCGCGGCTCGAGCGGGCCGAGCGGAACCACGGATGCTGGTCGGAGGTGTGGTTGACGACGAGGTCGATGATGACCCGCATGCCCCGGTCACGGGCGGTGCGCACGACCTCGACGAAGTCGCCGAGCGTGCCGAGGCGCGGGTCGACGCTGTAGAAGTCGGCGACGTCGTAGCCGTCGTCCTGGTCGGGTGTGGGGAAGAAGGGCATGAGCCACAGGGTCGAGATGCCCATTCCGGCGAGGTAGTCGATCCGCTCGACGAGGCCCTGCAGGTCGCCGATGCCGTCGCCGTCCGCGTCGAGGAACGTCTCGACGTCGAGGCAGTACATGACGCCGTTCTTCCACCACTGGTCGCTGGTGAACTGCACGCTCATCGCCCGGTCACCTCCGGCAGGACGTCGGCCCCGAACGTCTCGATGAAGGCCATCTGCTCGCGCGGCACCTGGTGGATGTACAGCCCGTCGACCCCGAGCTCGAGGGTCTCGTGCAGCCACGCCGCGTGCTGCTTGGCGTCGGACGACACCAGCACGCTCGAGCGCACGTCGTCGGGGCGCACGTGGGTGGCCGCCGCCTCGAACTGCTCGACCGTCTCGATGTCGGCCATGAGCACCGAGGGGAACACGTTGGTGCGCCACTGCTCGTGCGCGCCGGCCAGTGCCTCGTCCTCGGTCGTCGCCCAGGCCACCTTGACCTGGACGTACACCGGCTTGCCCTCGCCGCCGCCCTCCCGGAAGGCGTCGATCAGTCGACGCAGTTGCTCAGGCGGCACGTGCACGGTGATCAGCCCGTCTGCCCACCCGCCGCACCAGTGGGCGGTCTCCTCGCTGAGAGCGGCGCCGATGAGCGGCGGTGGCGTGGCGGGCAGCGTCCACAGCCGGGCGCGGTCGACGCGGACGTGGCCGTCGTGGCTCACCTCCTCGCCCCGCAGCAGCGCCCGGATCACCTCGACGCACTCGGCCAACCGGGCGTTGCGCGCCGGCTTGGGCGGCCAAGGATCGCCGGTGACGTGTTCGTTCGCGGCCTCGCCGGAGCCGAGCGCCACCCACAGGCGGTCGGGGTACATCTCGCCGAGGGTGGCGATGGCCTGGGCGATGATCACCGGGTGGTAGCGCTGGCCGGGGGCGTTGACGACGCCGAAAGGCAGGTCTCGCACCGCCTCCATCGCGGAGCCCAGCCACGACCAGGCAAAGCCGGACTCGCCCTGGGCACGGCTCCACGGCGTGAGGTGGTCGGAGGACGAGACGGCGTCGAACCCGGCGTCGGCCGCCGCTCGCGCGGCGCGCAACAGGGCGCTCGGCGCGTGCTGCTCGTGCGAG
>CAYUXB010000465.1:0-2023 GCA_964448525.1 uncultured Acidimicrobiaceae bacterium
CGATGTCGACCGCCAGCGCCTTGAGCGGCGACACGTAGGCGACCTGCGCCCGGCCCGCCACGTCGACCCCGCGGGCATGGGCCCGATACAGCCGGTCGATGCCGACGAGGAACCCTGCGAGCGTCTTGCCCGAGCCCGTGGGAGCGGCGATGAGCGTGTCGCGGCCGGCGGCGATGTGGCCCCACCCCTCGACCTGAGCAGGGGTGGGCCCGTCCGCGAACCGCCGGGCGAACCACGTGGCGACCGCAGGGTGGAAGCCGTCGACAGGCAGGTCAGCGCCCGACCCGGGGACCGGGCCGGCACCGAACAGCGAGAGCGTCTCGACGGTGGCCATGACTGCTACGAGCGTACAGACGCCCTATGACAACCAAGGCGCCGAAGCACTCCGTGGCGTTCAGACCTTCCAGGGTGAGACGACCTCCGGCGCGCACCGACCCGCATCGCCGAGCGGGACGGAGGCAGCACCCATCGGCGTGCAGGACGGGACCTACGTCTCTTTCGGCGTGATGCGGAAGTACGCGAGCCTGTGGCCATGACGCAGATCGTGGTGGGTGTCGACGGGTCCGAACACAGCGAGGTCGCCCTCAAGTGGGCGGCGCGCGAAGCCGAGCTCCGCGGTGGCGGGCTCGACGCGCTGACCACCGTGCTCGTGTGGGACCTGTTCAACCAGCTCCACGCCGACGGCTCCAGGCGGTTCGACCCCGACTACGACGACACCAAGGCCGACGCCGCGCTGCTGGCCACGCTCGAGGACGCGCTCGGCGCCGACGCCGCCGCGTCCGTCGTCCGCAAGACGGTCATCGACGTCCCCGCCCAGGGCCTCCTCGAAGCCGCCAAGGGGGCCGACCTCCTGGTCGTCGGCGCCCGCGGTCTGGGCGGTTTCCGAGGGCTGCTCCTCGGCTCGGTCAGCCAGCAGTGCCTGCAGCACGCGCCCGGCCCGGTCGCCGTCGTGCGCTCCAGCGTCGACGCCGACGACGCGAGCGGCACGACCGCACTCGCCGGCGACGATGCGGATGGCGAGCACATCGTGGTCGGTGTCGACGGGTCCGACAGCTCGCGCGTCGCCGCCGGCTGGGCGGTCACCGAGGCCCGGCTGCGGGGCGCGGCGCTCCACGCCGTCCACGCCTGGGAGGTACCGATGATCTACGGACCGGTCGGCATCGGCTTCCCCTACGACACCTCGGGCATGGAGACCGCCGCACGCGAACTGCTCGACGAGGTCGTCGACGGTGCGGTCGCCGGTGCAGGCGGCGACGCCGTGGCCATCGAGCGCATCGTGTCGCCTGGCGGGCCGGCCTCGTCGATCCTCGACGCGGCGGCCGGCGCCGATCTCGTGGTCATCGGCCGGCGAGGCCTGGGCGGGTTCCAACGGCTGCTGCTCGGCTCGGTCTCCGAGCACGTCGCCCGGCACGCACCCTGCCCCGTGGTCGTCATGCCGGCCACCACCGACGAGGACGGCTGAGCCGCCGACGCGCGAGGGACGCCGCAGGCACACGGACGCTGTCGACATGCAGGACACGGAGGTCGCACCATGAAGAAGACGATCGACGCGCGCACCGGACTCGAGATCATCGACCCGGACGAGTGCCGGCGGCTCCTGGCGGGCGACGAGGTCGGTCGTCTCGCCGTGATCGACGGTGGCACTCCGGGGATCTTCCCCGTGAACTACCTGGTCGACGGTGACTCGATCGTGTTCCGCACCGCGGCCGGCACCAAGCTGGACGCGGGCAGGCGCCACCCGGTGGCGTTCGAGATCGACGACTTCGACCGGGAGAGCCGCACGGGCTGGAGCGTCGTGGTGTCCGGCCACCTCGTGGAGGCCGCCCCGTTCGACACCGCCACGCTCGAACGAGTGCAGGCGCTGCCCCTCGAGTCGTGGGCCGGTGGGGATAAGCCCCACTGGGTGCGCCTGGTGCCGTCGCGCATCAGCGGACGACGCATCCTCCCCGCCTCGTGAGCGCACCCGGCGCGGCGGCCGTCGCCGAGACCCACTCGGCGGTCGTCTTCTTCATGGGCGACCGGG
>CAYUXB010000466.1:0-2015 GCA_964448525.1 uncultured Acidimicrobiaceae bacterium
CGCTCCTCGCAGCGCTCGCAGCGCACGACCAGCACGGTTCCGTAGACCTCGATCGGGTCGGCGCTGCCGGCGCGGGCGTGCAGCCGGTCGACCGACTGGGTGACGAGGGCGGCCACCAGTCCGGCGCGCTCGAGGCGGACGATCGCCTCGTGGGCCGGGCCGGGCACCCGCGCGGCGATCGTGAGGGCGGTGGGGTAGAAGTACTCCCAGAACCGGCCCGGTTCGGTGAGGAACGCCTCGAGGCTCGCGCGGCGCGCCCACTCGCCGCGGCCGTGGGTGAGGTCGAGGCTCTCGGGCCCGCCGAGGCGCAGGCCGGTGAGGAGGACGGCCCGGTCGGCCTCGAGGAGGGCCGACGCGAGGGCCTCGGGATCGGACGCCTGGGGGGCCATCGTCCCCGTCGAGTCTACTCGGCGCCCGCGCCGGGCACGGCCGCGTGGCCCGTCCCGGGCGGCCGCAGGCCGGACAGGGAGCGCAGGCCGACGGCCCACGTCCAGGCGGCGCCGGCGCCCGCGGCGGCGGACAGGCAGGCGAGCGCGACGGTCAGGCCGACCAGGTCGGAGAGGACCCCGACCACCAGCAGCGGCACCGAGAAGCCGCCCAGGTAGCAGGCGACGTAGTAGGCCGACATCAGCTTGCCGCGGTCGGCGACGGGGGCGATCTGGGTGCACAGGTCGAGGCCGCCCTTGAAGACCAGGCCCGCCGCGGCCCCGGTCGCGGCGACGGCGGCGAGCGCGAGCGGCGCGGACTCGGCCGGGGCGGCGACCACCACGCCGACCGACGCGAGCGAGGCCGCCGCCAGGCCCCAGGGGATCGCCCTGTCCGGCGCGAGGCGCGGCAGGAGCACCTGGCTGAGGGCCCCGGAGACCAGCACCAGGAACCCCGCTGCGCCCACGACGGCGTAGTTGTCGACCTCGAGGGTGCGCACCAGGAAGACCGGGATCAGCGACAGGGCGACCCCGTCGAAGAGCGAGAAGAGCGCCCCCGAGGGCACGAGCACGCGCCAGAAGACGGCCCGCTCGGCCTCCGGCACCTCCAGGCGCAGCGTGAGCGGCCGCCGCGAGCGCACCCGCACGGTCTCGGGGAGGCTCAGCACCACGACGACGGCGAGCGCGACGGCGACGAGGTGCAGCTCGAAGGGCAGGCGCAGGGGCTCGTCGGCGTACTGGGCGATCACCCCGCCGATCCCCGGGCCCAGCCCGAGCCCGAGCCGCACGGAGACCGAGGAGAGCGCCGCGGCGAAGCGGATGCGCCCCGGCGGCGCGGCGTCGACGAGGAAGGCGGTGCAGGTGCCGAAGAAGGCGCCGGTGGCGAAGCCCTGGATCGCGCGCGCGATCAGCAGGCCGGTCAGGTCCGGCTCGGCGATCAGCAGGGCCTGGGCGATCGCGAGCGTCGCGAGGGCGCCCAGCAGGACGGCCCGCCGCCCGATGCGGTCGGAGATCTGCCCCAGGGCGAGCATGGAGGGCACCAGCGCGGCCACGTAGCAGCCGAGGAAGAGCGTCGCGACGGTGTCGCCGAAGCCGAGCCGGTCCTGGTAGACCGGGATCAGCGGGGTGATCAGGCTGGTGCCGAGCGCGAAGAGCACCAGCACCGACCAGGTGCGCCAGACCCGGTTCACGGCGCGACCATCGCCAGGCAGACGAAGCCGCCGTCGCGCCGGACGCGCGCGTCACCCAGCCCGAGCGCCCCCCAGGCCCCGGCCAGCTCGGCGAGGTCGCCCTCGCGGATCCCCGACGCGACCACCGCGCGCGGCGGCGCCGCGACCCGCCCGAGCAGCGCCCGGTGGGCGTCCATGGGGACGTTGGCGAGGACGACCCGGCCCGCCAGCTCCTGCGCGGCGAGGCCGGCGAGCGGCCCGCGGCGCATGCGCACGGCGCCGGCGCGCCCGGCCGCCTCCAGGCTGCGCCGGGCGTGGGCCAGGGCGCGCGGGTCCAGGTCGAGCGCGAGCACCGGCCCGCGCCCGAGCGCCACCCAGGCCTGGGCCAGCAGCCCCGAGCCGCAGCCCGCGTCGAGGGCCG
>CAYUXB010000467.1:0-1997 GCA_964448525.1 uncultured Acidimicrobiaceae bacterium
GCAGCTCCTCCGGCCAGGCCGACCACCCGTTGCCGTGGCGCTCGGCGATCGTGCTCCAGGTGGCGAAGCGGGTGAGCGCCTCGCCCTGCTCCTCCCGCCAGCGCTCGAAGGCGGGGTCGTCACCGGCGGCGGCGAAGCACGCCTCGAGCGCCTCCCGCTTGAGCGCCCACACCGCGTCCCGGTCGATGCGGTCCCCGCCGTTGAGCGACCGGCCCGCGGCGGCCAGCCGGTCGAGGTCGGCGCCCACGGCCGACGCCCCGGCCACCTCCTCCACCCGGAGGTAGAGCGGGCTGCGCCACAGCCGGCTCGACGGGTAGTACGGGCTCGGCTGCTGGGGGGTGGCGGGCCCGGCGGCGTGGAGGGGGTTGAGCGCCAGGGTCCCCGCGCCCTGGTCGACGGCCCAGCCGGCGATCCGACGGAGGTCGGCGAGGTCGCCGTGGCCCCAGCTCGACGCCGAGCGCGCCGCGTAGAGCTGCACCGCCCACCCCCAGGTGCGCAGGTCGGGCGGCAGGTGGCAGCGCCCGGGCGAGACGACGAGGCGGGTGGTGGGGCCGCCGTCGAGGGGGACGAGCGAGTGGTAGCCCGGGGGCAGGTCGGGCGGCAGCGCCTCCACCCCGCGCCGGGCCGTGCCGTCCTCGAGGATGAGGTCGGCTGGGCTCAGCAGCCACTCGACCTGGCCGGCGCGGACGAACCACAGCGGCGGGCCGGGCGGGGGGCCGCCCTCGCCCGCTCCCATCGACCGGGCGATCGCGCTCAGCGTCTCCGGGGGTGCGTCCCGCCAGGTGCCGGTGGCGTCCCAGTAACCGTCGTCGACACCCCAGGCGGATCCGTCCATGGCCCGGACCGTACCGATGGGCCCGCGGGGGCAAACCGCCGCCCCGGGAGCCGCAGCCGGCCGTGCACGAGGGCGACCCCGACCACGATGAGCGCCCCGCCGGCCAGCACCCGGAGGTGGAACGCCTCGTCGAGCAGGAGCACGCCCACGGCGATGGCGACCACCGGGATCAGGTAGGTCACGAGCGAGGCGGTGGTCGACCCCAGCTCGGCGATGACGCGGTAGTTGAGGATGTAGGCGTAGCCGGTGCCCACCGCCCCGAGGACCACGATGGCGAGGACCCGGTGGGCGGCGAGGTCGATGCCGCCGGCCACCGAGGTGGCCACCGCGAACGGGGCGAGCACGACCGCCCCCACCGCCAGCGGGCCGGCGGCGGCCGCGGCGGCCGGCAGGTGGAGCAGGTTCGCCTTCATGTACGTGAAGGAGAAGCCGTAGCAGGCTCCGGCGAGCACGGCGGCGCCACCCCCGGCGACCGAGGACGACGCGAGGTCCGAGCCGCCCACCCCGGCGGCCACCGCGACGCCGGCCAGGCCCACGAGCAGGCCGGCGACGGCCGGCAGGCGGAGGCGCTCGCCGAGCACGACCGCCCCGGCCACCGCCGCGAACAGCGGCGTGGAGGCGTTGAGCACGGCGGTGAGGTTGGAGGCGATCCGCTCCTCGCCCCAGGCCAGCAGCGTGAACGGCAGCGCGCTGCCGAAGAGGGCGACGACGAGGAAGTGGCGCAGCGACGTCCGGTCGGTGGGCACGGCGAAGCCCCGCCGCCGGCACACCGCCAGCAGCACCACGGCGCCGAGGGCGATGCGCGCCCCTGCCACCGTGGTGGGCGACATGCCCTCCACGCCGACCTTGATGAACAGGAAGGACCAGCCCCAGATGAACGCCAGCAGGGCGAGGCGCGGCACGGGGGCAGTGTGCCAGCCGCCTACACTCCCCGACATGTCGAAGTCGCTGCTCGAGCGCCGCCTGCACGAGGTGGGAGACCGTCTCAAGGCGCTCCGGGACGAGCTGGGTGTGGTCGACGACCAGCTGGCGGCGTTCGTGGAGTCCGCGGAGGACGCCCGCCTGCGGGCGCTGGTGTCGGAGACCCCCCTGGCCGGTCGGGAGCACACCGAGGCCCGGCGCCACGCCGACGCCATGGCGCGCCACCGGGGCGACCTGGTGG
>CAYUXB010000468.1:0-1993 GCA_964448525.1 uncultured Acidimicrobiaceae bacterium
TCGTGTGGGACGTGCTCGAGGAGGTCATCACCGAGCACCCGGTGCTGCTGAACCGCGCGCCGACGCTGCACCGCCTGGGCATCCAGGCGTTCGAGCCGGTCCTGGTGGAGGGCAAGGCCATCCACCTGCACCCGCTCGTCTGCGCGGCGTTCAACGCCGACTTCGACGGCGACCAGATGGCGGTCCACCTGCCGCTGTCCGCTGAGGCCCAGGCGGAGAGCCGGGTCCTCATGCTGTCGGCCAACAACGTGCTGTCGCCCGCCCACGGCCGTCCGCTCGTCACGCCGACCCAGGACATGATCATCGGCGCGTTCTACCTGACCGAGCACGTCGAGGGTGCGAAGGGCGAGGGCCGCGTGTTCGGCAACCGCGCCCAGATGGAGCGGGCCTACGACGCCGGCGACATCGACCTGCACGCCAAGATCAAGGTGCGGCTGTCCAAGCGGGAGATCCGTGAGGAGGTCGAGGCGAACCTGCGCGACGCCGCCGACCTCGAGTCGGACAAGCCCCTCTATCGCGAGAGCACGGTCGGGCGGTTCATCTTCAACCGCGCGCTGCCGCTGGGCTTCGGGTTCTTCGACGAGCCGGTCAGGAAGAAGAACATGGGCGACCTCGTCGACCACCTGGCTCGCGACTACCCCAAGGCGGTGGTGCAGGACAGCCTGGACCAGCTCAAGAACCTCTGCTTCAACTACGCGGCCCGGTCGGGTCTCACCATCTCGATCGACGACGTGAAGACGCCGCCGGAGAAGAAGGGCATCCTCGACCGCTACGAGAAGGAAGCCGAGAAGGTCGAAAGCCAGTTCCGCCGGGGCATCATCACCGATGGTGAGCGGCGGCAGAAGGAGGTCGAGATCTGGACCAACGCCACCGACGAGGTGCGGTCCGCGATGGAACAGGGCCTCCAGAACGAGCAGTTCAACCCCATCGACATGATGGTGGGGTCGGGTGCCCGCGGCAACATGATGCAGGTCCGCCAGATCGCCGGCATGCGCGGCCTGGTGGCCAACCCCCGTGGCGACATGATCCCTCGACCGATCAAGTCGAACTTCCGCGAGGGCCTGTCGATGCTCGAGTACTTCATCGCCACGCCGGGCGCACGAAAGGGCCTGGTCGACACGGCGCTGCGCACCGCGGACTCCGGCTACCTGACCCGTCGTCTCGTCGACGTCGCCCAGGAGCTCATCATCCGTGAGATCGACTGCCAGCGTGAGGGCGAGCCCCTCCGTGGCGTGTGGATCGACGACGTGGTCCCGGACGAGGCCGGCAAGCGGTCCTACCTCGAGACCCGCATCTTCGGGCGAGCGCTGGTCAACGACGTCAAGCTGTCGAAGGAGAACCCGCACGAAGCGTTGGCGGGCAAGACGATCGAGGCCGGCACCTACATCGCCGAGGACCACCTCGACGCCCTGCGCGACGATCCCGAGGTCGACCGCGTGCGCGTGCGGTCGGTGCTCACGTGCCAGGCCGACTTCGGCGTGTGCGCGACGTGCTACGGCCGCTCGCTGGCGACCGGTCGCCTCATCGAGCTCGGCGAGGCGGTGGGTGTCATCGCCGCCCAGTCGATCGGTGAGCCCGGCACGCAGCTGACGATGCGGACGTTCCACACCGGTGGCATCGCCGGCTCCGACATCGCCGGCGGTCTGCCCCGTGTCGTCGAGTTGTTCGAGGCCCGCTCGCCCAAGGGCAAGGCGACGCTCTCGCACATCTCGGGTGTGGTCCGCATCGCGGACGACGAGGGCCGCGGCCGTGTGATCACGGTCGTCGGTGACGACGAGACCGAGCACGCCTACACCGTGCCCACCATCGCCCGGCTCGAGGTGACCGACGGCCAGGAGATCTCGGCCGGCGATCCCATCGTCGACGGTCCCCGCGACCCGAAGGAGCTCCTCGAGATCAAGGGCGTGCGCGAGACGCAGCAGTACCTGGTCACCGAGGTGCAGCGGGTCTACCGCGACCAGGGCGTGTCGATCCACGACAAGCACATCGAGCT
>CAYUXB010000469.1:0-1987 GCA_964448525.1 uncultured Acidimicrobiaceae bacterium
CGGCGGGTGCCCGTGGACAGGTCGGCGATGTAGCTGTCGGCGTAGCGCCCGAGTCCGAGGAAGGCGACGAGGTCGTCGGTCTCGGCCGCACGCCTGCGCTCGCGACGGCGGGCCACCGGCAGGCCGAGCGCGGACGAGACGACTCCGCTCCGCCCGCGGGCCTCGAGGGCGACCGCCACCGTCTCGCGGACCGTCAGCTCCGGGAACAGCCGCGCCGCCTGGAACGTGCGGCCGAGCCCGGCGCGGGCGCGCGCCGCGGCGTCGAGCCCGGTGACGTCGGCCCCGAGCAGCGCGACCTTGCCGTCGGACCGCACGAAACCGCCGATCGCGTTGAGGAGGGTCGACTTGCCGGCGCCGTTCGTCCCGATGAGCCCGACCACCTCGCCCTGACCGACCCGGATGCTCACGCCGTCGACGGCGGCGATGCCCCCGAAGGTGACGCGGACGTCCTCGGTGAGCAACGCCTCGGTGCCGGCCGGCGGCGCGGGACGCCGATCCTCCCGGCGCACCGTCGCCGGAACCGCCACGGTCCGCCCCGCCGGCGCCTCGGGCGTCCGGGCGGCCAGCCAGCGGACGAGTGCGTCGCGCCCGCTGTAGCCGATCTGGACCAGGCCGCCGGGGAAGTAGAGCAGGAGCACGAGAAGGCCGATGCTCGACGTCAGCAGCGGCATGGCGTCGTTGTCGGGGAAGAAGGCGGGCAGGCCGACGACCCACAACGACCCGAGGATCGGTCCGGCGACCGTACCGAGGCCGCCGATGACGACGATGGCGACGAGACGCAGCGAGTCGTCGACCTGGAAGATGCGTTCGGTGAGCGGCACGTTCTGGATGGCGCCGGCGATCAGGCCGCCCGCCAACCCGGCGAGACCGCCGGCCAGGCCGAAGGAGAGCAGCTTCGTCGGACCGGGCCGCACGGTGTACGCGGCGGCGGCATCGGGGTTGTCCCGCACGGCCAGCATGGTGCGCCCCACGCCGGATCGTCGGAGCCGGGCGAGGACCACGGTGACCAGCGCCAGCACCGCGAGGCAGAACCAGTAGTAGGTGCGCTGGTCGGTCAGGTCGACGCCGAGGAGCGCCCTGCGCTCGAACGGCACGGACGTCGTCCGGCCGTCGGACAGGAGCGGGCGGCGGTAGAGGTACTGCTGGGCGGCGAGGCCGAAGGCGAAGGTCGACACGGCGAGCAGCAGCCCGCGCACGCGCAGGGCCCCGGCGCCGACGACCATGGCGAGCACCGCGGTGAGGCCCGCGCCCAGGAGGATCGAGACGATCCAGTCGACGCCCTCGAGCTGGACGTCGACGACGCGGGTGTCGCCCCACCCGATGTCGAGCTCGATGCCGCGGTTGGCGGCCGCGGCCAGCAGGGCTCCGACCCCGGCGAAGGCCATCTGCCCGAGCGAGAGCTGCCCGGACCATCCGGTCACGACGACGAGGGACATGGCGGCGAGGGCGAACAGCAGGATCTGCGTGTACAGGAGGTGGCGGGACGGCTGGGTGACGACCAGCGGCGCGACCGCCGCGGCCGCCAGGGTGACCAGACCGACGATGCGGGTGAGGTTGCGCACCCACCACACCTGCCGCAGCCGCTCGGGCACCGGCCGGACGCGCGGTGCGAACGAGAACGTCGCCGCCTCGGTCTCCGGCGCCCGCGTCTGCACGAACACCGCCACGAGGACGGCGAGGAACAGGACGAAGTCGATCAGCCCCGCCTGGTCGGGGAAGTTGAACCGCAGCAGGGCATCGGCGACGCCGAGGCCGACGCTGGCGGCCAGGGCGCGGGGGAACGAGACCATGCCGCCGATCACCGCGGCGGCGAGCGCCCGGTTGAGGGTGCTCGGGCCGAGGCCCTCGATGGCGCTCGGCGATCCCGAGATGCCCGACAGCATGATGATCGACACGCTGGCGAGCAGCCCGGCGATGGTCCACACGACGGTGGAGACGACCTTCGGGCTGATGCCCGACAGCCGCGCCAGGTCGGGCTCGTCGGCCG
>CAYUXB010000470.1:0-1984 GCA_964448525.1 uncultured Acidimicrobiaceae bacterium
CATGGCGACGACCACCTACACCGTCACCGGCATGACCTGCGACCACTGCGTCGCCGCGGTCCGTGAGGAGCTCGGCAAGGTCGACGGCGTCGCACGGGTGGACGTCGAGCTCGCCAGCGGGCTCGTGACCGTCGAGTCCGATGGTCCACTCGACGCGACCGCGGTCGCCGCGGCGGTGGACGAGGCCGGCTACGAGGTCGCGACGGCGTGAAGGCGCCCGCCAAGCTGGCGGCGTACGCGGTCGTCCTCGCGGTCGTGACCGGTGGAGGTGCCGCGCTCGGCGCCGCCGCCGGCCCGATCGACGTCAGCGGCGGTGGGGGCGACGAGATCGGCCATGACATGGGCTCCGACAGCGACACGGCGGGCGCAGCGACCGACGAGGGCCACGGCACCGGCCCCGACGCCGGTGGCGGAGCAGATGGCGGCCAGGCCGAGGGGCCGGAGGGACAGGCGACAGACGTGGGCGACGGCGACGGCGCGCCGGGCGCGACCGACCTCCCCGGGGGCCTGACGGTGGCGCAGTCCGGCTACCGGCTCGACGCCGCCACCACCACGGTGGACCCCGGAGCGCCCGCCACCTACCGTTTCCGGGTGGTCGACGGTGACGGCGAGGCGGTCACCCGGTTCGACGTCGAGCACGAGAAGCGCCTCCACCTGGTGGTCGTGGGACGCGACCTGGTGAGCTACGCCCACCTGCACCCCACGATGAGCGACGACGGCGAGTGGAACGTCGAGCTGCCGGCCCTGCCCCCCGGCTCCCATCGGGTGTTCGCCGACTTCGCACCGACCGGTAGCGAGCCGCTGGCCTTGGGCATCGACCTCACCGTCGCCGGGCAGCCCACCGCCGTGCAGGTGCCGGCCCCGAGCCACCACGCCCAGGTGGACGGCTACGAGGTGACGCTCGACGGCGACGCCGCTCCCGGCGAGTCCGAGTTGGGCTTCACCGTCAGCCTGGCCGGCCAGACCGTGCGCACCGACCCGTACCTGGGCGCGGCCGGCCATCTCGTCGCCATCCGGGAAGGCGACCTCGCCTATCTGCACGTCCACCCGCTCGACGGCGGGGGCGACGAGGTGCGGTTCGCCGCCGCGTTCCCCTCCGCCGGCACCTACCGACTGTTCCTCGACTTCGCCCACGACGGCGAGGTCCGCACGGCGGCGTTCACCGTCGAGGTCCCGGACGGACCCATCCCCGCCGACAGGTCCGCCACTCACGATGCGCCCGTCTCCCCTGACGGCGACGACGAAGGCCACTGATCCGTGAGCACCACCACTCCCCCGGGCATGCCGCAGACCGACCGGCTCCAGCTCCAGATCGGGGGCATGACGTGCGCGTCGTGCGCCGCCCGCATCGAGAAGCGGCTCAACAAGCTCGACGGCGTCACCGCCACGGTCAACTACGCCACCGAGAAGGCGACCGTGGACGTCCCCGACGATGTCAGCGCCGACGACCTGATCGCCCAGGTCGAGGCTGCTGGGTACGCCGCGGCGCTCCCGACCCCGCCGCCGATCAGCGGCTCGGGATCAGCGACCGACGGCCAGGGAACCGGCGCCGGAACCGGCACCGACACGGGCACCGACACCGAGGCCGGCCGAGCCGGCGACGACGACGATGAGCACACCCGGGCGCTGCGCACCCGTCTCGTCGCCTCGGCGGTGCTGGCCGTACCGGTGGTCGTGCTCGCCATGGTGCCGGCGTTGCAGTTCGACGCCTGGCAGTGGCTGTCGCTCACCCTGGCCGCGCCGGTCGTCACCTGGGGCGCCTGGCCCTTCCACAAGGCCGCGTGGACGAACCTCCGCCACGGTGCCGCCACCATGGACACCCTCATCTCGGTGGGCACGCTGGCGGCGTTCGGCTGGTCGCTCTACGCCCTGTTCCTCGGCGACGCCGGCGACCCCGCCCTGCGGCACGGCTTCTCGTTCCGTCCGGAGCGGGGCATGGGGTCGAGCCAGATCTATCTCGAGGTCGCCGCGGGGGTGACCGTGT
>CAYUXB010000471.1:0-1979 GCA_964448525.1 uncultured Acidimicrobiaceae bacterium
CCACCCGTCCACCGCCAACAGATCGACCAACGCCGCCACCAGGCGAGCGACCGCCACGTTCACCGTGCCCATCACCACAGCCGCCTCGCCCTCGGCGACGATCCACGCGCTCTCTTGCGGCCCCCGCCCGGGAACACGTGCGCCAGCACCAGCCGGTGTGGCGGGAGGCAGGTCGACCACGGACATGTGCCCAACCCTACTGAGGGGGTGTGACAATCTACGGAGCACACCGAGACCGACAGAGAACGAGAAGCTCGACGAACCCGGGGTCCCCCGGACCGCCAGGAGGCCGCCTGGCCGCTCCCCTGCATCGACCGCGGTCGACGGCCGCGGAAGGCAGCACGGACGAGTGGCTCCTACGCTGCGACGGTGGTGGGGCTACCGGTGCTCGACGTGCTCATGGCCAACGCGTGGCCCCCCGCCGTGGTCGAGATCCATGGGAGCTGGCGGTACCGGTGGGCGCACGGCGTGACCCGCAGAGCCAACTCGGTACTGGCCCTCGGCGACGAGGTGCCAACGGGTGACTTGATCAAGGAAGCAGCCTCGCTCTATCGAGCTCGCGGCGCACCCACGCTGATCCAGGTGAGCACGGCGTCGACCCCGCCGGGCGTGGCGCGCACGCTGCTGTCGCGCGGCTTTCGACCGACGGCCCGGACGTTGGTGGAACGGGCCATCACGGAAGCTGTCGTCGCCGGCATCCGCGCTCGCCCCTACGACGTCGAGTTCAGCGAGCGACCGACCGACGAATGGTTCGACGCGTACTGGTCGGTCGAACGCGGGCGCGACCGTTCCGATGGAGACAGGAGCGTGTGCCGCCGTGTGCTGCTCGCACCCGACGTGCCGACGGTGTTCGCTGCGGCGCGCCACGGCGACGAGGTTGTCGGCGTCGGGCAGATCGTGATCGAAGCAGGGTGGGGAGGCGTCCAGTGCATGGCTACCACTCCGATGCATCGGAGACAGGGGGTCGCCCGAGCCGTCCTGGACGGATTGGCCGAGGTGGCGCTTGGCCTCGGCGCTCGGCGGATGTATCTCGCCGTCATGCCGGACAACGCCGCCGCCATCCGGCTCTACCGACGTTGCGGATTCGGACCCTCCCACGAGTACAGCTACTTCGCCGGACCATCTGACCTGCCGGTCGTTCACTCCCGCCCGTCCGGTCACGGCTTGACGCGTTCACGTCGCCCGAGCTGAGCGACCGCGTGTGGGACACCATCTCGCTCGTGGCGGAGGTGTCCGACGAGGATCCACCGCGGCACCGCGAAGCGACAGGCCATGGCCGTGGCATCCTGAGCCTCGTGCCCGGCATCCACATGGAGACCACCATCGCCGCCCCGCCCGAGGAGGTGTGGCGCCGGCTCGCCGACATCGCCGATCACGTCACGTGGATGGCCGACGCGGCCGAGATCCGCTTCACGAGCGACCGCCGCTCGGGCGTGGGCACCGTGTTCGAGTGCGAGACCCGGGTCGGCCCGCTGCGCACGACCGACGTGATGGAGGTCACCGAGTGGCGAGATGCGGCGGCGATGGGCGTGCGCCACACGGGGCTCTTCACCGGCACCGGCCGCTTCGCCCTCGAGGCGGCCCCTGCACCGGCTCCCATCTCCGCTGACACGCCCGCCGCCGCGCACACTCCCGCTCTCGCCGACGCCGACACCCCGGGAGCCGGCCGTGGTGCCACCGTGCTGTCGTGGGAGGAGGACCTTGTCTTCCCCTGGTGGCTGGGCGGGCCCGTGGGCGCATGGGCGGCCCGGCCGATCTTGCGTCGGGTGTGGCGCGGCAACCTGCGCCGGTTCTCCGCCCTGGTCATGGCCGACGCCGCCGACTGATCCTTCCGGACGACCGCACCCATGTCCCGCGACATCACCTGTCACCCATGTCCCGCGACAGAACAGGCCGCTCAGCAACCACAAGTCGTCGCAGATTCGTGGGGTCGGCGGCTGGCTGAATCCGTGGTGCGCCGGCCATGTCCGGCGACCAGA
>CAYUXB010000472.1:0-1958 GCA_964448525.1 uncultured Acidimicrobiaceae bacterium
CTCGATCGTGCACCCGCCCGCGGCTGGCGGGGACGGACGGCGCGGCGCGGTCGGGACGGGTCTGCATCAGCGGGTACACCCCGGACGGGCGCCTCACGTTCCCACGGCGGGCCGCCGTCGGCGCGACGAGGGAGCGCCCGCGGGCGCTCCCTCGATCACATCCGGTGACGGCGCAGCGTCAGAGCTGCATCGACTTGGTCTCGAGGAACTCCTCGAAGCCGTGCTGGCCGTACTCGCGGCCGTAGCCGCTGTTCTTGTAGCCACCGAACGGGGCGTTGGCGTTGAAGGCGCCGCCGTTCACCTCGATCTGACCGGTGCGGATCTTGCGGGCGAACTTCTTGGCCCGCTCGGGATCGGCCGACCACACGCCGCCGGAGAGGCCGTAGGCGGAGTCGTTGGCGATCTCGGCCGCCTGGTCCTCGCCGTCGTAGGTGAGGATCGACAGCACCGGGCCGAAGATCTCCTCCTGGGCGATGGTCATGTCGTTGCGGACGCCGGAGAACACCGTCGGCTGCACGAAGTAGCCGTTCTCCGCGCCCTCGACCTGGGGCCGCTCGGGGCCGCCGGTGACGACCGTCGCGCCTTCGTCGATGCCCTTCTGGATGTAGCCGGTCACACGCTCGACCTGAGCCTGGCTCGACAGGGGGCCGAGCATGGCGCCCTCCGCGAACGGGTCCTTCGGCTGGAACTTCGTCTCCACCTCGTCGGCCGCGATGCGCTCGGCGTCGGCCAGGCGGTCGGTCGGCACCAGCATGCGGGTGAGGGCGGTGCAGGTCTGGCCGGAGTTGATGTAGGCCTTGCCGATGCCGTCGCGCACGGCCTTCTCGAAGCCCTCGTCGTCGAGGTCGTCGAGCAGCACGTTGGCGGACTTGCCGCCGAGCTCGAGGGCGACGCGCTTCAGGGTCTGCGACGCGACCTCGGCCACGCGCTTGCCGGCGCGGGTGGAGCCGGTGAACGACACCATGTCGATGCCCGGGTGAGCGGAGATGGCCTCGCCCACCTCCGGGCCCGTGCCCGTGACCAGGTTGAACACGCCGGCGGGCAGACCGGCGTCGTTGACGACCTCGGCCAGGATGAAGGCGTCGACCGGGGCGACCTCGCTCGGCTTGAGCACCACGGTGCAGCCGGCGGCGATGGCGTAGGCGACCTTGGCCGCGATCTGGTGGAGCGGGTAGTTCCACGGCGTGATGGCACCGACGACGCCCACCGGCTCCTTGACCACCAGGCTGTTGCCGATGGTCGACTCGTACTCGTAGGTCTCGGCGAGCGAGGCCGCGGTGTTGAACGAGTTGATCGGCAGGCCGGCCTGCACGATGCCGCTGAGCCACTTGGGCATGCCGGCCTCGCGGGTGATGACCGTGGCGATCTCGTCCATGCGCGCGGCGAGGCCCTCGCCGATGCGGGTGAGGGCCTTGGCCCGCTCCTCGGGGGTCGTGGTCGACCAGGCGGGGAACGCCGCCTTCGCCGCAGCGACCGCCTTGTCGACGTCGCCGGCGGTGCCCGACGGGATCGTGGCGATGACCTCGCCGTTGGTGGAGTCGAAGACGTCGATGGTGTCCGACCCCTCGGACGGCACCCAGGCCCCGTCGATGTAGATCTTGTCGTAGGTCGTCACAGAGAGTCCCCTCGTGTCGGCGGCATCACCCGACGTTAGACCCGATCCTGACCAAGCGGTCAAGGGGCGGTCTCCGCCAGCACCGGCGGAGACCGCCCGGTAGCGTCAGGTTCGTGACAGACCCGGAGACGACGACCCCGTCCGCAGACGACGCATCACACGACGGCAGCGATCGCGGGGTCGGCCCCGACGGCGCGACAGGGGACGCGACCCGCGCGACGGGCGACGTGGTCTCGGTGACGATCTCCGCCTCGCCCGAGGCCGTCTGGGACATGGTCGCCGACGTCACCCGGATGGGCGAGTGGAGCCCCGAGTGCTACTCCTGCCGGTGGGTCGGCAAGCG
>CAYUXB010000473.1:0-1948 GCA_964448525.1 uncultured Acidimicrobiaceae bacterium
CGCCGTCGCGCACGTCGCCCACGAGGTGCTGGACGAGCTGGGCGCGGTGGGCTGGCCGAAGACGTCGGGCGGCCGCGGGCTGCACGTCTACGTGCGCATCGAGCCGGCGCACGGGTTCGGGGACGTCCGGCGCGCCGCGCTGGCCTTTGCCCGCGAGGTCGAGCGCCGTGCGCCCGACCTCGTGACGACCACGTGGTGGCGCAAGGACCGTGACCCGTCCGCCGTGTTCGTGGACTACAACCAGAACGCCCGGGACCACACGATGGCCGCCGCGTACTCCGTGCGCGGTGTGCCCGAGGCGACCGTGTCGACCCCGATCCGCTGGGACGAGATCGACAGCGTCGAGCCCGGTGACTGCACGATGGCGACGGTCCCGGCTCGCTTCGCGGACCTCGGCGACCTGCACGCCGACATCGACGACGCGGTCTTCGCCATCGACGAGCTGCTCGAGTGGGCCGACCGCGACGAGGCCGCCGGTGCCGTCGACGAGAGCCTCGACGACGCCGAGACCTAGTGCCAGACACGACACGAGCCCTGGCCACGATCTCCACAACAGATCTGATCGCTCCAGCGACCAGATCTGTTGTGGAGATCTTCTTGTTCAGGCGGCGGGGGGCGAGAAGCCGCTCGGGGGACGTGGCCCTCGGTAGGGTCGCCGGCCATGGCCGACCTTCGGGAGCGCATCGAGGACGTGTGGGCTGACCGGGACGAGCCGGATGCCGTGTACGACCCCGACGCCGTCGCCGCCGTGCGCGAGGCGATCGACCTGCTCGACACGGGCGCGGCGCGGGTGGCCGAGGTGGTCGACGGTGGCACGTTCGGGATGCCGTGCGCGCTCATCCTGAAGCGCCTCACCGAGGGCGAACGCCACGACAAGGTGGTGCTCGACGCCACGCTGCGGGCGCACGGCATCGCCACCTGACCGGGGGACCAGTCCGGCCAGGTGGCGGTTACCGAACGGGTCAGCTGTCCGCCGGCGGGCGGTACTCGCTGAGGGTGAAGATCGCGCCCTGGGGGTCGCGGACCGTGGACTGGCGGGTGAAGGGCTTGTCGGTCAGGGGCGAGACCGTCTCGGCGCCGAGCTCGATCGCCTTCTGGTGGCTGGCGTCGGCATCGGCGACCCCGAACGTGATCGTCCAGCGGGGTGATGCGTCGGCGTCCTCGCGGGCGAGCGCCTGCGCGATGGCGACGGCGTCGGTGAAACCCTCGGGGATGCTGCCGGCCGAGGCCTCTTGCCAGGCGCGGACCTCCGGGTCCTGCGCGGCCAGGAAGTCGCCGTAGCCGGCCTGCCGCCAGTAGCGGTCGCTGTCCGGGTCGCCGTCGAAGAACGCGGTCGACGTCCAGCCGAACACGGCACCGTAGAACGCCTCGGCGGAGGCGAAGGCGGAGGTGTGCAGCTCGCTGAAGTTCCAGGAGCCGGCGATGTTGACCTGCTGCACGCCCAGGAGCTCGGCCGGCTGCCACAGGCCGAACTGGGCGCCCTCCGGATCGGCGCACTGGGCGACGCGGCCGGCCCGCGGGATGTCGACCGGAGGCGCGAGGACCTTGCCGCCGTTGGCATCGACGGCAGCGACCGTCTCGTCCGCGGAGTCGACACGGATGTAGCTCGTCCACCCGGGCGGGTCCTCGGGGCCGGGCGGACCGCCGACCGCCCCCACGATCCCGCCGTCGAGCAGGGCGTACGCGTACTGCGAGGGTGCCTCGGGCGGTGTGCGAATCTCGTAGGTCCACCCGAAGAGACCGCTGTAGAACGCCATCGTGGCCTCGGGGTCGGGCTGCATCAGGTCGATCCAGCAGGGGACGCCGGGCGGGAAGCCGTTTCGTTGCATGGGGGGTTCCTCCAGAGAGCGGGCGACTGGTGCCGTCACCGTAGGAACCCAACCTGGACACCCTCTGTCCAGTTTCTCGGACGTCGTGGCAAGTTTCTCGACCGTCGGATCTCACACGG
>CAYUXB010000474.1:0-1939 GCA_964448525.1 uncultured Acidimicrobiaceae bacterium
GCCTGGTCCACATCTCGGAGATGTCGGCCCACCACGTCGACCTGCCCGAGCAGGTCGTCACCCCGGGCGAGGAGCTCTGGGTCAAGATCATCGATCTCGACCTGCAGCGCCGCCGCATCAGCCTGTCGATCAAGCAGGCGGCCGAGGGCGGCATCGTGGCGGCCGAGTACCAGGAGCACTTCGGCGAGCACGCGTACGACGACCAGGGCAACTACATCGGGCCGGCGGTCGAGCACTCGCCCGAGGCCGACGAGGCCTGGGCCGAGTACTACGCCGAGCACGGCGAGGCCCCCGAGGGTGCGCCGCCGGCTCCGCCCGTGGGCGGCGAGGCTCCTCCCGAGGCGGCTCGGGCCGCCGCGGCGGTGCCGGCCGAGGCCGACGCTCCGGCCGAGGCCGCACCCGAGGCCCCGGCGGCCGACGGCACCGAGTAGCACGAGCTGCCCTGCGGGGCGGTTCTGAGCACCGATCGAGCGGGGGTTTCGGCCCCCGCTCGTGCGCGTCCGATAACGTCCGGCGCCGTGCTGGTCATCGGTCTCACCGGGGGCATCGGGTCGGGCAAGTCGACTGTGTCCGCCCTCCTCGCCGCCAAGGGCGCGGTCGTCGTCGACGCCGACGCCATCGTGCGCGACGTGCAACAGCCGGGCACACCGGTGTTCGCGGCGATGGTCGAGCGGTTCGGTCCGGGCATCGTCGGAAAGGACGGCACCCTCGACCGGGCGGCGGTCGCCGACCTGGTGTTCGACGACGCCGACGCCCTCGCCGCGCTCAACGGCATCGTCCACCCCGCGGTCGGCGCGGAGATCGCGCGGCGGCTGGAGGAGCTCGGCGCCACCGACGAGGTGGTGGTGCTCGACGTTCCGCTGATGGTCGAGTCGAAGAACGCCTACCCGGTGGCGGGCCTGCTGGTCGTGGACGTCGACCCCGAGTTGGCGGTGCGCCGCCTGGTCGAGCACCGGGGGATGCGGGAGCCCGA
This sequence comes from uncultured Acidimicrobiaceae bacterium, assembly GCA_964448525.1. Taxonomy (GTDB): domain Bacteria; phylum Actinomycetota; class Acidimicrobiia; order Acidimicrobiales; family VFJN01; genus ZC4RG19. The sequence goes on from CAYUXB010000474.1 coordinate 974, forward strand.
CGTCCGCGCCCGGATGGCCCGCCAGGCCACCCGCGACGAGCGCCTGGCCCGGGCCGACCGCGTGATCGACAACAGCGGCACGGTCGACGACCTGGCGGCCCAGGTCGATGCCGCCTGGACGTGGATCGAGGGATTGCCCCGAGGTCAGCGTCGGTAGGCGTCAGATCGGTGGGCGATGTCGAGGATGTACGCCGTGCGGGCGTCGTCGTCGATCCGGTAGATGACCCGGTACGTGCCCCGCCGCGCACCGTGGCACCCGGCCAGCGGGCCGATCAGGGGCTTGCCGACTCGGTGCGGGTCGGTGGCGAGTGCGGCATCGCCGAACTCGATCACCGCGGCGGCCACGGCCTCCGGAAGGCGGTGGCTGATGGCTCGCCGCGCGGCCGGAAGGAACCGCACGTCGTAGCGCGTGTCGGTCACCCGCCGGTGGTGCGCCGGCGAGCGAGGTCACGTCGCACGGTATCGATGTCGACACCGGTGTCCCCGGCGCCGAGCATGTCGAGCGATTCGGCGATGCGGCCGGCCGAGTCGGCATCGGCGAGCGCCTCGAGCGTGATCTCGAGCCCGTCCAGATCGTCGACCGAGAGCAGCACGGCTTCGGGCTCGCCGTTGCGCGTCAGGGTGATGCGCTCGTGTTGGGTCCGGACCCGCCGGGCCAGTTCGGACAGGCGTGCCTTGGCATCGGAGAGAGGGACGGGCGTCGCAGCAGCCGACATGGGTTGGAGTCTAGACAGCATTGGTCAGAGAAGTGACCAGATGTCGCGGGCTCGAATGTCGTAGGTCGCCGGTACAGTCCTCCCGATGGCGCCGAAGCACGTGCCCTTCAAGATGGTGTCCGAGTTCGAGCCGGCCGGCGACCAGCCGGGGGCCATCGCCGCGCTCAGCGAGGGCATCGCGAACGGCGAGCGCTACCAGACCCTCCTCGGCATCACCGGCTCGGGCAAGAGCGCCACCATCGCGTGGACG
>CAYUXB010000475.1:0-1935 GCA_964448525.1 uncultured Acidimicrobiaceae bacterium
GGGCACGGGCGAGCGACAGCATCTGCTGCTCGCCGCCCGACAGCAGGCCGGCGGTGCGGGCCATCACCGGGCCGAGGGCGGGGAACAGCTCGGCGGCCACCGCGGGGTCGACGTCGGCCAGCCGCAAATTCTCGCGGGCGGTGAGGCCCATGATCACCGAGCGCTCCTCGGTGAGGAAGCTGAGGCCCTGGCGGCAGCGCACGTGCATCGGCGCGGTCGTGGGCTCGCCGTGCAGGCGCACCTCGCCGGCGATCGGCGGCAACTCGCCCGCCAGGGTGAGCAGCGTGGTCGTCTTGCCGGCGCCGTTGGCCCCCAGCAGGGCGACGACCTCGCCCGCCTCCACGTGCAGGTCGAGGTCGCGCACGACCGCCATCGAGCCGTAGCCGGCCGACAGCCCCGCGCACTCGATCAGTCGCTCGGTCACGCCACCCCTCCATCGCTGAGCACGGGCTGGGCCGGCTCGCCCGTGCCTGTCGTGTCGGCCGCCTCGGACCCCGTGTCGTGGGTGCCCAGGTACGCGGCCACCACCACGTCGTTCGCCCGCACCTCGTCGGGCGTGCCGGAGGCGATGACCGCGCCGAAGTCGATGCAGACGATGCGGTCGCAGGTGGACATCACGAGCGGGACGTCGTGCTCCACGAGCAGGATGCCCATCTGCCGCTCGTCGGCCAGGCGGCGGATCAGGCCCGCCAGCTCGCGGCTCTCGGTCTCGTCCAGGCCGGCGGCCGGCTCGTCGAGCATGACGATCGACGGCCCGGAGGCCACCGTCCGGGCGATGCCGACCAGGCGCCGTCGACCGTAGGACAGCTCCTCCGGGAGCGAGTCCAGATCGTCGACGAGGTCGAAGCTGCGCACCGCTGCCACCGCGGTCGGGCTGAGCGCGTGGCGGCCGGGCCACACCAGGTCGGTCGCCCAGGAGACCCGCGAGGCACCCTGCTCCGCGCCGGCGCGGATGTTGTCCTCGATGTCGAGGTCGTCGAACAGCTCGAGGGACTGGAACGAGCGGCGCAGGCCGAGGCCGGCCCGCCGGGTGGCGCTCAGCCGGTGGATCGGGCGTCCGTCCAGCTCGATGGTGCCCGACGACGGCTTCACGAACCCCGTCACCGCGTCGATGACCGTGGTCTTGCCGGCGCCGTTGGGCCCGATGAGCCCGACGACCTCGCCCGGCCGCACCTCGAAGGACACGTCGCGCACCGCGACCACGCTGCCGAAGCGGACCGTCAGGCCCCGGACGGTGAGCGCCGCGGGCGGCACCGTCTCCGGCTCGACGTCGGGCAACTCGGCGACACGGCGCTGCGTGGCCAGCCGCAGGCGCCCGGCCACGGGCCGCACCGCGTGGGTCACGACGTCGGCGACGCCGTTCTGGTGGGCGACCAGGATGACGATCACCAGTGCGGCGCCCACGATCTCGGCCCAGTCGCCGAGGTCGAGGAGGTCCTCCAGCGCCTTGGTGCCGAGGCCCTCGACGGCGTTCGGGGCGGCGAAGACCGCGCCGAGCACGTAACCGAGCCCGCCGATCACGGCGAAGCCCACCGAGTTGATCGACTCGAACACGTTGAAGTTGGCGTAGCGGACGGTCTGGAACTGGAAGGCGGTGAGGATGCCGGCCACCGCGGCGATGCCGGCCGCCACCGCGAAGGCGTACAGCTTCACGCCCACCACGCTGATGCCGAGCGATGCCGCCGCCCGCTCGTTCGTGCGCACCGCGATGAGGCGGCGACCCGTGCGCGAGCGCCGCAGGTTGGCCACGACCAGCCCGAGACCGACGAACGCGGCGAGCGACACGAGCGCCCACCGGTGCGGGTGGCTGAACGCGTCGACCTCGATGCCGAACAGCTCGATGCGGCCGATCGGCGTGCCGCCGTCGAGGTTGCCGCCGACGTACTGGTTGTTCGCGAACACGACCTCGGAGACGGTGAACCCGAGGCCGAGGGT
>CAYUXB010000476.1:0-1932 GCA_964448525.1 uncultured Acidimicrobiaceae bacterium
AAGCTGCGGTCGACCTACGGCGTCGGGCTGCTGTCCGAGGTCGGGCCCGACGGGCGCATCCACGCCACGTTCAACCCGACGGTGGCGCGCACCGGGCGCCTGTCGTCCGACCAGCCCAACCTGCACAACATCCCGGTCCGCAGCGAGATCGGCCGCGAGTTCCGCCGGGCTTTCGTGCCGGCGCCCGGCTGCGAGCTGCTGGTGGCCGACTACAACCAGATCGAGCTGCGCTGCATCGCCCACCTGGCGCAGGACCCGGGCCTGATCGAGAGCTTCACCGCCGGGCGCGACATCCACACCGAGACCGCGTCGCGCATCTTCTCGGTCGAGCCGGGCGACGTCACGATCGACCAGCGCTCCAAGGCCAAGATAGTCAGCTACGGGCTGGCCTACGGCATGGAGGCCTACGGCCTGGGCCAGCGGTTGAACATCCCCACCGAGGAGGCCGCGGTCATCCTGGCCGCCTACTTCGAGGCGTTCCCGGCCGTGCGCGACTACATGGACCGCACGGTCGCCGAGGCCCGCCAGCGGGGCTACACCGAGACGCTGTTCGGCCGCCGCCGCCAGATCCCCGAGCTGTCGTCGCCCAACTTCCGCATCCGTCAGGCCGGGGAGCGCCAGGCGATGAACGCCGGCATCCAGGGCCTGGCCGCCGATGTCTTCAAGGTCGCGCTCGTGCGCATCGAGACGGCGCTCGAAGACGCGGACATGGACAGCGTGCTCATCCTCCAGGTGCACGACGAGGTGCTGCTCGACGTCCCGCCGGCCGAGCACGACGCGGCGGCGAAGCTGGTCGTCGACGCCATGTCCGGCGCGGTCGATCTCAGCGTGCCGCTGGAGGTCAACCTGTCGTTCGGCGCCACCTGGGCCGACGCCAAGGGCTGAGCGACTCCGCGGCGATCAGGTGAGGGCGGCGATGGCGTCGGCGATCGGGGTGTCGCCGGAGAACGCCTCGAACGTCATGCCGATGGTCGAGGGCCCGGCGAGGCAGGCGGCGAGCACGGCGGCCACGTCGTCGCGAGGGATCGGGCCCCGGCCGCCCAGCTCGGTCGACAGGGAGACCCGGCCGGTGCCCGGGTCGTCGGTCAGCGAGCCAGGTCGCACGATCGTCCACTGCAGGCCGCTGGCCATGAGCGCCTCGTCGGCGTCGGCCTTGGCCTGCAAGTAGGCCCGCATGGGCCCCTCGCCCGCCTCGGGCTGGTGGGCGCCGATCGACGACACCATGACGTACCGCTCGATGCCGGCCTCTCGGGCGGCGTCGATCAGCTTCACCGCCGCGCCGTAGTCGACCGTGCGCTTGCGCTCGGGTCCGCTGCCCGGGCCTGCACCCGCCGCGAAGACGATCGCATCGGCGCCGACGATCGGGGAGACGAGCTCGTCGACGTCGTCGTGCTCGAGGTCGACGACGACGGCCTCGGCGCCCGCAGCCGCGACGTCGGGGGCGTGGTCGGGGTTGCGGACCACGGCCCGAACCCGGTGCCCGTCGGTTGTCAGGAGGCGTGCGAGGCGCAGGGCGACCTGCCCGTGGCCTCCGGCGATGGCGACATCCATGCGCCCAGCCTGCCGGATCGCGCGGCGATGCGTGCCACCATCGGGGTCGTGAGCGATCCCGACCACTGGTTCGAGCCCGTCGCCGACCACCTCGGCGACGCCTACCTGCGCTATTCGTTCACGAAGGGCACGGCGCAGGAGGTCGAGTTCCTGGCGGACGCGCTCGGCCTCGAACCGGGGATGCGGCTGCTCGATGTCGGGTGCGGTCCGGGGCGCCACGCCCACGCCTTCGCGGCACGCGGCCTGCAGGTCGTGGGCGTCGACATCAGCCAGCGGTTCGTCGACCTCGCCGCCCGCGACGCGCCGCCGGGTGCGATGTTCCTGCGCGCCGACGCCCGGTCGCTGGCCTTCGACGCCGAGTTCGACGCGGCGATCTCGCTG
>CAYUXB010000477.1:0-1925 GCA_964448525.1 uncultured Acidimicrobiaceae bacterium
CTTCGAGCCGTTCGTGGTGGTGGTGACGGCAGCGAGCGTGGCCGGGTCGTCGAGGTCGTTGGCGAACGCGATCCGCCACTCAGGCGCCCAACCCGATGCTCCCGAACGCCACGCCTCCGCGAGCGCCACGACATGGTCGATCTCGAGTTCCGTGGGGTCATCGGTCTGATGACCGTCGTACGACGACAGCCAGTCGCCGGCCACCACGCCGCACCCGTACGGGTCGACCTGAGCCGGCGACAGGGACTCGGCGATGAGCACCTCGGCCCGGGTGTCGCAGCCATCGCCGTCGGCGTCGATCCACCCGCCACCGAACAAGTCGCGGTCGTAGCTGCCGCCAGCTGATTCCGGGGCGACCACGAGCTGATCGACCAGTGCGGCGGCGCCCACGTCGCCCTGGGGACGCGGCATCGTCGTCGTGACGACCGGCGCGGTGGTGGAGGGCACGGTGGCGGACGGCGCGGTGGTCACGTCGATGGCTGGGTCCGACCCCGATGTCCCCGACGTGTCCGGTGTCGTGGCGGCTCCCGCCCCGCCGTCCGGCGACGCCAGGACGAGCACCGCGCAGACCCACGCCGTCCCCACCACTGCGACCAGGCTCCAGGCGGCCCTTCGACGCGCCGCTCGCGGCCGCGATCGTGCTCGCAGCACGAGCGGCAGAGGTGGGGCGACGAGCCAAGCCACTACCTGGACTGCCCCCGGCAGCCCGCAAAACCGAGCCCAGGAGGTTCGCGCCGTGGGCTCGGCCGTGTGGAGCTCACGCGTGGGGTTGGCACTCAACCCAGGGCCGCCTGCTACTCGCACCCCATGCCGTCGCCGTCGCGATCGAGGTGCGATGCATAGCCGGGATCCCCCGCATGCACCGGTGCGGCACCCGCCGCCCGGGCGGCCGCGCAGTTTGCGAACGGCCCGGACGGACCGACCGGCTCCGGTGCGGGGGGAGGCGGCGGGACCGGTGCGGGCGCCGGCGCCGGCGGAGGCGGGATGGTGGCCGGCGGAACGGTGGCCGGCGGGATCGTCGGCGGAGGCGGAGGCGGGGGCGGAGGCGTCGTAGAGGTGGTGTTGGGAGCCATGGTCGTCGACGTGGTCGAGGTCGTCGTCGTCCGCCGCGGCCGCGATGTGGTCGTCACCTCACTCGAGTCGATCGCGCCCTCCCCTGGGGCGACGACCATCTGTGCAGGAGCGTATCGATCTGGCGTGACACGACGGCAGGGAAGATGTGGGATCGGCTCGCTGCTCGGAATGTTGACATGAGCACTCGGGTTTCGCTCTACTGTCCGAAGCGAACCCTGAGTACCTTCATCAGATTTCTCGGGCTTTGCCCTGGGCGGTCGGGTCGAGGTCCTCGGGGTTCGGCCCGCACACCGTGAACGGAGCAGCGATGGGTCAGCGCGAGATCGATGCCGCACAGCTCGCGGATGCCGCAAAGTTCGAGGACATCCTCGCCAAGCACCTGGCGGGCGAGGTCGAGGACGATGCGTTCCGCATCTTCCGCCTGAACAACGGCATCTACGGCCAGCGCCAGGGTGGCCACAACCAGATGGTGCGGGTCAAGATCCCGTGGGGCGGCATGCTGCCCGACCAGTTGGAGATGATGGCCGACCTGGCCGATACCTACTCCCGCGGCTGGGGCCACATCACCACGCGGCAGAACATCCAGTTCCACTACGTGCAGCTGGAGAAGATCCCCGAGGTCATGCGGCTGCTCGGCACCGTCGGCATGACCACCCGCGAGGCCTGCGGCGACACCGTCCGCAACGTGCAGGGCTGCCACCTCGCCGGCGCCTGCCCCCACGAGAAGCTCGACATCACCCCGTGGGCCGAGGCCGCCTACCGGCACTTCGTGCGCAACCCGCTCGGGCAGCGCCTGCCCCGCAAGTTCAAGATCAACTTCTCGGGCTGCGCCACCGACTGCGGCCAGGCCA
>CAYUXB010000478.1:0-1912 GCA_964448525.1 uncultured Acidimicrobiaceae bacterium
GGAACGCCAGATCAGCGAGGTGCTGCGGGCCGGCACGATCTGGCGTCTGTCACCAGCACATCGCGTGCTGAGAGACGACAGATGCCCCGGCGCGGCGGGGGAAGCCGGCGTCCTCCCGTCAGGCGCGCAACGCGACCATCACCTTGGCGACCCGGCGGGCACGCGTCTCGGCGGCCTTGGCGCCGGTGATCGACTCGGCGTGGCCGCGCTGCTTGCTGTAGCTGAGCGTGTCCCACGCGGCGCGGGCGGCGTCGTCGCGGGCAAGCTCGGCAGCCAGGTCCTCGGGCACCTCGATGGTGCGCGGCGCGTCGTCGACGTCGAGGCGGACCTCGACCTCGTCGTCGGCCCCGCGACCCGTGGCCTTGCGCGTCTCGGCGTTGAACGAGATCAGGAACTGGCCACCCATCGAGGTGATCGTGTTCCGATACTGGTAGTCGCCGTCGATCGTCACGACCACCGGGACGCGCTTGCCCCGGTCGAACGCCGCCACCACCTCGGGCGGCACGACGATGCCGACGTTGTTGCCGCGACCGGCCCAGAGCGTGGTACGGAAGGTCTGCGTTGTCTCAGCCATGCCCCTGAGACGGGCGAACCCGGTCGAACTCATCGCTGGCTGGGCCACCAGGAGCGGCTCGCCGGACCTGCCGCTAGCGCGGACCCAGGTGGGACAGGAAGGTGGCGGACCAGTCCATGAGGTCGGTCGGTACGCCGTAGCCGGTCTCGTCGTTGATCGCCGCCCAGTTGTCGGCGACGTCCTCGATCGTCGGCGCCGACCCCGCCGCACCCGCCGGCCCTGGCGTCCCCGCCGCACCCGCCGGCCCTGGCGTCCCCGGGTGGACGTAGCCCGCGGTCTGGGCGATGAAGAGCCGGGTGAACCGGCCGGAGCCAGCGGCGTAGATCTCGCCGCTGACGGGGCAGTCCTCGTGAGCGAGCAGGGCGACCATCGGTGCCACGAGGTCCGGTGACATCTCGGGTGTGGGCTCGTCGCCGCCGCGCCCGGCCATGCGGGTCATCGCGGCGGGGGCGATCATGTTGGCGGTGATGCCGTGCTCGGCGCCGGCGAGCGACAGGCTGCGGGTGAGGCCGATGACCCCGCCTTTGGCCGTGGCGTACGAGGTGTTGTTCGGCAGCCCGAAGACGCCCGCCGAGGTGGTGTTGACGATGCGGCCGTAGCCCGCCTCGGCCATGTGCGGCCAGGCCGCCCGCGCGGTGTGGAACGATCCGCCGACGTGGACGGCCAGGTGGCGGTCCAGGTTCTCCCCGTCGACCTCGGGCATCCCCGCCCAGCGGATGATGCCGGCGTTGTTCACCAGGATGTCGAGGCGTCCGTACCGTTCGATCGTCGACGCCACCAGCGCGTCGGCGCCCGCCGGGGTGGCCACGTCGCTGGTGTCGGCGACGGCCCCGCCGCCGGCGGCGACGATCTCGGCGACCGCGTCGTCCGCAGGCGCCGCGTCCTTCCCGGTGCCGCCTGTCGACGCGCCCAGGTCGTTGACGACGACCTGCGCTCCTCGCGCCGCCAGCAGCCGCGCGTAGGCGCGGCCGATGCCCCGCCCAGCACCGGTGACGATCGCGACGCGCCCGTCGAAGCGATGTTCGCTCATGCGCTCGGTGACCGGCCGCTCAGGCGGGTGCCGGCGTCGCGGCCTCGAACCCGAGCAGGTCGCCGAGCGTGCCGCCGACCATGGCCTTGCGGTCGTCGTCGGGAACATCGGCCATCAGCGAGGCGAGCAGCGCCTGGCTGCCGCGGAAGGTGCCCTCGGCGTGGGGGTAGTCGTTGCCCCACACGACGGTGGAGAGGCCGGTGATGTGGCGGCAGGCGACGGCGACCGGGTCGTCCTGGAACGACACGTGGAACTGGCGCTGCACGTACTCGCTCGGCATCAGCGGGTACGGCCACTTCTCGTTGAGC
>CAYUXB010000479.1:0-1891 GCA_964448525.1 uncultured Acidimicrobiaceae bacterium
ACCGGCCGCCCAGGCCGCCTAACCCAACCTGTCACCTCAACGCGCGGCAGTCCCCGGCAGTCCCGCGGATCTTGCGTTGCCGGTAGACGCTGAGCTGGGGTTTGTCGGCTGCCCGTGCCGCATCCGCGTGGCGTTTGGTATCGACGATCAGGTCGATGAACCCTTGCGCCCAGCCCTGGTGGCGGTGGTTGTTGAGCAGTGCGTTGAGAGACCGCAGGATGTGGGCGTTGCACAGCACGTGCCGGGCGCCGTAGTTGAAGTACATGGCGAGCCGGTCATGGGCGATCGTGCCGCTGTAGTCGCCGAGCGGGCCGGCCTCGACCGTTGCTTTGTCGCGGCGGCCCACATGGAGCAGGGTCAACACGGCGGTGCAGGTCACGTGCACCCACAGGGACGCCTTCGAGGAACGCACCGAGGTCTCATCGGCGTGTACCACCGGGGCCGCCCGCAACTGGGCGGTGACCGCGACCACGAACCCGGCCAGGCCGGCGGCGGCTTCTCGCATCCAGTTGTCCAGCGTCCCGGTCGACACGGGGACCCCGAACAGATCGGCCAGCGCCAAGGCGCAACGTTCCCGCGGGAGATGCTGCGCGCACATCAGGTACAGCGCATGGGCCTTGATCGACGGGCCGTAGACCGCGGGCGCGGTCGCCCCAGCGGGGGAACACCGCGGCGGTCACGCACCCACAGGTGCATCGGCGCCGCTCAGCGCGGTGCTCGGTCACGACCACCGACGGGTCCGGGACGTCAAACACCTGCCGCGACGCGATGCCGAGGACCTCGCGATCCGACAGGGATCGGTCACAGGCCCGGCACCGCTCGGGCCGATGCATGATCACCTCGTCAGGGTCGGTGACCTGGGACAACGTGAACCCGGGTGCGCCCGGCTGTTTGCCCTGCTTGCGGGCCATCGCCCGGCGGGCCGCCCGGTTCGCGTTCTCCGGCCGCTTGTTCTTCGCGCCGCCTGCATCGGTCGAAGGCGGCTTGGACGAGTTCGACGAGTTCCGTCCCAGCAGCTTTTCGAGGTCGGCCACCTTGCCCGCCAGCGCCGCCAGCTGCTCGTTCAGCTCGCCCACCCGCGCCCGCAACGCCGCGTTCTCCACCTCAAGCTCGGCGTTGTTCGCCTCGAGCTCCGCGATCCGGGCCTGCGCGTCCACGCCCCCGTTCTACACCCTCCCGCGCGTTACGTAATGGACCCCGCGCGCTCCGCGCGATCACCCCTGACTGGTTACCCCACGCCCGCCTCCTTCTACGCCGCCTAACCACTCCCGAGCCGCGCTGCTGACATTTTCGCGACAGCTTCTGAGGAGCTGCGCGCCCAGGAGGGGTCCATTCGGTGAGGTGCCGTCGGAGGCTGAACCAGACCTTCCGCCCGAGCGCGATGTGCTCGCCCGGTACCTGTCCGTCCGGATGAAGGCGGTGAACGCCCGTGTCGCCGGGCGGGCCGACGGCAAGGCGGTCGCCGCCCTGGTCAAGTCCCGCCTGGCCGGGGCCTGACGCGATCCCGCCAGGACGCAGACCGAGGGTTAACGTCGGCCCATGCCTGCCAACCCCCTCAACGTCGACGACTTCGGCGGCGAGCTGTTCAACCTGGGCATGTCGCCCGAGGCGCGGCCGCTGCTCGACAAGGTGAAGGCCTTCGTCGCCAACGAGGTCGAGCCCATGACCGCGGAGTTCTTCGCCCTCGGCGCGGACCGCGCCGACCGGTGGAGCTACGCCCCCGGCCAGCTCGAGCTGCTCGACGGCGTCAAGGCCAAGGCCAAGGCCAACGGGCTGTGGAACTTCTTCCTGCCCGACGCCGAGACCGGCCAGGGGCTGAGCAACCTCGACTACGCCTACATCGCCGCCGAGCTGGGCAAGAGCCCGCTGGCCGCCGAGAGCCTCAACTGCT
>CAYUXB010000480.1:0-1860 GCA_964448525.1 uncultured Acidimicrobiaceae bacterium
GCGGGACTGGTGGTCCTGGTGGTCACCCGCTGGCCGGTGGCGGCGATCGGCGCGATCGCCGGGATGTACGTGGTGCTCGGTCGCCGCTCGGCCCCGAGTCCGGTCCGGTCGATCGAACGGACCGAGGCGATCGCCATGTGGGCCGAGCTGCTGCGCGACGCCACCGGCACCGCCCGGGGGATCGAGGGCATCCTCGTGGCTACCGCCGGGGACACTCCGGAGGTCATCCGTCCCACCGTGGTGCGCTTCGCCCGCCGGTTGGCCTACGAGCCGATCGAGGACGCCCTGCCCGCCCTCGCCGACGAGTTGGACCACGAGATCGGCGACCTGGTCGTCACGGCGCTGGAAATCGCCGCCAGCGCGGGCGGACGCCAGATCCGCACCGTCCTCGACGATCTGGCCCGCGCTGCCCGCGAGCAGGCGAGCATGCTGCGCCGCCAGGAGGTCGCTCGAGAACGCCCACGGTCCGAGCTGCGCCAGGTCGCGGTCATCGCAGTCGGGACCGTCGTCGTGTTGAGCCTGGTCGGCGGCGAGTACCTCGAACCGTACGGGTCGCTCACCGGGCAGCTCGTGCTCGGCGCGGTGGCGGTCATCTGGGGTGCGGGGTTCGGGGCCATGGCCCGACTCGCCCGACCCGAGCCGGTCGAGCGGTTCCTCGTCGCCCGTCGGGAGGCATCGTGACCGCCGCGGCACTTGCCGGACTGGTCTGCGGACTGGGTCTGTGGCTGGTCGTCACCGGCCTGCGGCCCCGACCCGAGCCGCTGGCAGGCGTGCTCGCCCGCTACGACATCTCGACTGCAGCGCCGGTGCCGCTCGTCTCGGAAGAGGTGCCGTCCTGGGATGTCCGCCTGGGCGGGTTCGCGCTCGCCCACGTGCCCGTGCTCGACCGGGCGACGCAACGGATCCGCGCCGACCTGCGGGTGATCGGCCGAGGCCCCGACGAGCTCGTCGGCGAGATGGCCGTGTACGTGCTGTTCGGCCTGGCGCTCGGCCCGTGGTTCGGCCTGGTGACCTGGCTCGTCGGCGCCCCGTTCCCGCTCGTCGCGGCCGGAGGGCTCAGCCTGGCCGTTGCCGCGTTCGGGGCTGCCAGCCCGTGGCTGTCGCTTCGTGACCGGGCCGCGAGCCGACGCGCGGGGTTCCTGCACGCGCTCGTCGCCTACTGCCACGTGTGCGCCATGTCGCTGGCGTCGGGCCGGGGCGTTGACCAGGCGATGACGATCGCAGCCGCAGCGGGCGAAGGCTGGGCGTTCACCGAGATCCGGGCCGCGCTCAACGCCGGCCGCGTCCGCAGCGAGACCCCGTGGGACTCCCTCGGCAGGCTCGGGGCCGACCTCGCCATCGACGACCTCAGCCAGCTCGCCTCGGCCATCGCGCTCGGCGGCACCGACGGCGCCTCGGTCCGCCAGACCGTGCTCACCAAGGCCACGACCATCCGCGAACGGCTCGCGTCGGCCGCCGAGCGCAAGACCCAGCGGGCCACCACCCAGATGGGCCTGCCCGCCGTCGCGCTGGCCGGCGGGTTCCTCCTGTTCCTCGGCTACCCGGCAGTGGCCGTGCTGATCGAGGGGTTCTGACCTCTCCCGTCCACCCAGCATCCCCTCGAAGGAGACGACAGTCATGCACCGCACCAACCGCTTCATCCAGGCCCTGGCTGCCCGCATGCAGGCGGCGCGGGCCGACGACCGGGGCGAGCTGAACAGCAGCGTCGCCTGGGCCGGGCTCATGCTCGTCGCGGCGGTCACGGTCGGCGGCATCGTGCTCGCCGCCGTGTCAGGCGCCGCGGGCCGGTTCGACTTCGGCTTCTGAGCCCCATGGGCCCGGCCCGCGCCCACACCGCACCCCTATCCCGTCGCCGGATGC
>CAYUXB010000481.1:0-1855 GCA_964448525.1 uncultured Acidimicrobiaceae bacterium
CTGGTGCAGGACCCGCACGGGTTCGTCGCCACGCGCGACGACTGGCGCGTCGTCACCGCCCGTCAGCCCACCGATGCCGAGCTCGACGACGCCGAGCTGGCCTGGCGGGTGTGCGGCTGGGTGAAGTCGAACGCCATCGTGCTCGTCAAGGACGGCACGGCATGGGGCATCGGCGCCGGCCAGCAGAACCGGGTCGAGTCCGGCGAGCTGGCGGCGACGAAGGCTGCCGGTCGGGCCGAGGGCGGCGCGTGCGCGAGCGACGCGTTCTATCCCTTCCCCGACGGCATCGAGGCCGCCGCGGGCGCGGGCGTCGCCGTCATCATCCAGCCGGGCGGCTCGGTCCGCGACGAAGCGAACATCGCCCGCGCCGACGAGCTCGGCGTCGCCATGGTCCTCACCGGCGAACGCCACTTCCTCCACTGACGAGACCCACCGACGCACCGCCCCCCACCGCCCCCACCGACGCACCGCCCCCCACCGCCCCCACCGACGCACTGCCCCCAACCGATTTTCTGCGCGGTTCTGGTCGCTCCAGCGACCAGAACCACGGGCGAAATCCGAGATGGGCGGTCGCCGCCGACGGAGCGGGTGTGCGGGGGCGGCGCGGTGGCCGGGCGCGGGTGGGTACGGGAGCCGGGCGCGGGTGGGGACTGGAGCCGGGCGCGGGTGGGGACTGGAGCCGGGCGCGGGAGGGTACGGGCGCGGGCGCGGGCGTGGGGTCAGGGGGCGGTCGGGGATTCGGCGCAGGAGTCCGTCGGTTCCTCGCCGTCGAGCCTCGCCTGCAACCAGGCGGCGGTCTCGGCGGCCGTGTCGGGGACGATGCTGTCGTGGGTGGACCCCTCGACGATGAGCAGTTCGGTGACCTGGCCGACGGAGCAGAGCTGGGCGTAGAAGTCGCGCGTCCTGTCGATCACCACGCGGTCGTCGGCAGTGCCGGACACGAGGAACAGCGGGGCGTTGACCGCCATCGTCCCCACCTCGTTCTGGAGCAGCGTGGTGCGAGCCGGTTCGGTGGTGCGGGGGTCCGCGGTGAACAGCCCGCCGCCCAGCGCGACGCCGACGAGCTCGTCGGTGATCTCCCCCAGGCACCCGGTCTCCAGCACGTCGGAGGCGGCGAGGCCCGGGCTCACGTAGTCGGCGACGTCGATCTCGGGATGCTCGCCCGCCCCGCCGTACAGGGACATCGCGGTGAGGACGCCGGTGACGATCGGGTCGATCCCGCCGTAGACCTCGTCGAGCAGCGCCGCGGGGGCGATCGCCAAGGTCGCCACGTGGTCGAGCTCCGGGGCGTACTCGTCGGCCAGCTCGTGGGCCGAGAGGGCGCCGTGTCCGCCCTGGGAGTGGCCGACCGACAGCCATCTCTCGCCTGCATGGGCGTCGGGCAGCTGGCGGACGGCCCGCACGGCGTCGATGACGCTGTGCCCCTCGCTGGGCCGGGACAGGTAGGGGTGGGGCGGGCCGCCGACCACGCCGAGGCCGATGTAGTCGGTCATGACCCGCACACCCTCGACGCCCCAGGCGGGTGCATCGGAGGCGATGTGGCTGACTCCGCAGTGGGCGGCGATGCCGACGGTGCCGGGGGCGGTCGACACGACGGGCCAGCCGTCGTCGGGAGCATCGGTCGTCGGGTGGGTGACGAGGCCGGTCACGGGCCGGTCGCGGTCCTGTGCGTCGCGCGAGTGGTACATGATCTTGAGCGTCGCCTCGCCGTCGGATTCGCCCACCTCCATGACGCGGATCAGGTCGCCGGGGTCGCCCGCGGGGAGCGGGTCGGGCGGCACGTAGAACTCCTCGTCCGTGCCGGTGAACAGCTCGACGGCAGAGGGGGCGTCGTCGCTGCCGCCGGCGTCGTCGC
>CAYUXB010000482.1:0-1849 GCA_964448525.1 uncultured Acidimicrobiaceae bacterium
CCGAGCAGTTCGATGCCGGCGTGCGCCAGATCGAGCTCGACGTGTTCGTCGACTCGCCGGCCGGCGGCCACTACGCCCAGCCGGCGCTCGTGCCCGTTTTCGGCCTCGCGCCGCCGGACCCGGCCCTCGCCACGCCCGGGCTGAAGGTCCTCCACGTGCAGGAGGTCGACTACCGCTCGACCTGCCCCACCTTCGTCGACTGCCTCACCCAGGTGCGCAACTGGTCGGACGCCCACCCCGGCCACATCCCGATCACCATCCAGATCGAGGCCAAGGACGGCACCATCCCCGACCCCGGCTTCGGGTTCGTCACGCCTCTTCCCTGGACCGCCGCCGACTTCGGCACCCTGGAGGCCGAGATCGGCTCGGTGTTCGGGCCCGACCGCGTGCTGACGCCCGCAGAGGTGCGCGGCCGTTCCGCCACGCTGGCCGAGGCCGTGCAGGACGACCGCTGGCCCACCCTCGACCGGGCCCGTGGCCAGGTCCTGTTCGTGCTCGACGACAAGGGCGCGAAGCGCGACGCCTACCGCGCCCAGGTGCCCGACCTCGCCGACCGCTCGGTGTTCGTCGACGTGCCCGAGACCGATCCCGACGCCGCCGTCATGGTGGTGAACGACCCGATCGGCTCGGCTGACCGCATCCGCGCGCTGGTCGAGGCCGGCTTCATCGTGCGCACCCGGGCCGACGGCGACACGGTGCAGGCCCGCAGCGGCGACACGGCCCAGCGCGACGCCGCGCTCGCCAGCGGCGCCCAGTACGTGTCGACCGACTACATCTGGCCCGACGACCGGTTCGGCACCGCCTACGTCGTCGACCTGCCGGGAGACGACGCCGCCCGCTGCAACCCCGTCAACGCGCCCCGCCGCTGCCACCGCGCCGACATGTCCGGCTGACCCGACACCCCCACGAGACCCCCCCAAACGATTTTCACCGCGGTTTTGGTCGCTGGAGCGACCAAAACCGGCGGGGAAATCACGGGGTGGGACGTTTCAGGGGCGGATCTCGTAGAAGGCGTTGACCGGGTGGTCGATCTCCAGCCGGCGGAACCGGGAGAACCCGGCATCGACGGCGATCGCCTCCAGCCGCTCGGCCGACATGCCGAGCGTGCCGAGACCCGCGCCACCGGGCTCGGACAGCGCGGAGGACATGCAGGACAGCACGCTCGTGCCGTACATCAGCGCGGCGACCGGGTTGCGCCGGACGTTCTCCGCGAAGGTGTCGTACGCCTTGATCTCGGCGACCAACCACGTCCCGTCGTCGGTGAGCGCGGCGCGGATGGCGCGGGCCGCACCGGCGGGATCGGTCATGTCGTGCAGGCAGTCGAAGGTGGTCACGAACGTGAGTGACCCGTCCGCCGGCAGCGGCTCGTGGCGCGGGTCGTGGAAGGTCGCGTTGGTCAGTCCGCTCTCGGCGAGCAGCTCCTGCGCCCGCTCGAGCGCGAAGCGGGAGATGTCGTAGCCGGCGAACCGGCTGGCGGGGTAGGCCCTCGCCATGCGGAGCACACCCGCCCCGGACCCGCACCCGACGTCCGCCGCGGCGACGCCCGCCGTCAGCCGGTCGACCACGCCGTCGAGCCGGGGCAACACGTCGGGCAGGAGGTGGTTGCGCATCCACGGCTCGAAGCCGCGCTCGACGCCCTCGGCCGCCTCGGGGCCATGGCTGTCGTAGTCGTGCCCCAGGCCCGTGCGGAAGCTCTCGGGCAGCACGGTCATCTTGGCCATCGTCTGGGGCAGGTGGTGGTACATGCCGAGCAGGCACCCCTCGTGGGTGTCGTCCACCAGCACCGGCACCGCTGCGGGCGAGAGCGAGAACCGCTCCTCCGCGCCGGCGGCCGCACCGCCGGTTCCAG
>CAYUXB010000483.1:0-1844 GCA_964448525.1 uncultured Acidimicrobiaceae bacterium
GAACTCGTCCAGGAGTAGGCTCAGCGCGCTGCGCCGCGGGGTAGGACTCGACCATGCTCACCCGCCCCTGCACCTGGCCCGCCCCGTGACCGTCGTCCTCGCCATTCGTTGCGACGACGGCATCGTCATCGGTGCCGACACGCAGATCACCGAGAGCGACCGCGGCATGAGCTACCCGGCGCGCAAGCTCCACCTGCTCGGCGAGCACGCCGCGTGGGGAGGCAGCGGGGCCCGCGCGGTGCTCACCGACACGAAGGCCGCCTTCGACGAGGCAGCCGCGTCGATCCTCGAATCCACCGACGTGGGCCGCGAGATGCAGGAGCTGATGCTCCCGATCCTGAAGCACCACTACGACACGTTCATCGAGGAGGTCCCCGGCGAGAAGACCGCCGGGACGCCCGCCACCTACCTGCTCGCCGCCGGCTACGCGGACGACCAGCCGTGGATCGTCGAGATCAACCCGAACGCCATGGTCGGCCGGTACGAGGACATCGGCTTCCACGCCATCGGCAGCGGCGCCGCCATGGCCCAGCAGGCGGGGGCGCTTCTCGCCCACTTCCGGATGACCGACCGGCCGATCCGCTACGGCGCCGCCGGCGTGCTCCGGGTGCTCGAGGCCCTCAGCTACACCTCGCCGAGCGTCGGCGGCCCGTTCGACATCGTCCGCATCACGCCCGACGGCGCAGACCACCTCGACGACGACGAGCTCGACGAGATCCGGGCCGACGTCGCCCGGTGGACCGAGCTCGAGCAGAAGACCCTCGATCACCTCTTCGACTGACCGAGGCGCGCGGCCGTCGTGAGCTGTCGCACGGGGACGTCGGGCCGGTGGCGAGCGTCACCCGTGACGCCATCGCCATCGAGCCGTCACGGAACGCATGGTGGAACCGGCGCCTGGTGCTGCCACGATGGTCGACCATGTTGTCGGTGCGCGGACTCACAGTCGAGATCGGCGGCACCCTCGTCGTCGAGGGTGCCGGCTTCACCGTGCGCGCCGGCGACAGCGTCGGCCTCGTCGGCCGCAACGGCGCCGGCAAGACGTCCCTGTTGAAGGTGCTCGGCGGCATGGCCGAGCCGAAGGCCGGCGTCATCCAGCGACCGGACGCCTTCGGCTACCTGCCCCAGGAGCCCCGGCTCGACACGATCGCCCCCGACACCACCGCGCTCACGCACGTGCTCAGCGGCCGGGGTCTCGACGAGCTGGCGGCCCGCATGGAGGAGCTGCGCCTCAAGATGGAGGCCCAGCCCGGCGACGAGCGGCTGGTGGCCAAGTGGAGCCGGGCGCACGACGCGTTCGAGCACGCCGACGGCTACGCGGCCGAGTCCGAGGCCCGGCGGCTGCTCGCCGGCCTCGGCCTGCGCAGCGACCGCGCCGAGCGGCCGATCGCGGTGCTGTCGGGCGGCGAGCGACGCCGGGTCGAGCTGGCCCGCATCCTGTTCGCCGGCAGCGAGCTGCTCATGCTCGACGAGCCGACCAACCACCTCGACAACGACGCCCGCGAGTGGCTGCTCGACTTCCTGCGCTCCTACCGCGGCGCGCTGATCGTGATCAGCCACGACCTCGAACTGCTCGACGAGTCGATCACCCGTGTGCTGCACCTCGACCGTCCCGGCGAGTCCGATGTCGGCGAGATCACCGACTACAAGGGCACGTACTCGCAGTACAAGACGGCCCGCGAGCGCGACGAGATCCGCCTGGCCAAGATCGCCGCCCGCCAGCAGACCGAGATCGCCCGCCTCCAGACCCTCGTCGACCGCTGGGGCGCCAAGGCCAGCAAGGCGTCGTTCGCCAAGTCGCTCGAGACCCGCATCGAGCGCATCCGCAGCGAGGGCGTCGAGGCGCC
>CAYUXB010000484.1:0-1842 GCA_964448525.1 uncultured Acidimicrobiaceae bacterium
CCACTGCCCCTCGAGGAAGTCGAAGTGGCGCACGAAGGCCTCGAGGAAGCCGGGGGCGTTCTCCTCGTCGTAGCCGAGGGCGCGCAGCAGCACGAAGATGCCGAGGCGGCGCTTGCGGGCCACGCGGGTGCCGGCGGTGACGTCCTTGCCGGGCTTCTGCTCGACGTCGAACTCGATCCACTCGCCCCGGTAGGGGTGGATCGTGCCCTTGACGAGCTGGTGCTTCGCGAGGTTGCGGAGGCGGTACCGCTCGCCGGGCTCGAAGATGACGCCGGGGGAACGGACGAGCTGCGACACGACGACGCGCTCGGTGCCGTTGATCACGAACGTGCCCTTCTCGGTCATCATGGGGAAGTCACCCATGAAGACCGTCTGCTCCTTGATCTCGCCGGTTGTGGCGTTCACGAAGCGGGCCCGCACGAAGATGGGCGCGGAGAAGGTCATGTCCTTCTCCTTGCACTCCTCGACCGAGAACTTGGGCGGCGGGCGCAGGTCCTCGTCGTCGGGATCGAACTCCAGCTCGAGCTGCAGGGTCTCGGTGAAGTCCTTGATGGGCGAGATGTCGGCGAAGGTCTCCTTCAGGCCCTGCTCGAGGAACCACTGGAAGGATTCTCGCTGGATCGCGACGAGGTCAGGAAGCTGGAGCGCTTCCTCGATGTTCGCGAACGAGTACCGATCCCGGATGCGAGTGGACAACGAAACACTCCTCAATGGGTTCGGTCGGCGCTGACCCGCACCGCGCGCACGCGACGAGAGGCCATGGCCAAGCCGGGGACGAGCCTGCTGTGCTTGGGCGCGCCGGGACCGCTCAAAGGAACGGCAAGGCAGGACCACAGACGCACGGCAACTCGCCATGCTAGGCCGTCGGGGTCGCCAGCACAACCCGCGAAACGGCAGTACCGACCGGCGGCGGCAGGAGCCGCCCCGGCAGGGGCCCGTAAGACTGGTGGGAGGGTAAGCCCCGATGAGGAATCGGTCAACCCCGCTCGGGCTTCCCGTGGGAACTTGACCACACACCGTGCGGATCAGCGGATTTCCCGCCGCCCACCGCGCACGGGGCCGCCCACGCCGAGCTGCCCCGACCTGGCGATCTGCACACCATGGCGAGGCAATGGGTTCCGCCGACGCATGGCTGAGGCGATGGGTTCCGGATCCGGAACTCATCGCCTCATCCTCTTCGGCACGGAACCTGGTGCCTCGCCCGGCGAGGCAATGACGGTCGTTCCCCCAACCCGAGTAGGAACCCACGGCCTCAGGTCCGACGACCTACAGCGTCGAGACCGTCTGCAGCACGCCTGCGACGCCGTCGAGAGCCAGGATGAGCTCGGTTGCCGACGGTATGTCGTCTTCGACGAGGGTCACCCTGTAGGACGCGGGCACCAACTCGGGACTCGCCTGCAGCTTCGCCAACATCTCAGGGTTGTCCCGAAAGAGCTGCAGAGCTTCCTCGTGGCTCATCGCGTGATCCCAGTACTCGAACTGGGCCACCCGAGGGCTGGATGCCAGCACCTGCTCGATCGCAGTCGATTGCTCCGGGGTGATGTCGTGCTCGAGGAACACGATGACATCACCGTCACGGTCGTCCGTCGGCAGCATCACGTCGTCGGCCGCTGACGCGGCTCGCGGCGTGCCGTTGCCGGGCCCGCCGTCGTTCATCAGCACGACAGCGAGCGCGATCGCCAGCCCGACCATGAGCCCGATCAACGCGATCGCCGTATCCCGCCTTGCTCGCTCGCCTAGCACGACGGCAGAACGTAATCCGCGGGCGAGCGCGAAGGAGCCCGGCCCCATCGGGCCGGGCTCCTTCGCGCAGATCGTCAGCGGTGCGATGGCACCGCCGGG
>CAYUXB010000485.1:0-1831 GCA_964448525.1 uncultured Acidimicrobiaceae bacterium
TGATCTCGTCGGCGTGGCCGCCGTAGAGCAGGTCGTAGAGGTTGGCGTACCGGTACAGGTGGTCGAAGTCCTCGAGCAGGGCGAAGTCGAGGGCCTGCTTCAGCATCGGGTCCGGTTCGTGCCGGGCCAGCCACGCGGTGAGGTCGACCGCCACCTGCTCGTAGCCGAGGGTCGTCTCGATGGGCGTCTGATCGCCGGGGTTCAGACCGTTGACCGCCTTCTGCTGCTGGGCGTCGACCCGCCGGCTCGTGGCCAGCGCCCGCTTGATGTCCGGGTTGTCGGTGTGGCGGGCGAACTGGTGCGAGAACAGGATCGACTCGACCTCGATCCCGTTCATCAGGATCACCCGGGTGCGGGTGTAGGGATCGACGGTGCGCTTGTCGTAGGGCTCGACGTTGAGCTCCGACCAGTTGCGGAACTGGTCCTCGACGGCGACGCCCTTCTGGCCGAGTGGATCGAATGCCATGCCAACCATCCTTTGCATTGTGCGGTACGTGTTCGGCTAGCCGTTCTGCGGGCTGCCAAACCGGCTAATCACGCAGGTTCGTTCGGTTCGGGCAGATCGATGTCGTCGTTGCCGTCCACCTCGTCGAGGGCACCGACCCCGGGGGCGTCGGGGTCGCGGCGCCCGGGATCGGGATCGTCGCCGACATCGTCGGAGTCGGGCTCCGGGGTCGAACGGCCGTGGTCGTCGCTCATCGCGCGTCCTTCCGCGCCCGCCTGGGGCACCTCGGGCCTACCCGAGCCGCCAACGGGCGATACCCCTCCCCCGGGCGCGGGACTGCCGGACCCCGCGACCGGGGTACCCCTCGACCGCGGGCCAGATGCGAGGAGGCACCATGGACGACCGACCATCCGATGCGGTTTCCGACCCGAAGGCCGAGCCCGAGGGCGGTGCGGCGACCGGCGCCGGCCCGAGCGGGGGCGACGCCGTCGAGAAGGCCGACAACGGCGAACAGACGCTCGCCCGCGACCGGCAGCACGAGAATCCCGAAGCAGACGCGGCGGCCGAGGTCGAACGGATGGAGACCCACAACCGCGGGCGCTCCGAGGAGTGACCGGTCCGGGGCCGGAGCGGGTGGCGGCACCGTTGACGCCACCCGCCCGACGACCGTCACAGGCGATCAGGGTTCGAGCACGACCTTGATCGCCCCGTCCTGCTTGGCCTGGAACATGGCGTACGCGGCGGGGGCCTCGCCGAGCGGCCACCGATGCGTGACGAAGTCGGCGAGCCCGAAGACGTCGTCGTCCCGCTCGAGCAGCGGGAGGATCTCCGGCGTCCACCGCTTCACGTGGGCCTGACCCATGCGGATCTGCACGCCTTTGTCGAACATGTCGAGCATGGGGAGCGGGTCCGCGGCGCCGCCGTACACCCCGACCAGCGACAGGGTCCCTCCCCGGCGCACCGCGTCGATCGCGGTGCGCAATGCGGCCAACCGGTCGATGCCGGCCTTCTTCGTCAGCGGCTCGGCCAGCGCTCGCGGCAGCTTGCCTGTGGCGGTCTGCATCGCTGCCGCCACCGGTGCTCCGTGGGCCTCCATCCCGACGGCGTCGACGACCGCGTCCGGTCCGCGCCCGCTGGTGAGCGCTCGCAGCGCCTCGGGCACGTCGTCGATCTCGTTGGCATCGACGGTCTCGGCGCCGTGGCGCTCGGCCATCGCCAGCCGCTCCGGTACGAGGTCGACGCCGAAGACCTGCTCGATGCCCAGGTGGCGGGCGATCCGGCAGGCCATCAGGCCGATCGGTCCCAGGCCGATGACCGCCAGCGAGTCGCCCGGCGCCACGTCCGCCCAGGCGACCGACTGCCAGGCGGTGGGCAGCACGTCGGACA
>CAYUXB010000486.1:0-1812 GCA_964448525.1 uncultured Acidimicrobiaceae bacterium
GACCTGGTGGGCGCGAGCCCGCTGCTGTCGGCCCTGTTCCACGACGAGCCGACCATCGAGGCCATGAACGCGATCGGGCTCGACATCAACGCCGTCGGCAACCACGAGTTCGACGAAGGCACCGACGAGCTCCTGCGCCTGCAGGAGGGCGGCTGCCACCCGACCGACGGGTGCCTCGACGGTGACGGCTTCGCCGGAGCGGACTTCGAGTTCCTGGCGGCCAACGTCGTCTCGGAGGACACGGGCGACCCGCTGTTCCCGGCCGTCAGCGTCCAGCGCTTCCAGGCGAACACCAAGGTCGCCTTCATCGGCATGACGCTCGAGGGCACCCCGACGATCGTCACCCCCGAAGGCGTGGCCGGCTACGACTTCCTCGACGAGGCCGACACCGCCAACGAGGTCGTCCGGCGCCTCGAGCGGCGCGGCATCGACAACATCATCGTGCTGCTGCACGAGGGCGGCGTCGCCGCAGGGGGTGGGTACAACGGGTGCGAGGGCATCGCGGGGCCGATCGTCGACATCGTCGAGAGCCTCGACGACCAGATCGACGCGGTCATCAGCGGCCACACCCACCAGGCCTACAACTGCGTGATCGACGGCATCCCGGTGACGAGCGCCTCGTCGTTCGGCCGGCTGGTCACCGACATGGACCTGACGATCGACCGGCGCACGAAGAGGATCACGTCGATCTCGGTCGACAACGTGATCGTCACCCGCGACGTGACGGCGTCGGCGCCGATCGTCGACCTGATCGGACGCTACGACGCGCTGAGCGCCCCGCTCGCCAACCGGGTGATCGGGTCGATCACGGCCGACATCCTGCGGGCACCGAACCCCGCCGGCGAGTCCGCGCTTGGTGACGTGATCGCCGACAGCCAACTGGCGGCCACCACACCGCCGGAGCTCGGCGGCGCCGTGGCGGCGTTCATGAACCCCGGCGGCATCCGAGCCGATCTCGTCTACGCGGCGACAGGTGGCGAGGGCGACGGCAACGTCACCTACGAGGAGGCGTTCACCGTCCAGCCGTTCGGCAACAGCCTGGTGACGCTGTCGCTCACCGGCACGCAGATCGACCGGATGCTCGAGGAGCAGTTCTGCGGGGGCAACGCCGCCGCACCACGGGTGCTGCAGCCCTCCGCCGGGTTCACCTACACCTACGCCGCCGCTGCGGTCGGAGCCGCCGACTGCGCCACCGCGGATGCCGTCGACGCCTCGACGATCGCCATCGGGGGTGTGACGGTCGACCCGGCGGCCACGTACCGCATCACGGTCAACAGCTTCCTCGCCACGGGTGGCGACAACTTTCCCGTCCTCAACGAGGGCACCGACCGGCTCGGTGGCGCCGTCGACCTCGACGCCCTCGAGGACTACCTGACGGCCGCCCCCGGCGGCGTGGCCCCCGGACCGCAGGACCGGATCACCCGGATCGGCTGACCCGCTCCCCCGGCCCGGCCGGCGCGGCGACGCGACGGTCGGGCCCGCGGGCCCACCCGGCCGGGCGACCGAGGTCTATGGCCGCCGGCCGGACCGAGTTGGGCAAGGGGACGACGTCGATCTTCAGCCCGCGGGCGACCTCGAGTCTGTGCCCGACGCTCAGGTAAGCGGGCGCGCAACGGGCGGCACCTTCGTGGTGCCGCCCGGCGAAGCAGATCGACGCTCGAGCGAGCTAGGCCTGCTGGATCTTGATCTCGATGTCGACGCCGGCGGGGAGCTCGATGCGCTGGAGGGAGTCGACCGTCTTGGGGCTCGGCTCCAGGATGTCGAGCAGGCGCTTGTGGATGCGCATCTCGAAGTGCTCGCGGCTGTCCTTGT
>CAYUXB010000487.1:0-1810 GCA_964448525.1 uncultured Acidimicrobiaceae bacterium
CACCCTTCCGGACACGGCGGTCCCCCGCACCCGCCGCCTCCTGGCCCGCCGCTGAGAGAAGAAGGCCCGCCGAGCGGGTTCGTCTCAGTGACCTGTGGTCGGCCCCGATCCGCCCTGGGCAGCCACCCCGATCGGCGCGTCTATGGAGTTGTCGCTGGGCTCCGCCCCGTGTGGTGTGTCACCACCGTCGCTACCTGCACGAGCGATGTCGATGGCGCCTTCGAGGTCCTCGGTGTCCTCGATCGGCTTGGTGACGCCCTCGCTCGGACGCTTCGACGGGCGAGCCTGCGGCGGGCGGGGAGACCACGGGACGATCTGCTGCATCGTCGAGCCGTAGAACGCGTCGATGGCGCCCGTCGTGCTCTCG
This sequence comes from uncultured Acidimicrobiaceae bacterium, assembly GCA_964448525.1. Classification (GTDB taxonomy): domain Bacteria; phylum Actinomycetota; class Acidimicrobiia; order Acidimicrobiales; family VFJN01; genus ZC4RG19. Next base: position 368 of record CAYUXB010000487.1, read on the forward strand.
ATGAACCCGGGCGACCGGCCGCCATCCTTGCGGTTCTGGCCCATCTCACAACGCCTGACGAGTGCGAACCGGAGGATGTCGCGTCGATCGGGGTCGACCAGGAGGTCCTTGTTCTCCTCGGCGCCGGCGAGGGTCGCCGTGAGCGGCTGACGTGCATGGCGGGGCCAGGCTTCGATCATCAGGTTTCGGGGTGCGTCCGGACCGAGCTGCTTGAGCAGCCAGGTGACGCGGGCCCGGTTTCCGCGGTCCGTCGGTGCCGGGACGACGGTGCTCGTAGCGATCTGGCGGGCCCGGAGGTCAGCAGAGATCAGGAGATCACCCACAGCCCCCGGGATCCGAAGAGTTCCGTCGAGGACGCCGTTGCTCGTCAGGTTCTCGGCCAGGTGACCCAACCGGGCGGCCGGGTCTGCCTGGGCGCGCGGCACCACCGGCTGCACGTCGACCCCGGTGCTCGACCCGAGGCGAAGCGCTGCGAAGCGGAGAAGCTGGTCCCAGCGCTGGGTGATCTCGGCGCACGCCTCGTCGGTGCGTCGCAGTGTTCCCGCTCGAGCGGCATCGCGCGCGGATGCCCACGCCGGACCCATGTCCTCGAGGTCCATCGCCCCGGATGCTGGATGCTCGAGGTAGCGGATCAGCTCACCGAGGATCCACGCCTGTTCCGGGTCGCTCACCCCTCGATGCACTTTGGCCTTGACCGCGTGCGCCAGCAGCTCGGTCCACGAGAGGTGTGTGAGGAGGACCTTCGAGTTCGAGCGCACCCGCACGGCGGCGCAGGGATGCTGGGAACCGATTCCGATCTCGTTGGAGATCGTGAGCACGGCGTCGATGTCCTGCTGGCGCGCAACAGCCAGATAGCTCGTCACCTGTTGCGGCTGCAACGCATTGCCGCCGGTCTTCACCTCGACGAGGGTCTTCCACGTCGACGACCCGTAGGTCACCTGCACGAGGCCATCGGGGCGCACCACCGTGCCGTCGTCGAGCTTGAAGCTCGTCTCGATGAACGCCTCCACCGTCGCCTTGCGGGCCGTCGAGGCGCCGAGTGGCGACAGCACACCGATCGAGAAGTCCCGCACGATCGTGAGCACCGACAGAAGCGCAGATGTGGCCCGCATCTCCGCCTCGGTGTTGTTGCTGATGCCGCTGACCGGGATCAGCCGCGCGACCTGGAATCCGTCCGCCATTTCCCCACCGCCCTGTCGTCCACCTGAAGTGCTTCCGCCATCACACTATGCGTTAGGTGTGACTGCCGTCTCACGCGTCGTCTTGGTTGTCGCCGCAGGCGTCGATCCAGAGATCGCCGGGCGGGCGGGGAAGTGGCTCAGGAGGGTCGGGTTGAGTTCGACGGCGTCGTCTGCGGCATTGGACGCGACGACGCCCGAACGACGCCGTGTACCGGAAGTGGGGGCGGCCCCGGCATCATGGGCGCGTGGCGTGGTTGCTCCG
>CAYUXB010000488.1:0-1805 GCA_964448525.1 uncultured Acidimicrobiaceae bacterium
GGACCATCTCGCGTAGGTCCTCCTGCTCCTCCGTGAAGGCGTAGCTCAGCATGCGAACCTCGGGCGGTCGGGTGCGTCGCCGCGGGCGCGCGTCGACGGTGGGAACGCCGGCCAGTCTACCGGCGGGGGCGGTGGATAGACTGCCCGCCGTGAGCGACCCCTTCCGTCTCGACGGGCGCACCGTCATCGTCACAGGAGCCTCCCGCGGCATCGGCGCCGAGGTGGCTCGCGGCGTCAGCGCCCGCGGCGGCGGCGTCGTCCTGGTGGCGCGCTCCGGCGACGCCCTCCACGAGCTGGCGCGGTCCCTGCCGGGCCCCGCCGTGGGCGTGCCCGGCGACGTGGCCGACACCATGGTCGCCGGCGAGGCCCTGGACGCCGCCGAGGCGCTGGGAGGCACCCTCTGGGGGCTGGTCAACAACGCCGGCATCAACCCCGTCTACCAGCCGGTCACCGAGACGCCGCTGGCGGCGTGGGACGAGGTGCTGCAGGTCAACCTGCTCGGCGCGGCGGCCTTCGCCCGCGCGGTCGGCCGCCAGCTGGCCGCCGCGGGGACGGGCGGCCGGATCGTCAACCTGAGCTCGGTCGGCGCGCTCACCGGCCTGCCGAGCATCGGCCCCTACAACGCCTCGAAGGCCGCCCTCGACGCGCTGACGCGCACGCTCGCGGTGGAGCTCGGCCCGGTCGGCGTGCTGTGCAACTCGATCGCCCCCGGCACGATCGCCACCGAGATGGTCGAGGGGCTGATGACCGCCAACCCGGCCCTGCGCGAGAAGTTCGTCGCCAAGTCGCCGCTCGGGCGGGTGGGCTCGCCCGCCGAGGCCGCCTGGCCGATCGTCTTCCTGCTCACCGACGCCGCCAGCTTCATCACCGGCCAGACCCTGGTGGTCGACGGCGGCCGCCTGGCCGCCGGCTAAGGAGCACGCGTGCGCGTCGTGGTCTGCGGCGCCGGGACGGCCGGGTGCGTCGCCGCCGCGCGGCTCTCGCAGGACCCGCAGACCGAGGTCGTGCTGCTCGAGACCGGCCCGCACTACCGCCCCGGCGAATGGCCGGCCGAGCTCACCCACTCGCACCGGATCATCAAGGAGACCCACGACTGGGGGTGGGCGGCGCGCGCGGGGGCATCGCCGCGGCTGGTCCACGTGCCGCGCGGACGGGTGGTGGGCGGCTCCTCGGTCACCAACGGCGCCATCGCCCTGCGCGGGCACCCCGAGCACTACGACGAGTGGGACCGGCACGTCGACGGCTACGGCTGGGAGAGCTGGCTGCCCTGGTTCCGCGCGATCGAGTCCGACCGCGACTTCGGGGGGGCGCCCTGGCACGGCGACGGAGGGCCGATCCCGATCTCGCGCTACCCGCGCGGAGGGTGGCTCGAGCTGCAGGAGCGCTTCTGCGAGGCGGCCCTCGCGGTGGGGCACGAGTGGGTCGACGACCACAACCAGCCGGGGGCGGTCGGCGTCGGCCCGATCCCGCTCAACATGCTCGACGGGGTCCGCCAGACCCCGGCCGACCTCTACCTCGACCCGGCTCTCGCGCGCGACAACCTGCGCCTGCGCACCGGGGTGGTCGTCGACCGCGTCCAGACGCGCGACGGCCGGGTGGTCGGGGTGCGGGTGATCGGGCCCGACGGCGCCGAGACGGTGGCCGCCGACGCCGTGGTGATGGCGCTGGGCACCTACGCCACCCCGGCGGCCCTGCTGCGCTCGGGGATCGGCCCGCGCGAGGAGATCTCGCGCCACCCGATCGACCTCGTGGCCGAGGTCCCCGGGGTCGGGAGGGGCATGCAGGACCACCCCAAGGTCTCCTAC
>CAYUXB010000489.1:0-1794 GCA_964448525.1 uncultured Acidimicrobiaceae bacterium
AGCATGCCTTTCTACGTCGCTCCCGAGCAGGCGATGAAGGACAAGGCCGACTTCGCCCGCAAGGGCATCGCCCGCGGTCGGGCCCTCGCCGCGCTCACCTACGCGGACGGCATCCTCATCTGCGCGGAGAACTCGTCCGCCACCCTGCGCAAGGTCAGCGAGATCTACGACCGCATCGCCTTCGCCGGCGCGGGCAAGTACAACGAGTACGACCGCCTCCGCATCGCCGGCGTGCGGCACGCCGACCTCAAGGGCTACTCGTTCAGCCGGGAGGACGTCGACGCCCAGAGCCTGGCCAACGCCTACGCCCAGATGCTGGGCGACGTGTTCACGCACGAGGCCAAGCCGATGGAGGTCGAGATCGTCGTGGCCGAGGTCGGCGACGACTCGAGCGACGACCGCCTGTTCCACATCCTCTACGACGGCACGGTCGTCGACGAGCACGGCTTCACCGTCCTCGGCGGCGAGGCGGAGGCCATCAGTGCGCGCCTCAAGGAGACCTACACCGCAGGCCAAGCGCTGGACTCCGCCATCCAGGCCGCCGTGGGAGCGCTGGCCGGGTCCGAGCGCCGGCTCACCGCGGAGGGGTTGGAGGTGGCGGTCCTCAGCCGCGGCAACGGCCGGCGGGCATTCCGCCGCCTGACCGACGACGAGGTGACGAGCGCGCTCGGCGGGCAGCACGTGACGCCGGAGCCGCGATCCGAGGTGCCGGTGGCCGCGACCACCACGCTCGAGGCGGAGCGCTCTGCCGACGAAGGCGAGGACGCGGGCGCCGAGCGCGGTTCCGGCGGCGATCAGGCCGGCGCGGGCGACGGAGCGTCCGGCGACGACACCACGGGGAGCGACGCCACCTCCGGCGGCGGCAGCGAGAGCTGACCGCCAGGCGGTGCGGTCATGGCCCGGTGAACGTCAGCACGAGGAGCACCAGGGCGAGCAGGAGGACCAGCACGAGCAGCAACTGCAGCTCGAGCGGCGTGCGGTCGTCGGCGCGGCCTGCCGGGCTGGGTGCGTCCGCGGCTCGGTCCGGGCCCGTCGGCGCATCCGCGTGCTCCGCCACGGGGAGGTCGCGCTGCTCGGTGACGAGCTCGCGTGCGACAGCGAGGTCGTCCACAGCCACCAGCACCTCGACCGGACCGACCGGATAGGGGCCGTCGACGTTGCCGCGCAGTTCCCACACGATGCCTTCGGCGCCCAGGTGGGCGGCGAGGACGCGGGCGGCGAACGGGTTCGCCGCGGTCGTCAGAGGCACCATCGGCCCGATCGTCACGTCGTGACGGTACCCGGGTCCGGCCCCGGAGCAGCGATGGCTCCCTCGCCGTGGTCCACGGCGTCAGGCCGCCCCGAAACGCCCCACGGACCCCCAGGTCACGGGACCGACCGCAGAACGTCGTCCCCCCATCACCCGGGCGGCGGTAGCGTGCGGTTGTGGAGCGTCGCATCTTCGGCCTCGAGAACGAGTACGGCGTCACCTGCACGTTGCGGGGCCAGCGGCGGCTGAGCCCCGACGAGGTGGCCCGCTACCTCTTCCGCCGCGTCGTGTCCTGGGGCCGGTCGAGCAACGTGTTCCTGGCCAACGGCGCACGGCTCTACCTCGACGTCGGCAGCCACCCCGAGTACGCCACGCCGGAGTGCGACTCGATCCTCGACCTGGTCACCCACGACAAGGCCGGCGAGCGCATCCTCGAACAGCTCCTGGTCTCGGCCGAGGCCCGGCTGCGGGAGGAGGGCATCCGCGGCGTCATCTACCTGTTCAAGAACAACACCGACTCCGCCGGCAACAGCTACGGCTGCCAC
>CAYUXB010000490.1:0-1793 GCA_964448525.1 uncultured Acidimicrobiaceae bacterium
GGATGTACGAGGGCAACCACGTCCTCGTCATCTACGATGACCTGACCAAGCAGGCTGAGGCATACCGTGCCATCTCGCTGCTGCTGCGCCGCCCGCCGGGTCGTGAGGCCTACCCGGGTGACGTGTTCTACCTGCACAGCCGCCTGCTGGAGCGTGCCGCGAAGCTGTCCGACGAGAACGGCGCCGGCTCGCTGACCGCTCTGCCGGTCATCGAGACCAAGGCGGGTGACGTCTCGGCGTACATCCCGACCAACGTGATCTCGATCACCGACGGCCAGATCTTCCTGCAGGACGACCTGTTCAAGTCGGGTGTGCGGCCCGCCTTCGACACCGGCCAGTCGGTGTCTCGCGTGGGCAGCGCCGCCCAGATCAAGGCCATGAAGAAGGCCGTCGGCACGCTGAAGGGCGATCTGTCGCAGTTCCGTGAGCTCGAGTCGTTCGCGGCCTTCGGCTCCGAGCTGGACAAGGTGTCCCAGGCCCAGCTCGACCGCGGCTACCGCCTGGTCGAGCTGCTCAAGCAGCCGCTCAACAGCCCGCTGCCCGTCGAGGAACAGGTCGTGTCGCTCTACGCGGCGACCAACGGCTACCTCGACCCGGTGCCGGTCGAGGAGGTGCGCCGCTTCGAGTCCGAGCTTCTGGCCTGGTTCCGCAACCGCCACTCCGACCTGCTCGAGGGCGTCAAGTCGACGGGCGACATCACCGACATCGACGCCTTCGAGGCGGCGATCAAGGGCTTCGGGGAGCAGTTCAGCTGGGAGCAGGCGGCCGACGAGGCCGCGGCAGCGGAGCCCGCCCCGGAGGACGCCCCGCAGGACGAGGTGACCGAATGATGCACGTCGATCACGACGTGAAGTCGTCTGAGCAGTTCGAGGCACCGATGCGGCCGTTGACACGGCCGGAGGCCCGAGCCGCCAGCCGAGGAACAGCCGGGGGCAGATAGTGCCCGGCGGCCAGGAACGTGCGCTCCGCCGGCAGATCCGCTCGGTGCAGTCCACGAAGAAGATCACCAAGGCGATGGAGCTCATCGCCGCCAGCCGCATCGTCAAGGCCCAGCAGCGCGTGGCCGCCGCTCGCCCCTACAGCGAGCGCATCACCGAGGTCATCCGCAACCTGGCCGCGGCCGGTGCCGGTGGGGGCTCGCCCCTGCTCATGGAGCGCGACCAGGTCGACACGGTCGCCTACGTGGTCATCGCCGCCGATCGTGGCCTGTCCGGCGCGTACAACAGCTCGGTCATCCGCGCCGCGGAGCGCTCGATGCAGCGTCAGCGGGCCGAGGGTCGTCAGACCCGGCTCGTCACCGTGGGCAAGAAGGCGCAGTCGTACTTCCGCTTCCGCGGCTGGGACATCGACCAGAGCTACCTCGGCATGTCGGACACGCCGACCTACGAGGACGCCAGGCTGGTCGCCGACTACGTGACCACCCGCTTCGAGAAGGGCGAGTACGACCTCGTCGAGCTGGCGTACACCCAGTTCCTGTCGGCCGCCACCCAGAAGGTGGCGATCCGCCGATTCGTCCCGCTCGACTCCTCGATGCTCACCCAGGCGAGCGACGGCCCCCCGGCCGACTACGAGTTCGAGCCGAACCCGCAGGAGATCCTCGATCGCCTGCTGCCGCGCTACGCCGAGGCCCGCCTCTACGCCGCGCTGCTCGAGGGGTCGGCGTCGTTCTTCGCCGCCCAGCAGCGGGCGATGAAGTCGGCGACCGACAACGCCGAAGAGCTCATCGTCAAGTACAGCAGGGCCATGAACCGGGCCCGCCAGGACGCCATCACCACCGAGATCATGGAGATCGT
>CAYUXB010000491.1:0-1790 GCA_964448525.1 uncultured Acidimicrobiaceae bacterium
CTACGACTCGTACGGCCCGGTGCGCATCTACGACATCGCCACCGGTGCCGAGCGCACCATCGATGCCCACGGCCTGCTGCCCTGACCCTGCGCCCTCGCAGCGTCCCCACCTTCCTGGCGGGAGGTGGGGACGTTTGCGTTTTGGCGGCGGGACGGCGAGGCGTGGATCATCGCGGGACCCATCCGGCCCCCGAAGGACCCTCGTGAACCCGATCCGCCTGTTCAAGATCGTCGCCCTGGCCGAGGCCGCCTCGTACCTGCTGCTGCTCGGCGCCTCGGTGGCCAAGCGCGCGCTCGACGCACCCGAGCTGGTCACGGTGATGGGGCCGATCCACGGCCTGCTCTTCCTCGCCTACGTCGCCCTCGCCCTGTACGTGCGCGAGAAGCTCGCCTGGACCGGCTGGACCACCGTCATGGTCGTCGTCGCCGCCGTCGTGCCCCTCGGCGGGCTGATCGTGGAGCGGCGCATCCCGGACGAGGCGCCGGTGACGGTGCCCGTCAGCTCTTGACGAGGCGCTCGATGGCCCTGGTCGCCTCGGAGATCTTCTCCGCTGCGTCCGGGGCGCCGGAGGACACCGCGTCGCTGACGCAGTGGTGGAGGTGCTCGTCGAGCAGCCCGACGGCAACGCTCTGGAGCGCGCTCGTGACCGCGGAGATCTGCGTCAGCACGTCGATGCAGTAGGTGTCCTCGTCGACGAGGCGCTGGAGGCCCCTGACCTGCCCCTCGATGCGACGCAGCCGCCGGAGGTAGTCGTCCTTCGTCATCGTGTATCCGGGCACACCCATACCCTAACGGGGTATTGGATGCTCGGCACGGGTGCGTAGGGTGGGAGGCGTGCTCATCGGATCGCATGTCTCGCAGGACGACCCGCTCACCACCGCCGCTGCCGAGGGGGCCGAGGTGGTGCAGATCTTCCTCGGTGACCCGCAGAGCTGGAAGAAGCCGCAGCCCCGGCCCGACGCCGACGCGCTGCGGGCGTCCGAGGTGCCGATCTACGTCCACGCCCCGTACATCATCAACCTGGCATCGCCGAACAACCGGGTGCGCATCCCGTCCCGCAAGGTGCTGCAGCAGACCTGCGACGCCGCGGCCGACATCGGCGCCCGGGCCGTGATCGTGCACGGCGGGCACGTCACCGCGGACGACGACCCCACCGCGGGGTTCGAGCGCTGGCGCAAGGGCCTCGACTCGCTCGAGACCGACGTTCCGATCTACCTCGAGAACACGGCCGGGGGCGACCACGCCATGGCTCGCCACTTCGACACGATCGGCCGGCTGTGGGACCACATCGGCGACACCGGCATCGGCTTCTGCCTCGACACCTGCCACGCGTGGGCCGCGGGCGAGGCGCTGGTCGACGCCGTCGAGCGCATCGTCGCCATCACCGGCGGCATCGACCTCGTGCACTGCAACGACTCGAAGGACGACGCCGGATCGGGCCGCGACCGCCACGCCAACCTCGGCACCGGCAGGATCGACCCCGACCTGCTGGTGGCGGTCGTGGCGCGGGCCGACGCCCCGGTCATCTGCGAAACGGCCGACGCGGGCCGCAAGGACGACATCGCCTTCCTCAAGGGCAACGTCGGCACCTGAGAGCGACGGCGCCCGGCTGAGTTACGGCGAGGTCATAGGTTCCGTTTCAGGCAGGACGAGGCAATGGGTTCCGGATCCGGAACCCATTGCCTCGTCCTCCCGAAGTCGGAACCCATCGCCTCGGGCCGGGGCCGGGCCGGGGCCCAGGGCCGGACGAGGCCGGGCCGGGTCGGCTGCTGCAGGCCACGTGGCCTCT
>CAYUXB010000492.1:0-1788 GCA_964448525.1 uncultured Acidimicrobiaceae bacterium
GGACGACGACGACCGGGACGACGACGGCCCGGACGACGGCGACGGTGCGGTCAGCCTGACCTCGAGCGGCGACCACGACTGCGGGGGCGAAGACGTCTCCGTGCGCGGCACCGAGCTCCAGGTCGGCCTCAGCGGCAGCTGCGGTGCCGTCACCGTCGGCGGCAACGGGAACACCGTGACCATCACCGACGCGGCCTCGATCACGATCCAGGGCGCCGGCCACGTGGTCGATGTCACCGGGTCGACGGACGCGATCGACCTCACAGGCGCCGGCCACCAAGTCACCTACACCGGCAGCCCCGAGGTCGACGACGGCAGCGCCGGAAGCAGCGTCGGTTGAGCACCGATTCCACCACGACGCGCGGCGTCACCACCACACCTAGGTGCACCGGGCGTTTCACCTGTGTTTCCGGCGTTGACTACCCTCCCGCGATCGCCGGTCGGCCTCACCACCGACCGTCGCCACGCCACGAACCTCGCGAGCAACACGAAGGGACCATCGATGCCGGGCTGGAACTTCGCTGACGTCTGGGAAGTCATCGCCGAGCAGATCCCGGACGAGCAGGCACAGGTGCACGGCGATCTGCACGTCACCTGGAGCGAGTTCGACCGTCGTGCCAACGGCGTCGCCAAGCTCCTCCTCGACCGGGGCGCCGTCGAGCAGGACAAGGTCGCGCAGTACCTCTACAACGGGCCCGAGTACATCCAGTCGATCCTCGCCGCCTTCAAGGCCGGCCTCGTGCCGATCAACACCAACTATCGCTACCAGGACGACGAGCTCGTCTACCTGTGGGACAACGCGGACTGCGTGGCCGTCGTCTTCCACGGGGTGTTCACCGACACGATCGAACGCATCCGCGACCGGGTGCCCCGCATCACCACGTGGCTGTGGGTCGACGACGGCCACGGCCCGTGCCCGGACTGGGCGTTGCCCTACGAGGACGCTGCCACCGGCCACGTCGAGCGCGTCGTCGCCCCGTGGGGCCGCAGCGGCGACCACATCATGATGACCTACACGGGTGGCACCACCGGCATGCCGAAGGGCGTGATGTGGCGCCAGGACGACCTGTTCCGCAACCTCGTGTCGCAGATGAACCCCGCCTACAAGGAGGCGGAGGCCGACCTCGAGCTGGTGCGCCAGAACGTCAAGGCCGCGGGCCCCGTCGGCATGCCCGCCTGCCCGCTCATGCACGGCACGGGCCTGTACACGCAGCTCATCATCCTGTCGCTCGGCGGCAGCTCGGTGACGCTCACCGAGCGCAAGCTCGACATCTACGAGATGTTCGACACGATCGAGCGCGAGCGGGTCAACCAGATCGCCATCGTCGGCGACGCCTTCGGCAAGCCGATGCTGCGGGCGCTCGACGAGAACCCGGGCCGCTGGGATCTGACCAGCCTCTTCCTCATCGCCTCCTCGGGCGTCATGTGGAGCGAGCCGGTCAAGCAGGGTCTGCTCAAGCACCACCCCGGCATGATGCTCGTCGACGCCTTCTCGTCGTCTGAAGCCGTCGGCATGGGCAGCTCGGTCTCGTCGGGCACGAGCGCCACCCAGACGGCCACGTTCACGCTGGGCGAGAACACCATCGTGATCAGCGACGACGGCCGGCGCGTCGAGCCCGGTTCCGGCGACATCGGCCGGGTCGCCGTCGGCGGCCACCAGCCGATCGGCTACTACAAGGACCCGGACAAGACCGCCGCCACATTCATCGAGTTCGAGGGCAAGCGCTACTCCTGCCCCGGCGACTACGCGATGGTCGAGGCCGACGGCAGCCTCACCCTGCTCGGCCG
>CAYUXB010000493.1:0-1772 GCA_964448525.1 uncultured Acidimicrobiaceae bacterium
GTCCGCGAACACGATGTCGTGGCGGCCGGCCAGCGCCCGGGCCACGGCGACCCGCTGCTGCTGGCCGCCCGACAGCTCGGACGGGCGGTGGTCGAGCCGGTCGCCGAGCCCGACCGTGCGGACGACCTCGTCGAGCCAGCCCTGCTCGGGCCGGCGGCCGGCGAGGCGGTCCGGCAGCACGATGTTCTCGTGCGCCGTCAGGGTCGGCACCAGGTTGAACGCCTGGAACACGAACCCGACGCGGTCGCGCCGCAGCAGCGTGAGGTCCCTGTCGGACAGCGTGCCGAGGTCGACGTCGCCGATGAGGACGCGGCCCTCGGTGAGGCTGTCGAGCCCGGCGACGCAGTGCATGAGCGTCGACTTGCCGGAGCCGGACGGCCCCATGATGGCGGTGAAGCGCTCGGCCTCGAGCTCGACGGACACCTGGTCGAGGGCCATGACCGCCGTGGCGCCCGAGCCGTAGACCTTGGTGGCGTCGACGGCCCGGGCCGCGGCGACGCGGCTGGGCATGGGGGTGGGAGGGGTGGGATCGGTGACGGTGCTCATCGGGTCTGCTCCTTCAGGACGTCGCGGCGCAGGCGGTACTCCTCGTCCGAGATCTCGCCTCGGGCGTAGCGCTCGGCCAGCACCGACTGCCCGCTGTGCCGGGCCCAGGGGGCGCCGCCGCGGCGGAAGCGCCACACCGCGAAGGCGATGACGGCGATCCACACGAGGAAGAACGTGAGGGGGATGAGGGCCCACGGGCCGGGGCCGTGGCCCCACCCGTCGGCGTGCGTGGCGATCAGTGAGGTGAACATGCACCGATCGTCTGCCCGGGGCCCCGCCGCGTCGTTGCCCCAGGGGATGATCTGCGCCTACGCCGAGCGTCGTACGTCGGCCTCTCCTCCGGCGACACCGCTCGACGGAGGCGAGGTCATGGGTTCCGATTCGGGGCGCCTGAGGTCATGGGTTCCGGATCCGGAACCCATGACCTCAAGCTTCCGGAAATGGAACCCATGACCTCGGCCTGGACCCGGCGGAACCCATGACCTCGGGTCGTTGCCGGTGGGCGGCGTGGATCAGGCCGTGTCGGACCAGCCGGGGCGGACCAGGCCGGACTCGTAGGCGAAGACCACGAGCTGGGCCCGGTCGCGGGCGGCGAGCTTGGTCATCGCCCGGCTGACGTGGGTCTTGGCGGTCATGGGGCTCACGTAGAGGCGCGCGGCGATCTCGTCGTTGGACAGGCCCTCGGCGACGAGCACCATCACCTCGCGCTCCCGGTCGGTCAGCACGTCGAGGGCCGGGTCGGCGCGGGGCTCGCGGCTGCCGGTGGCGAACGCGCCGATCAGCCGCCGGGTCACGCCGGGCGACAGGAGCGCGTCGCCCGCGGCGACCGCCCGGACGGCCCGCAGCAGCTCGACGGGCTCGGTGTCCTTGACCAGGAACCCGCTCGCCCCGGAGCGGATGGCGTCGAACACGTACTCGTCCAGCTCGAAGGTGGTGAGGATGACGATCCGCACCTCGGACAGCCGCTCGTCGCCCACGATGGCCCGGGTGGCGGACAGGCCGTCGCTGCCCGGCATGCGGATGTCCATGAGCACGACGTCGGGGCGCTCACGGCGGGCGAGGACGACCGCCTCGTCGCCGTCGCTCGCCTCGCCGACGACGACGATGTCGTCTTGGGCGCCGAGCAGGGCCGAGAACCCGGCCCGCACGAGCGCCTGGTCATCGGCGAGCAGCACCCGGATCATGCGTCGACCTGTCCGTCGTCGCGCCCGCCGTCTGGCACCGGG
>CAYUXB010000494.1:0-1765 GCA_964448525.1 uncultured Acidimicrobiaceae bacterium
AGTCGGCGGCGGTGCCGCCGGGGCCGCCCGGGTTCACGAACAGCGCGCCGATCCGATCGCCGGTGGCCGGCACCCGCAGCACGCTGACGGTGAGGGTCTCGCCGTCGGGGTCGTCGTAGTCGACGGGGACGTCGAGCTCGGCGCACTCGGTGCGATTCCCACATGACGACCAGTCGATCTGGTCGTCACCACCCTGACTGGGGTCGTCGCTGCCGTCGCTATTGCCGTCGTCCTGTTCCGGGGCCGAGGCGCCCGTGTCGCGCGCACCGAGGGTCGACTCGTCCGCTTCCGACGCGCAGGCGGCGACGAACAGGAGGATGACGAGGAGGGCGAGACAGCGGGACGAGCGACGGGGCACCCCGCGACGCTAACCGGGTCAGCCGCCTGTGGGAGCGCGCGGCGCCAGCATCCACTCGCGCGCCGTGACCCCCGACTCGTGGATGTCCGCCGCGACGTCACGGCCGACGTAGCGCAGGTGCCAGGGCTCGTACTCGTAGCAGGTGCGGTCGCGCGCCCCCTCCGGGTAGCTGACGACGAACCCGAACTCGTGGGCATGCGCGGCGATCCATTGGCCGGCGGGGGTTTCGCCGAAGGCGGTCGTCAGCTCACCGACGCCCGGATCGAGCACGTCGATCGCGGTGCCGAGCTGGTGCTCGCTGTGACCGGGATGGGCGGTGTGCAGGGCCGCCTCCTCCGCACCGATCTGGGCCGCACGCTGGAAGAACAGGTTGGCCTGGTACGAGAAGCTGCGGTAGCCGGAGATGACGACGATCGGCGTGCCGTTGGCCTCCGCCGCGGTGCGGAGCGCGGCGAGGTCGTCGATGACGAGCGCCCGCACCTGGTCGCGTGACTCGAACCCGGCCTCGGTGGAGTCGACCAGGTCGGGCGGTCGGTAGGCGTCCGGCAGCCGGCGAGTCGTGTCGATGACGGTCGTGGCCCACTCGACGTCGGGGTCGTCGGTGATCAACTCGTCACCGACCTCGCACGCGGGCGCGGAGGGGATGGTGGTGGTCGTGGTCGGAGCGGTGCCCTCGGTCGTCGAGGTGACGAGGCTGCGGTTGGCGGCGGACGCGTAGTGGTCGGTGGTGGTCGACTGGGTCGATTCCCACGTGATCCACAGGCCTGCGCCCGACGCCACGACCACGACGAGCAGTGCCGTCCCCACGAGCCATCCCTTCATCGCGTGGTCAACCTAGGCGGTCGAGTGGTGGCCCGTGGCACATGCGACGGAGCCGGTCGGCGGCCCCACGTGAGGTGGTCGCCGCCGCCGGTTCGCGGGGCGTTTCGCGGCGTGTTCGGCAGGCCCGGTACGCTGGTCGACCGACCAGGGGACGTAGCTCAGTTGGCTAGAGCACCTGCTTTGCAAGCAGGGGGTCGTGGGTTCGAGTCCCATCGTCTCCACCGAGCGTGACCAGGTATTTCTTGTCTTGTGTCTGGTCGCGGTAGCGAGTACAGCGCTCTATGGCGCCTCGGCGGCCGCCCAGCGCGCCCGCGACGGCTGCGACGACGCGACGTTCGGGGTGTCCGGCGGCGTCCAGACCGGCGAGTTCGAGCGTGAGGCCGTGAACTTCGGCGACGGGTGGGGAGTGCCATCAAGGCGGTGGAGCCTGCGGTCCCGGGCGCGCGCGTCGTGCACGTCCACCCGGAGCTCGGGGCGGCGGCGGTCGGCCAGCGCCATCGGAGAGGGCTGCCCGACCGGGTCGTGCCCGAGACCGGTCAGGAGCGCTCGATGGGAAGCGATCGGATTCGCAGGCGCTCGTCGCCG
>CAYUXB010000495.1:0-1765 GCA_964448525.1 uncultured Acidimicrobiaceae bacterium
GGGCCAGCAGGGCACCTCGTTCGCGGTGTGGGCGCCCAACGCCCGCTCGGTGCGGGTGGTGGGCGACTTCAACGGCTGGGACGGCCGCCTCCACCCCATGCGCAGCCTCGGGTCGAGCGGGGTGTGGGAGCTGTTCCTGCCCGAGGTGGGCGCCGGCGCCCGCTACAAGTTCGAGATCAAGACCGAGGCCGGCCACCTGCGCCTGAAGGCCGACCCGATGGCGTTCTCGGCCGAGCACCCGCCCGGCACGAACAGCATCGTCGTGGAGTCGGACCACGCGTGGTCCGACCACGCCTGGCTCGAGGAGCGGCGCCGCACCGACCAGCTCCGCCGGCCCCTCTCCGTCTACGAGGTGCACCTCGGGTCGTGGCGCCGGGTGCCGGAGGACGGCGACCGCCCGCTCACCTACCGCGAGATGGCCACGAGCCTCGTCGACCACGTGGCCGAGATGGGCTTCACCCACGTGGAGCTGCTGCCCCCCACCGAGCACCCCTACGTGCCGTCGTGGGGCTACCAGGTCACCGGCTACTTCGCCCCCACGGCCCGCCACGGCGACCCGGACGGGTTCCGCGACCTGGTCGACCACCTGCACCAGCGGGGCATCGGGGTGATCGTCGACTGGGTGCCCGCCCACTTCCCCCGCGACGCGTGGGCGCTCGCCCGCTTCGACGGCACCGCGCTCTACGAGCACGAGGACCCCCGCCAAGGGGAGCACCCCGACTGGGGCACGCTCGTGTTCAACTTCGGGCGCAACGAGGTGCGCAACTTCCTCATCGCCAGCGGCCGCTACTGGCTGGAGGAGATGCACGTCGACGGCCTGCGGGTCGACGCCGTGGCCTCGATGCTCTACCTCGACTACTCCCGCCGCGACGGCGAGTGGGTGCCCAATCGGCACGGCGGGCGCGAGAACCTGGAGGCGATCGCCTTCCTGCAGGAGATGAACACCGTCGTGCACCGCGACATCCCCGGCGTGTTGACGGTGGCCGAGGAATCGACGGCGTGGGGAGGCGTGTCCCGCCCCGTCGCCGCCGGCGGGCTCGGGTTCAGCCAGAAGTGGAACATGGGCTGGATGCACGACACGCTCGAGTACTTCTCCACCGAGCCGGTGCACCGCAAGTGGCACCACGACCTGCTCACGTTCGGGCTGACCTACGCGTGGAGCGAGAACTTCGTCCTCCCGCTCAGCCACGACGAGGTCGTCCACATGAAGGGCTCGTTGCTCGGCAAGATGCCGGGTGACCGCTGGCAGCGCTTCGCCAACCTGCGGGCGCTCTACGCGTGGATGTGGTCGCATCCCGGCAAGCAACTGCTGTTCATGGGGGCAGAGCTCGCCCAGGAGCGCGAGTGGAGCCACGACCGCGAGATCGACTGGTTCCTGCTCTCCGACCCGATGCACCGCGGCGTGCACGACATGCTGCGCGAGTTGAACCGCGTCGAGGCCGACACCCCGGCGCTGTGGAGCGCGGACACCGCCGCGGCGGGCTTCACGTGGCTCGACGCCAACGACCGGGAGAACTCCGTCTACGCGTTCCTGCGGAACGACAGCCGGGGAGGCGACGGCGAGGTGGTCGCGGTCGTGGCCAACCTGACGCCGGTGCCCCGCCACGGGTACCGGGTGGGCCTGCCGGCCGGCGGTCGCTGGGTCGATGTGCTGAACACCGACGACGAGCGCTGGGGTGGCAGCGGCGTCGTCCAACCGGACGTCACCACCGACGGCACCCCGTGGCAAGGCCAGCCCGACTCGGCGGTGCTCACCCTGCCGCCG
>CAYUXB010000496.1:0-1760 GCA_964448525.1 uncultured Acidimicrobiaceae bacterium
CGACATGGCGTTCCTGCGCCGCTTCGCCCGCACGGTCACCGTGCTGCACGAGGGCAAGATCCTGTGCGAGGGCTCGGTCGCCGAGGTCCAGGCCGACCCGCGGGTGCGGGAGGTGTACCTCGGCCGATCCCGCGACGAGCGCTCGGGTGCGATCGTGGTCGACCCGGCCGACGTCGAGGCCATCGAGGCCCGCGCCCTCGCGGCCGACGCGGACGCGGACGGCGACGCTGTCGTCGGTGACCGCGGTGCGGTCGCTGTCGGCGGCGGTGCGGTCGTCGGCGGCGGTGGTGACGGCGGTGACGCTGTCGGCGGCGACGCTGTCGTCGGCGACGGTGGTGATGGCGGTGCTGTCGTCGGCGGCGGTGCTGGCGTCGGTGACGGCGGTGACGGCGGCGGCGCTGTCGGCGGCGGCGACAACGAGGGGGACGGCGACGTCTCGTCCCGCTCCGACCGTGCGGAGGTGGCCCCGTGAGGCTCGAGATCGACGACGTGCACGTCGCCTACGGCCGCACCGAGGTGGTGTTCGGCGTGACGCTCGACGTTCCGGCCGGCAGCCTCGTGTGCCTGATGGGCCGCAACGGCGTGGGCAAGACCACCCTGCTCAACGCGGTGATGGGTCTGTTGCCCCTGCGGTCCGGGACGGTGCGGCTCGACGGGCGCGACCTCGCCGGCCTGTCCCCCCACCAGCGGGCCCGGGCGGGCATCGGTTACGTCCCGCAGGGGCACCAGGTGTTCCCGCACCTCACCGTGCAGGAGAACCTGCTCGTGGTGCACGAGCGGGGCGGCGGCAAGCCCGCCCCCGGCGCCGTCGACGAGGCGCTCGACGTCTTTCCGGCCCTGCGCGGCCTGCTCGCCCGGCCCGCCGGTCTGCTCAGCGGCGGGCAGGCCCAGCAGCTCGCCATCGCCCGCGCGCTCGTGCCCCGGCCCGGGCTGTTGGTGCTGGACGAGCCGACCGAGGGCATCCAGCCGTCGATCATCCTCGAGATCGAGGACGCGATCGCCGAGCTGCACCGCGGGTCCGGCACGTCGATCCTGCTGGTCGAGCAGTACGTCGAGTTCGCCCTCCGCCTGGCCGAGCGGTACGCGGTCATGGAGGGCGGCGTCGTCGCCCACGCGGGCGAGACCGAGGGCGCCGACGTGGCGGTCTTCTCGGAGCTGCTCACGGTTTGATCGCGCACCGGGCCAGGGCACGGCGCGGCACGTCAGATCGGCGTCAGCATCCCGGCATCTGACGTACACGAGGTGGTGACAAGGCGGCAAGGGAGCCCACGTAGGTTGCCGGCCGATGGGGACGCAGCGGGCACGACGGGCGGAGGCACGATGAACCTCACGATGCACGAGCAGGAGCGCCTGCTGGTGAGCGTGGCGGGCATGGTTGCCCGCGATCGGCAGGCCCGCGGGGTGAGGCTCAACCACCCCGAGGCCGTCGCCATCCTCACGACCTTCGTGCTGGAGGGCGCCCGCGAGGGCCGCCGGGTCGCCGACCTCATGGACGCCGGGCGGCGGGTGCTCACCCGCGCCGACGTGATGGACGGCGTGCCGGAGCTGATCCCCGAGGTGCAGGTCGAAGCCACGTTCCCCGACGGCACCAAGCTCGTCACCATCCACGAGCCCATCGCGTGAGCGCGGACATCGTCCCCGGCGAGGTGATCCCCGGCGACGGTCCGGTCGAGCTGTTCGCCGACGCCGCGCTCGTCGCGGTGACGGTCACGAACACCGGCGACCGGGCCGTGCCGGTCGGGTCGCACTCCCACTACGCC
>CAYUXB010000497.1:0-1756 GCA_964448525.1 uncultured Acidimicrobiaceae bacterium
CGACGGGCGCCCTGCGCGCCATCGACAAGATCGTGGCCGGGCTCCGATGGACGGCCGCGCAGGCGCCGGTCTCGACCGTCGGGTCGCCGGCCGCCGACGACCGCGAGGCCTGCTGGGAGCTCGGTGCCGCGGTCGCCGCCGGGCTGATGGACGCCTGACCGTCGCCGCCGTCGCCGCCGTCGCCGCCCTCGCCGCCGTCGCCCACCGCGGCCCCCGGCCCGCGGCCCCGTCCCCGGTCCGTGACCCCTTGACCCCGCGAGCCCGCACCCCGCGGGAGGATTTCCACGACTGGATCGGTCGCTGCAGCGACCGATCCAGTCGTGGAAATCGAGGATCGTGGCGGTCAGCGCCGGCGAACGACCAGTGTCGTGCAGTCCACCGGCGGGCGGGGGGTGAACGCCCGCCGGGGGATCGGCCGGCCGACACCGACCTGGTAGTCGCGCACCCAGCGGCCTGCTCCGGGAGCGCGCCCGGCGGCCCACCGGTGAGCGGCGGCGCGCTGGACCACCACGTCGGCTCGGACGAGGCGCGACCCGGGGCCGAGCAGCCGCCGCAGCACCTGGGTGGTGACGGCGAAGGGAGGATTGGCGACGACCCGGAACGGTCGCCGGGGCAGGCGCAGGTCGGCGGCGTCCGCCCGCACCACAGTCACGTCGTCGCCGGCGAAGCGGTCGCGCAGGGCGGCCGCGCGCTGCCGGTGCAGCTCGACGGCGATCACGCGGGCACCGGCGGCGACGAGGGGCGCCGTGAGCGCTCCGGTGCCGGCGCCGATGTCGACGACGAGATCGCCGGGGCGGATACCGGCGTCAGCGACGAGCCGGTGCGCCGTCTGTGGCGCGAGCCGGTGCCAGCCCCACGGGGAGTTCCCGGAGGCGGGCACGGAGCACCATCACGCAGTTCATACCCATACGGGGGACCATACGGGCGGAGCCTCGTGGAGGCGAGCGAATTCAGGACGACCGGCGGATCGGCCAAGCCCTGAGGCCGTGCAACGCGGGTAGACACTGGACCATGTCCACGCGCTCGCGCCTGCTGCGCAACCACGCCACTTCGGCCCTGCCGGCGAGCATCCGGCCGGGAAGCGCCGTGCACGCCTTCCACCAGCGGCTCCCCGGCTATGCGCCGACTCCGCTGCGCGATGTCCCCGAGCTCGCCACCGCGGCCGGGCTGGCGCGAGTGCTGGTCAAGGACGAATCGAGCCGGCTGGGGCTGCCGGCGTTCAAGATCCTCGGCGCTTCGTGGGCCACCTACCGCGTGGTGTGCAAGCGCCTGGGCGGAGAGCCGTCGTGGGATACGGTCGACGACCTGGCCGGCATCGTCGCCGAGCGGCTCGGTCCGTTGACCTTGGTGGCGGCCACCGACGGCAATCACGGGCGTGCCGTCGCCCACGTGGCCAAGCTGTTGGGGTTGTCGTCGCGCATCCTGGTGCCGTCCGGCACCGCCGACGCCCGCATCGAGGGCATCGCGTCGGAAGGGGCCGAGGTCGTCGAGGTGCCCGGCACCTACGACGACGCCGTTGCGGTGTCGGCGAGCATGGCGGGGGAGCGGACACTGGTCGTGTCGGACACCTCCTGGCCCGGCTACGAGGACCCGCCCCGCTGGGTGATCGAGGGGTACGCGACGATCTTCTCGGAGATCGACGCCCAGCTCGCGGGCCCGCCGGACGAGGAGGACGATCGGGGCGAGGGCGACCCGGGCGGCCGGGGCGGGGACCCGCGGGGCGAGGACCCGCGGGGCGGGGACCCGCGGGGCGAGG
>CAYUXB010000498.1:0-1744 GCA_964448525.1 uncultured Acidimicrobiaceae bacterium
GACGCTCGTTGCGACTGCCCAGCTCCACCTCGTCACCGTCGCGGAAGACGATGCAACGGAAACCGTCCCACTTCGGCTCGAACAGCAGGCCGTCGGCGCGAGGCACCTCGTAGATCGCCTTGGCGAGCATCGGCTTCACGGGCGGCATGATCGGCAGGTCCACGCCGGTGAGCGTACGGGACCACCATGAGACATGGACGAGGTGCGTCTTCCCCTGGCCGGGGATCACCGGTCACCGGTCACGGTCACCGGACGCACGCGCGTACCAGTTCGACGACGCAGACGGGCGCCCACCGATCGTTTGCGTTACAGAACGACGTCCGGCCAGCAGCGATGCCTCCCCCGCGTGGAACCAGCCGATGGCACCCGGCTAGGTTCCGTGCTTCAGCTGGCGGATCGTGGCGGGCACTGGTGGCGCCTTTCGGGACAGCCGTTCCCTGGGCAGCGGGCGTGGCCGACGACTTTTCGCGGGCTGAGCCATGACACCGCACTGGGGCAACCCCCCGAGGAGATCTTCATGAAGCTCAAGCTGGCTGCACTCGCAGCTTCCACCGGTCTCGCGACGTCGGCGTTCCTCGTCGGGCTGCCGGCCGGCGCCCAGGGAGCGCCGCTCCCCCTGACCGTCACGCCCACCTCCGGCACCGACGCGGTCTTCACCGTCTCCGGCACCGGCTGCATCCTCGAGGGCGTCCCGGGCGTGATCGACGTGTTCGTCGACGGCGCACCGCTCACCAACGACGATCCGAACAACCCGGACCTCGCCGACGAGGAGGGCAGCTGGGCGATCGAGGTGAGCCCGGCAGACCCGACGGCCCCGCTGGAGCCCGGCACGCTCACGATCACGGCCACCTGCACCGTCAACGACGGTGCAGATCCGGCCACGCCGATCGTCACCTACGACCCGGCGACCTACGAGATCCTCGCCGCCGAGGTGCCCGCGGAGCCGGCCCCGGCCCCGGCCCCGGCCCCCGACGCTCCCGCTCCGGCCACCCCGGTGGTCGCCGAGCCGACCTTCACCGGCTGACACCCCCTGAATGATCCGGCCACCTCGGCCGGAACGCGAGACGGCCCCGCCCTCCGTGAGGAAGGCGGGGCCGTTGCGCGTGCGGGATCAGGCTTCGATGTGGACCGGGGTGCCGAGCGGCAGCTCCGCGGCCAGCAGGGTGATCGCCTCGTTCGACATGCGGATGCACCCGTGGCTCACGTCGGTGCCGATGGCGTCGGGCTCGTTGGTGCCGTGGATGCCGATCACCCCCTCGCCGCCGTTGAACGACTCGAGCTCGTTCGAGAACCCCGACAGGCCGTAGGCGTAGGGCCCGTAGTCGCCGGTCGGGTCGGGCGGCTGGAGCAGCTCCTTGATGTAGTAGATGCCGCCGGGCGTGGGCGTCGACGCGGTGCCGACGCCGATGGCCTCGTCCGCGATGACCTCTTCGCCCTTCGTGACGACCAGGCGGTGCTCGGCCAACTTGATGTCGATGCTGTAGGGGTTGTCCGCCACCGTCACGTCGGCGGCCCGCACGAACCCCGTCGACCCGTTGGGCCGGATGGGCAGGTACACCTCCAACCACTCGCCCTGCTCCTCCTTCACGAGGAAGACGAGCGGTGCACCGTTCTCGTTCGGGTTGTCGAGGAGCGTCGTAGGTTCGTCCTCTGCGGCCGTGGCAAAGACCTGGACCTGCGCCGGCACCGCGGTGGCGACCTGCGATCCGGTCGAGTCGGCCACCGTGAAGGCGCCGGCGTTGCC
>CAYUXB010000499.1:0-1737 GCA_964448525.1 uncultured Acidimicrobiaceae bacterium
TCGCGCTGCCCGCGGGCACCGGCAAGGACGTCCGCGTCGCCGTGTTCGCGCAGGGCGAGCAGGCCACCGCCGCCCGCGAGGCCGGCGCCGACATCGTCGGCGCCGACGACCTCGCCGCCGAGATCGAGGGCGGCATGCTCGACTTCGACGTCACGATCGCGACGCCCGACATGATGCCGGTCGTCGGTCGCCTGGGCCGAGTGCTCGGGCCCCGCGGCCTGATGCCGAACCCCAAGTCGGGCACCGTCACCGCCGACGTCGCCAAGGCCGTCGGCGAGTTCAAGGGCGGCAAGGTCGAGTACCGCACCGACCGCTACGGCAACGTCGCCGTGCCCGTCGGCAAGGCGTCGTTCGCGTCGTCCGCGCTGCTGGAGAACTTCCGGGCCGTCATCGACGAGCTCAACCGGGCCAAGCCGGCGTCCGCCAAGGGCCGGTACATCCGCAAGGTCACCATCAGCTCGACGATGGGCCCTGGCGTCAAGATCGACCCCGGCCGCCTGCGGCCGGGCATCGACGAGGCCGTCGCCTCCTAGGGGCGTCCTCGGGGGAGGCCGCTAGGCTTCCCCACCAGCTAGGCAAGACAACACAACCACTTCGCTCGCCGAAGACCTCCGGTGCCCTCTTTGGGCCAATGGGCCAGCCGGCCCGCCTGAGCAGGCGGACTCTCCGAACACCTCCCCGCGTGACGCACCCGGGTCGTGTGCGTGGGGCGTTCGCTTCAAGCGAGCGTCCGAGCACATGAGAGGAGGTGTCGATGGAGAATCCGAGACCGGAGAAGGTTGCCGTGGTGGACGAGGTGCGTGAGCGCTTCACCACGTCGAACGCGGCCTTGCTGACCGAGTACCGCGGCCTCGATGTGTCCGCGCTCGGCGAGCTGCGCCGGGCGCTGCGCGACGCAGGCGGCGACTACAAGATCTACAAGAACACCCTCGTGCGGTTCGCCGCTCGCGAGGCTGGCCTCGAGATCGACGAGTTGCTCACCGGCCCGACGGCCATCGCCTTCGTGGGCGAGCGCCCCGATGGTGAGCCCGGCGACGCCGTGCTGGTCGCCAAGGCCCTGCGCGACTTCGCCAAGACCTACCCGGCGCTGGTCGTCAAGGGTGGCGTCATGGACAGCAACCTGCTGTCCGCGGATGACGCCAAGGCCCTGGCCGACGTCGAGCCCCGAGAGGTCCTGCTGGCCAAGCTCGCTGGTGGGCTCGCTGCCCCGATGCAGCAGTTCGCCGGCCTGCTCCAGGCGCTGCCGCGCAACTTCGCCTACGGGCTGTCGGCACTCATCGACAAGGGCGGCGCCGGGGATGTCCCCGCCGACGCGCCTGTCGACGCCGCACCTGCGGACGCGACACCCGCTGACGACACGAACGATGCTCCGGCCGACGCGGCCGAGCCCACCACCCAGGAGAGCTA
The DNA here is from genome assembly GCA_964448525.1 of uncultured Acidimicrobiaceae bacterium. Taxonomy (GTDB): domain Bacteria; phylum Actinomycetota; class Acidimicrobiia; order Acidimicrobiales; family VFJN01; genus ZC4RG19. The sequence continues at coordinate 1,408 of CAYUXB010000499.1, forward strand.
GAAGATGGCAACCAAGGAAGAGATCCTCGAGTCGATCTCGAGCATGACCGTGCTCGAGCTGAGCGAGCTGCTCAAGGACTTCGAAGAGCGCTTCGGCGTCACCGCCGCGGCCCCCGTGGCCGTCGCCGGCCCGGGTGCCGGCCCGGTCGACGCCGCCGCCGAGGAAGAGCAGAGCGAGTTCGACGTCGTCCTCACCGAGGCCGGCGGCCAGAAGATCGCGGTCATCAAGGAGGTGCGTGCGCTCACCAGCCTGGGTCTCAAGGAGGCCAAGGACCTGGTCGAGTCCGCCCCCAAGGCGATCCTCGAGAAGGTCAACAAGGAGGCCGCGGA
>CAYUXB010000500.1:0-1736 GCA_964448525.1 uncultured Acidimicrobiaceae bacterium
AGCCTGGTCGAGGGTGCGCCGTGCACGTTGTGGCACTACGGCAAGGAGGTCGCGCTCGGTGACGTCGATGTCGAGATGGCGGTCCCGCCGCCGCAGCCGGCTGTGCGCCCGACCCAGCCGCCGGGCCGCGAGCCGGAGCGGCGCGGCCGGTTCGCCTGACCGCCCGCCGAGCACGCGGCCCGGAAGCGGGATCAGGTGATGTCGAGCATCCGCTGCAACGCGACCCGGGCCCACTCGGCCGTCGTGGGGTCGACGGTGATCGGGTTGACCGCGTCGCCCGCCACCAGCTCGTCGAGCACCCAGGCCAGATGGGGCTCGTCGATGCGGTTCATCGTCGAGCACGGGCAGATCAGCGGGTCGAGCGACACCACCGTCTTGTCGGGGTGCTCCTGCGCCAGGCGGTTGACCAGGTGGATCTCGGTGCCGACCGCGATGGTCGACCCGGTGGGGGCGGCGTCGAGCGCCCGGATGATGTAGTCGGTCGAGCCGACCTGGTCGGCCGCGGCCACGGTCTCGTGCGGCACCTCGGGGTGCACGACCACGATGCCGTCGGGGTGTTCGGCCCGGAAAGCGGCGATCTGTTCCGGTCGGAACCGCTGGTGGATCGAGCAGTGCCCGCGCCACAGCAGGAAGGTCGACTCCTTGCACTCGCGTTCGCTGAGACCGCCGAGCTCCTGGCGGGGGTTCCACACGCGCATGTCGTCGAGCCCGTAGCCCATGGCGACGCCGGTGTTGCGGCCGAGGTGCTGATCGGGGAAGAAGAGCACCTGGTCGCCCTGGCCGCCGCTCGACCCGGGACCGCCGCCGAGGGCCCAGTCGAGCACCGCCCGGGCGTTGGTCGACGTGCACACGGCGCCGCCGTGGCGGCCGACGAACGCCTTGAGCGCCGCCGAGCTGTTCATGTAGGTGATCGGCACGACCCGGTCGATGTCGACGATGGCGCCGAGCGAGTCCCAGGCCTCCTCCACCTCGTCGATGTCGGCCATGTCGGCCATCGAGCACCCGGCGTTGAGGTCGGGGAGGATGACCGTCTGGTGGTCGGCGGTGAGGATGTCGGCCGACTCGGCCATGAAGTGCACACCGCAGAACACGATGTGGTCGGCCTGCGGCCGTTGCTGGGCCAGCACCGAGAGCCGGTACGAGTCGCCCCGGGCGTCGGCCCAGCGGATGATCTCGTCCCGCTGGTAGTGGTGGCCGAGGATGAAGAGCCGCTCACCCAGGGTGGCCTTCGCCGACGCGATGCGCCGGGCCAGGTCGTCCGGGGGCGCAGCCGTGTACCGCTGGTCGAGCGGGGTCTGGAGCCGAAGCATGGTGGTGGTACCTCCGTCGAGGTGGCTCCGGTTTGGCGGACGGTGGGGACAGCCCGGTCGCCTCTCCCACGGGGATGTCGTCCCCGGAACCGATATGCAGCCGGAATGCCGGGCCGGCTTGGGAGCGAGTCTAGGGCGCGGCAGCGTCGTCGCGGCCCTCTACCCTCGGCCCCGTGGTGCAACGTCCGCCGGCAGGCACGATCCCCGACGCCCCGGGGTCCTATCAGTTCAAGGATCGCGAGGGGCGCGTCATCTACGTGGGCAAGGCGCGCTCGCTGCGCCAGCGCCTGTCCAACTACTTCCAGGCGCCCCGCAACCTGCCGCCGCGCACGGCCACCATGGTCGCCACCGCCGAGACCGTCGAGTGGATCCAGGTCCGCAACGACGTCGAGGCGCTCATGCTCGAGTACAGCCTCATCAAGCAGC
>CAYUXB010000501.1:0-1722 GCA_964448525.1 uncultured Acidimicrobiaceae bacterium
CGACGAGGGCGAACCGGTGCACGGCGGGACGCTCGTCTACGGCATCGAGGCCGACACGGCCAACGGGTGGGCCCCGTTCCGCACCAGCACCGCCACCGCCGGCTACGTGCTGTTCGCCTCGATCTCGGACCCGCTGTTCACCGCCACGCCCGAAGGTGAGATCGCCCCGCTGCTCGTCGAGTCGTACGAGGCCAACGACGACTACACCGAGTGGACCTACACGATCCGCGACGGCATCACGTTCCACGACGGCACCCCGCTCGACGGCGCCGCCGTCGAGTTCAACCTCGAGTCGTGCCAGTACGCCCCGCTGACGGCGTCGGCCTACACCACGGTCGAGTCGATCGAGTCCGAGGGCCAGACGGTGACGATCAAAGCCCGGGGCGGCCCCGCGGTGGCGATGCCCCGCCTGTCGACCGAGCGGCAGTGCGCCTACATGTTCTCGCCGACGTGGCTGGGAACCCTCGAGGACATCCCCCAGCGCAACCCGGACCTGCCGATCTACGACGCCGAGCTGGCGGCCACGCCGGCCACCGGCGACCCGGGCCAGCCGGTCGGCCTCGGCGCCTTCCTGTTCGAGTCGTACACGCCGGGCAACGGCAACTCGTTCAAGCTGGTGCGCAACGAGGACTACTGGCGGGGCCCCAACGGCATCACCGGTGAGGAGCTGCCGTACCTCGACGCCATCGAGGGCGTGGTGGCGGTCGACATCGACAGCCGCTCCAACGGCCTGCGCTCCGGGCAGTTCGACATCATCCACACGTCGAACGCCGACACCATCTCGGACTTCATCGAGGATGACGAGTTCGAGGTGACGGCCACCAGCCTGTTCGGCGACACCGGCTACATCATGCTGAACGTGGCCGAGGGGTCGGCCGACCCGAACGGCGTCAACGCGAACAGCCCGATGCTGAACGTGCACTGCCGCCGGGCCCTGGCCTACGCCATGGACGTCGATCGCCTGATCGAGGACCGGGAGGCCGGCCTGTCGCTGGAGGCCAACGGTCCGTTCGGCCCCGGCATGCTCGGGTACCTGGAGGACAGCGGCTACCCGACGTACGATCCCGACGCGGCCCAGGCCGAGATGGACACGTGCCTCTCCGAGCTGGGCACCGACCGCATCGAGTTCACCTACAACACCACCAACGACCCCTTCAACGTCGAGACGAACACGCTGATCGTCTCGATGTGGCAGGAGATCTTCGGTGATCAGGTGGAGGCGACGATCACGCCGATCGAGCAGGGCCAGTACATCGGCCTGGCGCTGACCGGCAACTTCAACGCCTTCGCCTGGCGCAACCACGGCGGCATCGATCCCGACAGCCAGCGCTACTGGTGGCACAGCGACTCGTCGCTGCCGATCGGTGAGCTGGCGTTGAACTTCGGCCGGTTCCAGAACCCGGAGATGGACGCCGCCCTCGACGTGCTGCACACCAACCCGGACGAGGCCGCCCGCGCCGAAGCGGCCGAGACCGTCAACCGGATCTTCGGTGAGGAGGTCTACAACCTCTGGACGACGTGGGCGCTGTGGAGCGTGATCCAGCACCCGTACGTCAACGGCGTCGAGAGCAACGCCCTGCCCGACGGCGGTGAGGGCGTGGGCCTGGCCTTCTCGGGCCGGCACCTGTTCAACCAGATCTGGTGCGACGAGGGCAGCTGCGAGTAGCCCCGCCGCTCCCTGGTGGGAGCGCACCGGCTCGACGACGGCCGCGGCACCCGGTG
>CAYUXB010000502.1:0-1704 GCA_964448525.1 uncultured Acidimicrobiaceae bacterium
CGGGTGCGGGCCGGGGCGGCACGCCCACGCCTTCGCCGCACGCGGCGTGGACGTCGTGGGCATCGACATCAGCCAGCGGTTCGTCGACCTCGCCGCCCGGGACGCGCCGCCCGGAGCGACGTTCCGGCGCGCCGACGCCCGGTCGCTGGGCTTCGACGCCGAGTTCGACGCGGCGATCTCCCTGTGCCAGGGCGCGTTCGGCTTGGCGGGCGGGCCGGGCGCGCCGCTCGACGCCGACGGCGAGGTGCTCGCCGGCATCGCCCGGGCGTTGCGCCCCGGCGGCCGCGCCGCGGTGTCGGCGTTCTCCGCCTACTTCCAGGTGCGCTGGCTGGAGGACCACGACGCCTTCGACGCCGACGCCGGCGTGAACCACGAGCGCACGGAGGTGCGCGACGAGACCGGGGCGGCGGTGCCGGCCGACCTGTGGACCACCTGCTTCACGCCCCGAGAGCTGCGTCTGCTGGCCGACCGGGCGGGCCTGGGGGTCGATGCGATCTGGTCGGTGACGCCCGGCGCCTACGCTCGCACCGCGCCCACGGTCGACACGCCGGAGTTCCTCCTCGTGGCGCGCCGCAGCGGAGCGTGATCGAAAGCGCGTGGACGGTTCGTCACGGCCCGTAGCCGTGGACGGGAAGCGACTGCTAACCTGCCTCTCCGCGCCATCCGGCGCGCTCTCGTGCCGCCCCCACCGCCAGTGGAGAGCGGCGACCTCTGACTCCTTGTCCCCGAAGAAAGCCGATTCGTTCGTGTCCGACGTCCAGACCACCGACTCGACCGCCCCCGACCCTGACCCCGCCGCTTCGCCCGACAGCGCGAGCGACGAGGTGCAGCCGTCGGAAGGTGGCTACATCCCCCGCCAGATCGTCGACGACGATCTCGGCGGCAGCTTCGCAGACGCCATCGACGCCACCCTCGTCTCTGTCGAGGACGGCGCGATCGTCAACGGCACGGTGGTGCGGGTCGACCGAGACGAGGTCCTCCTCGACATCGGCTACAAGTCCGAGGGTGTGATCCCCAGCCGCGAGCTGTCGATCCGCAACGACGTCGACCCCAACGAGGTCGTGTCGATGGGCGACGAGATCGAGGCCCTGGTCCTCACCAAGGAGGACAAGGACGGCCGCCTCGTCCTGTCGAAGAAGCGGGCCCAGTACGAGCGGGCCTGGGGCGACATCGAGCGCGTCAAGGAAGAAGACGGCGTCGTGTCCGGTCCCGTCATCGAGGTCGTCAAGGGCGGCCTCATCCTCGACATCGGGCTGCGCGGCTTCCTGCCGGCCTCGCTCGTCGAGCTGCGCCGGGTGCGCGACCTGCAGCCGTACGTCGGCAAGTCGCTCGAGGCCAAGATCATCGAGCTCGACAAGAACCGCAACAACGTCGTGCTGTCCCGCCGGGCGTGGCTCGAGGAGACCCAGCGCGAGCAGCGCGAGGACTTCCTGGCCAACCTGAAGCCCGGCGAGACCCGCAAGGGCGTCGTGTCGAGCGTCGTCAACTTCGGTGCGTTCGTCGATCTCGGCGGCATGGACGGGCTCATCCACGTGTCCGAGCTGTCGTGGAAGCACGTCGACCACCCCGGTTCGGTCGTACAGGTGGGCGACGAGGTCACCGTGCAGGTGCTCGAGGTCGACCTCGACCGGGAGCGGATCAGCCTCTCCCTCAAGGCCACCCAGCAGGATCCGTGGCAGGAGTTCGCCTCCAGCCACCGGGTCG
>CAYUXB010000503.1:0-1683 GCA_964448525.1 uncultured Acidimicrobiaceae bacterium
GACCGGCTTGGTGCACCGGAAGATGCGCAGGGTGAGCAGCCCGCCCTCGTCGCGGTGCTCCATCTCGGGTGCACCGCCACTGACCGCGCCGTCGCCGCCGGCCGCGTCGGTGTTGAACGTGTCGCCGCCACCGCCGAGGTCGGCGCCGGCGCAGAAACCGCGCCCCCGGCCGGTGACGATGACCGCCCGGACGTCGTCGTCGGCGTCGATGCGGTCGAACGCGTCGCACAGCTCGCGCTGCATCGTGACGGTGAAGGCGTTGAGGCGGTCGGGGCGGTCGAGGGTCACGGTGGCGACGCGCTGGTCGACGGTGAGCTCGATGGTGTCGTAGGCGGGGGCGGAGGTCATCGGGGCATCGTGGCACGCCCGTCCGGCCCGGGCGCGCGGGCCGCCGGATCCGCGGTTTCCGGGTCCGCCGGCACCGCTCCCATTTCTCCGTATTTGTGCTCAAGTCCCCGTCCGACCGGGGCGATCACCCATGCAGGACGGGGACCGACTCCGGGCGCACCTCCCATCTCCCAGCGCCCAGACGAGGTCCCTGGCCTGTTCCGTCGGCGGGGTGGTCGGCAGCCCTCCCTCTCCCGCTCGTCCGATCATCCCGCCGACGACAGGAACGCTGGGCTCAGAGCAGGGTGTCCGCCAGCACCAGCACCGCGGCGAGGGCCGCGACCGCCAGCACAGCAGGCCGGACCCGGCCGGCGTCGAGCCAGCGGGCGCCCCAGCGTGAGACGAGGAACCCGAGCGCCACGCCGGGCAGCGGCACCAGCGACAGCCCGAGCTCCGGGCGACCGTAGGAGCCGGTGAACGCGAGGGCGGTGAGGCTGATGCCGGCACCGACGAGGAAGAAGCCGGACAGCGTGCCCCGCAACCGGCGCCCGTGCTCCGAGGCGTAGAGCAGGGCGATGGGCGGGCCGCCGATCGAGGTGGCCGTCGCCATGAACCCCGAGACGGCCCCCGCCACCAGCAGGCGGTCGCGCGTCGGTCGCAGCTCGGGGCCGAACGCCGTGATCCCCACCGCCACCAGCACCAGGGCCGCGAACAGGACGGCCAGGCCGTCCGCCGGCAGCGCAGCGATGGTGAGGGCGGCGAGGGCGGTGGCCGGGATCCGCCCGATCAGGGCGATGCGGATCTCGCCGAGGTGCACGTCGCGGCGGTCCCGCAGCGCCATCATCGCGGTGAGCAGCGCGGCCGAAGCGAGCGCGGGGCCGGGGACGAAGCGCTCGTCGACCAGGGCGAGGGTGGGGGCGGCGATCAGGTTGTGGCCGAAGCCGACCGAGCCCTGGACGAACGCGGCCAGCGCCGACACGCCGAGCACGGCGGCCAGCTCCCAGGCGCCCATCCCGGCCGTGCCGGCCCGTCAGACGTCGAGGAAGCGGGACACGGCGAAGGCCGAGCCGAGGGCGCCGATGAGCACGCCGGCGACCACCACGAGCAGGGCGGTGAAGGTCACCTGCTGGTTGTCGACCACCAGCCCGGCGAAGAGCGAGAAGCGCTGGTCGGAGGCGATGTTGTCGAACACCCGTTGGACGGCGAACACGACGCCGATGGCGAAGCCCGATCCGATCAGGCCCTGGACCACGCCCTCGAGCATGAACGGCACCCGGATGAACCAGTTGCTCGCCCCCACCAGCTTCATCACCTCGATCTCCCGGCGGCGGGCGAACATCGCCATCCGGATCGAGT
>CAYUXB010000504.1:0-1674 GCA_964448525.1 uncultured Acidimicrobiaceae bacterium
CCGATCGAGGCCGCCTACAACGGCGTCTACATCTGGGCCGCCGCCGTCGAGGAGGCCGGGACGTTCGACGTCGCCGAGGTCCGTGAGGCGGCGCAGGGCCTGGAGCTCGCCACCCCCGAGGGACCGTTGACCGTCCACGACTGGAACCAGCACGTCTACAAGACGGCCCGCATCGGCGTCGTCAACGGCGAGGGCCTGATCGACGAGGTGTGGAGCTCCGGCGAGCCGATCGAGCCCGACCCCTGCCTCGAGAACTACGACTGGGCCGAGGGCCTCGCCCAAGGGGAGTGCGACCGCTAGCAGCCGACCCGGCAGCCGGGCGGCGTGCCCCACTCGGGGTGCGCCGCCCGGCCGTCGCTCCTGCGTCACCCGTCCGCCCGCGCCACACCTGTGAGGAACCGCGTGGAGACCTTCCTCGAACAGCTCTTCAACGGCATCAGCCTGGGATCGATCCTGCTGCTCGTCGCCCTCGGCCTGACCTTCACGTTCGGCCAGATGGGCGTGATCAACATGGCCCACGGCGAGTTCATCATGGCGGGGGCCTACACCCCGTACATGCTGCAGACGAGCAGCATCGGCCTGTTCGCGGGCGCCACCGGCGCCGGGGTCGCCTTCGTGCTGGCGCTGCCGCTCGCCTTCGTGATCGCCGGGCTCATGGGCGTGATCCTCGAGCGGCTGCTGATCCGCCGCATGTACGGGCGACCGCTCGACACCCTGCTCGTCACCTTCGGGGTCAGCCTGATGCTGCAGCAGGGCGCCAAGGACCTGTTCGGGGCGCCGAACGTGAACGTCCGGACCCCCACCTGGCTGAAGGGCAACTGGTCGGTGCTCGGCGTGACGATGCCGCACAGCCGGCTGTTCATCATGGCGCTCGTGGCGGCGGTCATCGTCGCCGTGTCGGTGGCGATGGCGCGACTGCCCCAGGGCCGGCGCATGCGGGCCGTGACCCAGCACCGGGACCTGGCCGACGTCTCCGGCATCGCCACCCGCCGGGTCGACGCCGGCACGTTCTTCCTCGGCTCCGGCCTCGCCGGGGTGGCGGGGGTGGCCGTGTCGCTGATCGGCGCCATCGGCAGCCAGATCGGCACGAGCTACGTCATCGACGCCTTCCTCGTCGTCATCGTCGGGGGCCTCGGCAAGCTCCGTGGCGCCGTGGTGGCGGCGTTCACGCTCGGCATCGTCAACGCCTTCAGCGAGTACGCGACCTCGGCCAGCCTGGGCAAGGCGATCGTGTTCGCCTGCGTCGTCGTGTTCCTGCAGTTCCGGCCCAACGGGCTGGTGACCTTCCGCACCCGGGGGCTGACCGCATGACCACCACCGCTCCGCTCGACCCAGCCGACGCACCGGATGCGCCCGACGCACCGGACGCGTCGTCCACCGCTTCGGCCGAGACCCCGCCGCCGCGGACCGGCACCCGATCGGGGATCGCCCCGGCGGTCACCGGCAACCGGTGGATCGCCCGGCTCGCCATCGTCGCCTTCGCCCTGGTGCTGTTCGCCTGGCCCGACGTCATCGGCGACCCGACCCGCACCCGTCAGTGGGCCGAGTACCTCTGCTACGCCATGGTGGCGGTCGGCATCGACATCGCCTGGGGCTACGGCGGCATGCTCGCCCTCGGGCAGGGCGTGTTCTTCGGCCTCGGGGCCTACTGCATGGGCATGTACCTGTCGCTCG
>CAYUXB010000505.1:0-1674 GCA_964448525.1 uncultured Acidimicrobiaceae bacterium
GCGGCTCAACGCCGCCGAGGCCTTCGAGAAGTTCCTCAGCACCAAGTACGTGGGGCAGAAGCGCTTCGGCATCGAGGGCGCCGAGAGCACGATCCCGCTGCTCGACGCGATCCTCGAGCTCGCGGCCGACGAGGAGCTCGACGGCGCCATCATGGGCATGCCCCACCGCGGGCGGCTCAACGTGCTGGCCACGATCGTCGGCAAGTACTACGACCAGGTGTTCAAGGAGTTCGAGGGCACCCTCGACCCGACGGCTGTGCAGGGCTCGGGCGACGTCAAGTACCACCTCGGCCAGGCCGGCAAGTTCCAGAGCCGGGCCGGCAACAGCATCTCGGTCGAGCTGGCGGCGAACCCCAGCCACCTGGAGGCCGTCGATCCGGTGGTCACCGGCATGGTGCGGGCCCACCAGGACCAGATCAACCACCCCGACGCCTATTCGGTGCTGCCCATCCTGATGCACGGCGACGCCGCCTTCGCCGGCCAGGGCGTCGTGGCCGAGACGCTCAACATGAGCGACATCAAGGGCTACCGCGTCGGCGGCACCATCCACGTGGTGGTCAACAACCAGATCGGGTTCACGACCACGCCCGAGGCCGCCCGGTCAGGCTTCTACTCGACCGACGTGGCCAAGATCGTCCAGGCGCCGATCTTCCACGTCAACGGCGACGATCCCGAGGCGTGCGTGCGGGTCGCCCGGCTGGCCTACGCCTATCGGAAGAAGTTCCACAAGGACGTGGTGATCGACCTCGTCAGCTATCGGCGCTACGGCCACAACGAGGGCGACGACCCCAGCTACACGCAGCCGCTCATGTACGCCAAGATCGACGAGCGACGGTCGGTGCGCAAGCTGTTCACCGAGTCGCTGGTGAAGCGGGGCCAGCTGACGATCGATGAGGCCGAGCAGGCCCTCGACGACTTCAAGCACAAGCTGCAGCAGGCGCTGGACGAGACACGCCAGTCGGCCCCGCCGACCAACCTGCGCGCGGCCGAGCCCCCTCCGCCCCTCGGCGTGCTGCCTCCGATCGAGACCGGCGTCGAACGGGCGACGCTCGACCGCATCTACGACACGCTCAGCGGTTGGCCCGACGACTTCAACGTCCACCCCAAGTTGGCCAAGCAGTTCGCCACCCGCGACAAGATCGTGCGGGAGCAGGGAGAGGTCGACTGGGCGACGGCCGAGGCGCTGGCCTTCGGCTCGCTGCTCCTCGAGGGCACCGACATCCGCTTCGCCGGCCAGGACTCCCGGCGCGGCACGTTCAGCCAGCGTCACGCCGTCCTGATCGACCACATCACCGGCAACGAGTGGGCGCCGCTGGCCCACCTCGGCTCCGAACAGGCGAAGTTCTGGATCTACGACTCGCTGCTGTCCGAGTACGCGGCCGTGGGCTTCGAGTACGGCTACTCCGTGGCCAACAAGCAGGCGCTCGTCTGCTGGGAGGCCCAGTTCGGCGACTTCGTCAACGGCGCAAGCACGATCGTCGACCAGTTCCTGGTGGCGGCCGAGGACAAGTGGGACCAGACGTCCGGCCTGGTCATGTTGTTGCCGCACGGCTACGAGGGGCAGGGTCCCGAGCACAGCTCGGGCCGCATCGAGCGCTTCCTCATCCTGTGCGCCGAGGACAACATCCAGGTGGCCAACGCCACCACGGCCGCGCAGTACTTCCACCTGCTGCG
>CAYUXB010000506.1:0-1664 GCA_964448525.1 uncultured Acidimicrobiaceae bacterium
CCACGCGGCCACCAGCGGCCGGGGCACCCGCGTGACCATCACGGTGTCGTCGATGTCGCTGACCACCCCCACCCGGGCGCCAGGATCGATCACCAGCACGCGCGCCGTCGTCGGCCGTGCGCTGCGGGTGCGGATGGTGATGTCGTGCCAGCCCGGGGACAGGCCGTGGTCGGTGATGAGGAGGTCCAGGTAGCCGCCGCGGTCGGCACGCACGGGGTAGTGGCGTGACCCGATCTCGATGGTCACCGGGATGTAGGCGACCGGGGCGGTGACGAAGGAGCGCCAGCCCCGCACGGCCTCCTCGGCCTCGCTCAGCTCTCGCCCGCTGGCGCCCGCATCGGCCGCGGCGGTGTCGTCGTCGTTGGTGAGCAGCACCCGGGCGAGTACCCGCAGGGAGTCGGGACTGCCGTAGCCGGTGAAGGCGATCGTCGTCGGACGCCAGCCCCGGCGGCGGAGGAAGGGGATGAGACGGCGGTTGAAGCCGTCCTCGAGGGCGGCGCCGAGCGCGGGGCGGGCCATGGCGCCACCGTAGAACAGCAACGGCCGGCGCGCTGGGTCATCCCAACGCACCGGCCGCTGCCGGCCCCCCGCCGTGGTCCGGAGTCGTTACCGCGGCGGCGGTGCGGAGTCCGGAGGCAGAGCGCCCGGGTCCTGGCGCTCCACGTACTCGGTGTGGCTCGTGCGACGGCGCTGCTGCTGCATGACGATCGCCAAGATCAGAGCCAGCGCACCGACGGCCATGAGGATGTAACCGATGGTGTTGATGTTGAACACTTCCCAGGCGTCCGGGCTCAGCCCGAACGCGAGGACAGCTCCGAGCGCGATGAGGAAGATTCCGCCACCGATACCCATGGGGCCCGTCCTTTCCGTTGACGGCAGGTCACCTGTGAGTCTGCTGTGAGTCCGGGGCGGGCGCACCCGGAGCGACGAGCGCTTGTCCCATGGGGACGGCGGCCGGTCGCCGTTCGGTGGCGTCGGTCGCTGGGTGGCCGCGCCGGTCAGTCGATCGTCGGTGCGGTGACCACGCGTCGCAGTACCGGCACCGCGAGCAGCGCGACGACGAGCGCCGTCCCGGCCGCGACCGACACCACGGCGAAGCCCCCGGGAGAGCCGAACCGGTCGATCAGGGTGCCCGAGACCGACGCACCGATCGAGACCCCCACGCCGATCGCGGCGCTGAGCCAGGTGAAGCCCTCGGTGAGGCGTCGCTGCGGGGCGAGGAGCTGGACGAAGGCGTTGCCGTTGACGACCGTGGGCGCGATGGCGAACCCGGCGAGGAAGCCGACACCGGCCAGGGCGAGCACCGAGTCGACGAACAGCAGCCCCGCCGTCCCCACCGTGAGGAGCACCGTCCCCACGACGAGCCGCAGCCACAGCGGGCTGGCCCAGGGGCGTGAGCCGTAGCCCAGCGCGGCCAGCAGCGAGCCGAGGGCGACCGATGCGAGCACCGGGCCGGCCAGGCCCGGCACGCCCCGCTCGGCGGTGAAGGCGACGACCGCGACGTCGATCCCGCCGAACACCACGCCGGCGGCGAGGAAGATGACGAGCAGCGCGAGGAACGACGGACCCAGCAGCGGGCCGGTGCGGGTACCGGGGCGGGTGCGGCCGGTGGGCACCGGCTCGGTCGCCCGCTGGGACAGCAGCCAGTAGCCGCCGACGGCCGC
>CAYUXB010000507.1:0-1659 GCA_964448525.1 uncultured Acidimicrobiaceae bacterium
GTCGTCCGACCTGCTCGCCGCTGTAGATCTGCAGCCACGGCGCGTCCGCGTGCAGCCGCACCTGCAGGCCGGCGTCCGCGTCGGTGAGCGTGACGGTCCAGCCGTCGGGTGGGAGGTCGGTGTACGCGTGGTCGACCTGCTTGCCGCCCAGGGGTGCGGTGCCGGGCAGGTCCAGGCCCACGTCGGCGGCCGCGGCGGTGGACGCCGGGCGGAGACGGTCGTCGACCTCCAGCACGGTCCGCGCGGGGGCGTGCAGGACGCACTCGTCCACCGGGCGCAGGTCACAGGTGAGGTAGGGGTGCGTCGACGCGCCGTACGGCGCGGTGGCCTCGCCGATGTTCCGCGTGGTGATGTCCACGTGCAGCCCGCCGTCCGCGGAGAGGCGGTACACGACCCGGCTGTGCAGGTGGAACGGGTAGCCGTACCGGGGGGCGACCTCGAGCTCCAGCGCGACGTGCTCGGCGGACTGCTCCACGACGTCCCAGACGCTCCAGCAGGCCAGGCCGTGCAGGGCCGCGTTGGTGGGGTGCTCGTTGACCGGTACGCGGTGCGTCTCGCCGGCGTACTCGTAGGTGCCGTCGGTGATCCGGTTGGGCCAGGGCAGCAGGGTCTTGCCGAGGTACCCGAGGGGCAGCTCGGTCGGCTCGTGGTTCACGACGACGTGGCGTCCGTGCCAGGTCAGCCGGGCCAGGGTCGCGCCGGTGGGCAGGATCGTCGCCGAGTAGTCACCGGCGGCGAGGTCGACGGCAGGGGCGGGAAGGGGCACCGGATCTCCTCTGGGTGGGGTCGGTCAGCGCGGGCTGCCCGAGGACTCGCGCACGACGAGCTCGGGCCGGGTGAGGATCTCGTCGGGGTCCTCACCGTCGATCACGTCGAGGAGCACCTCGATGGCCTGGCGGCCGACCTCGTCGAACGGCTGGCGGACGGTGGTGAGCGGCGGGTGGTAGTAGTCGCTGCCGGAGACGTCGTCGTAGCCGACCACGGCGACGTCCTCGGGGATGCGGATGTTCGCCTCGTGCAGCGCGCGGATGACGCCGAGGGCGAGCATGTCGTTGGCGGCGAACACGGCGGTGGGCAGCTCCGGCAGGCGCAGGATGGTCTGGGTCGCCTGGTAGCCCTGGCTGGCGTCCCACCCGCCGGGGATGACGTCGGGGACCGGCAGCCCGGCCTCGCTGAGCTCGGCGCGCCAGCCGGCGATGCGGGCCCGGGCGTCGAACCAGTTGTCCGGCCCGGCCACGTGGACGATGTCGCGGTGGCCGAGGTCGATGAGGTGGCGGGTGACGTCGCGCGCGCCACGCTCGTGGTCCACCGCGACGACGTGGAACGGTGCCTCGGCCACGAGGCCGGCGGCGATGATGACGATGGGCAGTGAGCCCGCGAGCCCGAGCGTCGCCTCGGCGATCTCGGTGGTGGGGGCGACCACGACGACGCCCTCGACGGCGAGGCTGAGGAAGAAGTCCAGCGTCTCGTGCGGGTTGGCGGCGGCGTCCTCCGCGCTGGAGGAGATCGTCGCGTACCCGGCGCGCCGCGCCGCCTCCTGGATCGCCATGGTCGTGTGGCTCGGGCCCAGGCGCCGGATCGACGGGTTGATCACGCCGATCATCCGGGTGCGGCTGGTGGCCAGGGCGCGGGCGGACAGGTTGCGGCGGTAGCCGAGCT
>CAYUXB010000508.1:0-1652 GCA_964448525.1 uncultured Acidimicrobiaceae bacterium
GGCGTCGGCCAGTCGGTCGTGCAGGGCGCCCGCATCGCCGGCGCGGTGACGATCGTCGCCATCGATCCCGCCGCGGGCCGGCGGGAGGCGAGCCTCGGTCTGGGGGCCACACATGCCCTGGATCCGACCGCCGAGGACCCGATCGAGGCCGTGCGCGCCCTCACCGACGGGCGGGGTGCCGACTACACGTTCGAGGCCGTCGGCCGGCCCGACCTGATCGTGCAGGCGTTCGACATGGCCCGGGCCGCGGGCACGGTCACCGTGGTGGGGATGCCGGCGAAGGACGACGTCATCACGCTGCCCGCGCTGCGGGCGGTGTTCTCCGGCAAGCGGCTGGCCGGGTCGAAGGTGGGCGGCGCCCAGATCCTGCGCGACGTCCCCCGGTACGTGCGGCTCGCCGAGTCGGGCCACCTCGACCTCGGGTCGATGGTCTCGCGCCGCATCTCGCTGGACGAGGTCAACGACGGCATCGCGTTGCTCGAGCGGGCCGAGGGCGTCCGCACGGTCATCGGGTGAGCGCGAGCGCGGCCGTGGGCCCGGGGCCGCTCGCCGGGCTCCGGGTCGTCGAGCTGGCCGGGATCGGTCCCGGTCCGTTCGCCGCCATGATGCTCGCCGACATGGGCGCCGAGGTGCTGCGCGTCGACCGGGCGGGTGCCGTCGGGGACCCGGCGCCGCTCTGGGACGTCAACGCCCGGGGCCGCCGGTCGGTCGGCATCGACCTGAAGCACCCGGACGGACGCGAGGCCGTGCTCCGCCTGGTCGAGCGGGCGGACGCGCTGATCGAGGGCTTCCGGCCAGGCGTGACCGAGCGGCTCGGCCTGGGCCCGGACGACTGCCTCGCCCGCCGGCCGACCCTGGTCTACGGCCGGATGACCGGGTGGGGCCAGGACGGCCCGATGGCGCAGGAGGCGGGCCGCGATGTCAACTACCTCGCGCTGTCCGGCACCCTGGCGATGATCGGCCGGGCCGGCGAGCCGCCGGTGCCGCCGCTGACGCTGGTCGGTGACTTCGGCGGCGGCGGGATGCTGCTGGCGTTCGGGATCGTGTGCGGCGTCGTCGAGGCGACCCGCTCCGGCCAGGGCCAGGTGGTCGACGCGGCGATGCTCGACGGAGCGGCGTTGCTCGCCGGGATGATGCACGGCATGCGGGCCGACGGGCAGTGGGGGCCGCGGGGGACGAACCTGCTCGACAGCGGTGCCTGGTTCTACGAGGTCTACGAGACCGCTGACGGCCGGTTCGTGTCGGTCGGTGCGATCGATCCGCGGGCGCAGGCCGAGGTGCTGCGGCGCACGGGCCTGGCTGACGACGTCGACGGTGGCGGCGCCGTCCCACCGGGAGACGACCGATCGTCCTGGCCGGCGACGAAGGCCCGGCTGGCGGCGCTGATGCGCACGCGGACCCGCGACGAGTGGGCCGCGGTGTTCGAGGGGACCGACGCGTGCGTCGCTCCGGTCCTCGACCCGGGCGAGGCGCCCGACCATCCCCACGTCCGAGCCCGGGACACCTTCACCGAGGTCGGCGGCGTCGTGCAGCCCGCGCCGGCGCCCCGGTTCGGCCGCACGCCGGGCGCCGTCGGCGCTCCCCCGCCCGCACCCGGGGAGCACACGGACGACGCCCTCGCCGACTGGGGCTTCGCTCCGGCCGAGATCGAC
>CAYUXB010000509.1:0-1633 GCA_964448525.1 uncultured Acidimicrobiaceae bacterium
TTCCTCGACATCTCGGGAAACCGGTGGGACCTCCTCGGTCCGGCCACATGACGACCGACCGACCGCCCGAGCGGCCTCACGCGCGTGGTGCGATCCCGAGACGGTCGCGCAACTGGTCGGCCCAGTCCGGGCCCGGCCAGGCCGACTCGACGAGCCACGAGACCCCGATGGCCTCGTACTCGTCCGTGGTGTGCTCCGGATGCGCCCCCGTCACGACGTCCGCCGCCGGGTCGTCGAGGAACTCGCCGACGTAGTCGCGCAGCTCCGACGGTCGCAGCGGCATCAGCATCTCGAGGTCGACGTTGCAGTACACGCCTTCCCATCGCGCCGCGCGCCGCAGGGGCCGTCGGTGCGGCGGGGTCGCCGCCACCCAGATCGGAGGACGCGGCGACTGCACCGCCGCGGGGTGCAGGTGGGCGTGCACGTCGAAGTGCCGACCCGTGTGGTCGACCGGTTCGCCGCGCAGGATGCGGTCGATGACCAGCAACGCCTCGTCGGTGCGCTCGGCCCGCTCGCGCAGGTCGACGACCTCGCCGAAGGCGGCGAACTCGTCCTCGTCGGGGAAGCCGAGACCGATGCCGACGACAGCCCGGCCGTGGCTCAGGTGGTCAAGGGTCACGATCTGCTTGGCGAGCAGCCACGGCCGTCGCCGGCTGGGGGCCGACACCATCGCACCGATGCGCAGGCGTTCGGTGTGTCCCGCCACCGCCGCGAGCAGCATCCACGGATCGTGGACCTCGAACTGGGCGGCAGCGTAGATCTGCACGTGATCCCACACGAAGAAGCCGTCCCAGCCGGCCGCCTCCACGTCCTGCGCCAGCTCGACCAGAGCGCTGGGCTCCCCGACGTTCGGTACTGCGATCGCGCGTTGCACGAGGCGGCAGCTTAGGACGACGTCCGCGGGCGGTGGCCCGCCTCCACCCCTGCCCCGGGCTCGATCCACCGGCATGCCGTCGCAGCGGTGTACGAGCACCTCAGCTGATGAGCGTGCCGACGTGCTCCCCGCGCAGGACGCGCACCATCGCGCCGGCCGCGCCGATGTCGAAGACCGAGATCGGCAGGCCGTGGTCACGGGCGAGTAGGAAGGCGGACATGTCCATCACCTCCAGCTCGCGCCTGATGACCTCGTCGAACGACAGCCGCTCGAACCGGACAGCCCGGTGATCCGCCCTCGGATCGGCGTCGTAGACCCCGTCGACGCCGTTCTTCGCGGCGAGGAGCGCATCGGCGCCGAGCTCGATCGCACGCTGCACGCTCGGGTAATCGGTCGTCACGAACGGCTGCCCGATCCCGCAGGCCATGACGACGATCCGGCCCTTCTCCAGGTGGCGCACCGCCCTGAGCCGGATGTAGGGCTCCGCCACCGACGGCATCGGCAGCGCGCTCATCACCCGCACGTCCCGGTCGCTGCGTGACGTGATCGCCGCACGGACCAGCAGCGCGTTGATGGCGGTGCCCAACATGCCCACGTTGTCGGCGTCGACCCGGTCGATCTGCCACGCCGCGGACGCACTGCCCCGGAGCAGGTTGCCGCCGCCCACCACGACCGCGATCTGCGCGACGTCCGCCGCCGCGATCACCTCGTCCGCGATCCTGGCGACCGCGGCCGGTTCGATGCCCGAACCCGAACTGC
>CAYUXB010000510.1:0-1629 GCA_964448525.1 uncultured Acidimicrobiaceae bacterium
GGCGATGTCGTAGTCGTCGACGAACACGAAGCGGTGGCGGATCTCGGGATCGGACGAGAACGCCTCGATCTGGCGGATCATCTCCTTGCCCTGCTCGTCGGCGGGGTGGGCCTTGCCGGCGAACACGAGCTGCATCGGTCGGTCCGGGGACGTGAGCAGCGCCTTGAGCCGCTCGGGCTGGGACAGCAGCAGCGTCGCCCGCTTGTAGGTGGCGAAGCGCCGGGCGAAGCCGATGGTCAGGACGCGAGGGTCGAGCACCTCGTCGGTCCAGTCGACGTCCGACCCGGTGAGGCCGCGGGTGGCGGCGGCCTCCTTGAGCCGGCGGCGCACGAAGGTGACGAGCCGCTCGCGGCCCTGCTCACGGGCACGCCACAGCTCGTCGTCGGGAGCGTCGTGGATGCGGGCCCACAGGTCGGCGCCGGCCTCGTCCCAGTCGGGCAGGACGTAGCGCGACAGCACGTCCGCGATCTCCGGGGACACCCAGGTGTTGGCGTGCACCCCGTTGGTGATCGAGCCGATCGGGGTCTCGTCGGACTCGAGGTCGGGCCACAGGTCGCCGAACATCTCGCGGCTGACCTCGCCGTGGAGCTGCGCCACGCCGTTGCTGCGCCCGGCGAGCCGGAGGCCCATCACCGCCATGTTGAACGGCTCCTCGGCGTCGTCGGTGGGCCGGTGCCCCAGGGCGACCAGGTCGTCGATCCCCACCCCGACCTCGTCGGCCCAACGACCGAAGTACTTGTCCATCAGCGGCAGCGGGAACCGGTCGATGCCGGCGGGCACCGGCGTGTGGGTGGTGAAGATGCACCCGGCCCGCACGGCCTCGATCGCTTCCGGATAGGTCAAGCCCTGGTCGACGACCAGCTGACGGATGCGCTCGAGGCCGAGGAACCCGGCGTGGCCCTCGTTGGTGTGGAAGACCTGGGCCTCGATGCCGACCGCCTGCAGGGCGCGCACCCCGCCGATGCCGAGGAGGATCTCCTGGCGCAGACGATGCTCGGTGTCGCCGCCGTAGAGGCGGTCGGTGACCTGGCGGATCTCGTCCGGGTTGCCGTCGACGTCGGCGTCGAGGAAGTAGAGCTGCACCCGACCGACGCACGCCTTCCACACCTGGGCGACGAGCGGCACGCCGGCGAGGTCGACCTCGATCTGCACGTCGTCGCACCGGGTGAGCGCCATGACGTGCGGGTCGAGCAGCGGGTAGCGCTCCTGCTGCCAGCCGTCGGCGTCGAGGCTCTGGCGGAAGTAGCCGTGCCGGTAGAGCAGGCCGACCCCGACGAGCGGGACGCCCAGGTCGCTCGACGACTTGAGGTGGTCGCCGGCCAGCACGCCGAGGCCGCCCGAGTACTGGGGAACCGCCTCGGCGATGCCGAACTCGGGGGAGAAGTAGGCCACGAGGTCGAGGGGACTGTCGCCCTTGGTCTGGAACCAGCGGTCGCCCTCCATGTAGCGCTCCAGCTCGCCGCGCACCTCGCCGAGGAACCGCTTGAACCCGGCATCCCCGGCCAAGGCGTCGAGCCGCTCGCGCGACACGAGGCCGAGGAGGCGCACCGGATCGTGGACGCTGGCGTCCCACAGGTCGGGGTCGACCCAGCGGAACAGGTCGCGGGTCTGGTCGTCCCACGACCAGCG
>CAYUXB010000511.1:0-1626 GCA_964448525.1 uncultured Acidimicrobiaceae bacterium
GCACCGAGATGCGCCGGGTGCCGATCGACTGCCGGGCCACCATCGGCACCGTCGGCAACGCCGAGGCCGAGCTGGTCAAGGTGGGCAAGGCCGGCCGCAACCGCTGGAAGGGCGTCCGCCCCCAGACCCGCGGCGTGGCCATGAACCCGGTCGACCACCCGCTCGGTGGTGGCGAAGGCAAGACCTCCGGCGGCCGGCACCCGGTGTCGCCGTGGGGCCAGCCCGAGGGCCGCACCCGCAAGAAGAACCAGTCGTCCGACAAGCTCATCGTTCGCCGCCGGCGCACCCGCGGCTCGCGGAGGTAACTCGCAACATGCCGCGTTCACTCAAGAAGGGCCCCTTCGTCGACGAGCATCTGCTCCGCAAGGTCGACGCCCTCAACTCCAAGGGCGAGAAGAAGGTCATCAAGACCTGGTCCCGCCGCTCGACCATCATCCCCGACATGGTCGGCCACACCGTCGCCGTCCACGACGGGCGCAAGCACGTGCCCGTCTACGTCACCGAGGCGATGGTCGGCCACAAGCTCGGTGAGTTCGCGCCGACCCGCACGTTCCGCTACCACGCCGGCATGGAGAAGGCCGTGCGAGGGAGGCGCTGACATGACCGCCGCCAAGACCAACGAGCGCCCGGGCACCCGCGCCCAGGTGCGCCACGTGCGCATGTCGGCCTACAAGGTCCGCGAGGTCCTCGACATCATCCGCGGCCTGCCCGTGGGCGAAGCCGCCGACGTGCTCACCTTCACCGAGCGCGGCGCCAGCGAGGTCATCGCCCGTTGCCTCGCCTCGGCCGTCGCCAACGCGCAGCACAACGACGAGCTCGACCCCGACACCCTCTACGTGTCGGCCTGCTACGCGGACGAGGGTCCGACCCTCAAGCGCTGGCGTCCCCGTGCCAGGGGTCGCGCCACCCGCATCCGCAAGCGCATGAGCCACATCACGATCATCGTCAGCCCGATGTCGCCCGAGATGGCGGCCCGGGTCGAGGCGAAGCGGTCGTCCGCCGGCGCCGGCGCCGGTGCGGGGTCGACGCGCCGCGGCCGTGGCCAGGAGTCCCGCCGGGCCCGCGTCGCCCGCAGCCGTGGCGAGCAGGCGACCCCCGAGGTCACCGAGACCCCGACGGACGAGGTCACCGAGACCCCGACCGACGAGGTCGTCGAAGACGAGCCCACCACGGGCGAGCCCACCGACGCCATGGTCGCCGATGCCGAAGAGGCTGCGGCCGAGGACGAGAGCAGCGTCGATCCCGACGCCGAGGAGAAGAGCTAGTCATGGGCCAGAAAGTGAATCCCTATGGCTTCCGGCTCGGCGTCACGACCGAGTGGAAGTCGCGTTGGTTCGCTGACCGCGAGGAGTACAGCGACAACGTCATCCAGGACTGGAAGATCCGCGACTACCTGATGACCCAGCTGCCGCACGCAGCCATCAGCCGGGTCGAGATCGAGCGCACCCGCGATCGCCTGCGCATCGATGTGCACACCGCACGCCCGGGCATCGTCATCGGGCGCCGGGGCAGCGAGGCCGACCGCCTGCGTGGCGGGCTGGCCAAGATCACCGGCAACAACAAGGTGCAGCTCAACATCCAGGAGATCAAGCAGCCGGAGCTCGACGCCGCGCTGATCGCCCAGGG
>CAYUXB010000512.1:0-1624 GCA_964448525.1 uncultured Acidimicrobiaceae bacterium
GCCCGGAGACGGCGCCGCCCGTCACGGTCAGGTCCGGCATCTCGCTGATCATCTGGTGGGTGCCGCCGGTCGCCGCACCGAGGACGTAGACCGGCGGGCGGGCGAGGTCGCGGGCCCGCTCGGCCGACACCAGGACGAACGCGCCGGCACCGTCGGTGACGAGGCAGCAGTCGAGCAGGTGCAGCGGCGACACGATCGTCGGGGAGGCCAGCACGTCGTCGACGGTGATGGGGTCGCGGTAGCGGGCCCGCTGGTTCAGCGCCGCCCAGCGCCGCGTGTCGACGGCGATCTGGGCGAGCTGCTCCGACGTCGTGCCGTACTGGGCCATGTGCCGGCTCGCGGCGAGCGAGTAGCCGCCGATCGGCAGGCGCAGGCCGTAGGGCACCTCCCACTCGAACGCGGGGTTGGGACCGGGGGGCATGGCCCGGCGGCCGGCGCCCGGACGATGGCGGTCGCTGCGCGGGGTCGAGGCGTAGACGCCGACGACGACGTCGCACAGCCCGGCGGCGATGGCCGCGGCGGCGTGCTCGACGTGCAGCTCGTAGCTGGAGCCGCCGACCATCGTGGAGTCGAGGTAGCGGGCCTGGATGCCGAGGTACTCGGCGAGACCGGACGCGGAGAAGGCATGGGTCACGCCGTCGACGTCGTCGAGGGTGAGGCCGGCGTCGGTGAGCGCCTCGTGGATCATGGCGGCCTCGAGGGCCCGGCCGTGGGTGTCGAGCTCGCCGGTGGGCGAGGCGGCGTCGGCCACCCCGACGAGGGCGGCCGCGCCGCGCAAGGTGCGCGGGCTCACGAGGCGTCTGCCGCGGCCCGGTCCTGGGAGACCGCGTCGTAGCTGGCGTAGTCGGAGCCGGTGTCGTCGGCGAACTCGAACTCGAGCAGCCCGGCCTCGCCCCAGTGGCGGCGGAGGTAGCCGTCGTTGGCGTCGAGCAGGCCGAGCTTGCGCACGTTGGGCACGAGCTTGGCGAAGAAGCCCCGCTGGAAGCCGGCGTACGGGTTGACCTTGGTCTTGCCGGCCGCCTCCATGATCGCTGGGTAGACGGCCTCCGGGGCGACGCCCATCCGCTCCCAGATCTCGGGGGTCGTCGAGCGGGCCTTGTTCCGCAGCGTGTTCTCGATCAGGAACTCCTGGCGGTCCTTGAGGTCGGCCTCGGACATGTCGGCGTAGTACTCGCTCAGGCTGAGCACGCCGAAGGCGACGTGGCGCGCCTCGTCGGACATGACGTAGCGCAGCAGCTTGCGGAGGAGCGGCTCGTCGGTGTTGCGCAGCATCGTGCCGAAGGCGGCGAGCGCCAGCGAGCGTATCGAAACCAGCGCGCTCAGGGCTCGTACCGCGCGGCACGCATGTCGACGCGAAAACTCCCGTCATCCAGCCATCGCAGCGGCGTGCCCTCGCGGCGGTAGTGCTCGAGCGCCCGCTCGATCTTGCCCGATGGGGCAAGCCCTCCCGCCCGGATGACCCGCCACCACGGCACGTCATGCCCGCCGCGCGCGAGGATGCCGCCGACCGCGCGAGCCCCCTGCGAGCCGAGCACAGCGGCGACGTCGCCGTAGGTCATGACGCGTCCGGACGGAATGGATGCCACAACCTCAAGCACGGCGTCCGCGAAGGAGTCCTCGCCAG
>CAYUXB010000513.1:0-1615 GCA_964448525.1 uncultured Acidimicrobiaceae bacterium
TTGGCGAGCTGGATGACCGCCGCCTTCGTGGCGCAGTAGGGGGCGGCGTGCGACCAGGCGGTGAGCCCGGACACCGACGCGGTGAGCACGATCGACCCCGCCTTCTGCGGCCGCATCACCCCGACCGCGGCCTTGATGCCGTTGACGGCGCCGAGGACGTTGACGCGAAAGGCGCGCTCCCAGTCCTCGGTGGCGAGGTTGTGGATGCGCCCGTTGGGGGACAGCACGCCGGCGTTGCTGACCAGCGCGTCGAGGCGACCGAAGCGCTCGACGGCCAGCGTGACCACGGCCTCGACCTGACCGGGGTCGCTCACGTCCGCGAGCTGGGTCTCGACATCGCCCCGCTCGGCGGGCAACGCGGCGACCGTGGCGTCGAGCGACGTGTCGCTGACGTCGCTGAGCACGAGGTCGGTGGCGGGCTCGCCGGCGAGACGGGCGGAGATGGCGGCGCCGAGCGCGCCGCCCGCTCCCGTGATGGCGACGACGCGGCGCGCGCCAGGTGTGGTGGTCATACGAGCAGGTAACCCCCGTCGACGTTGAGCACGGTGCCGGTGACGAACGCCGAGGCGTCCGAGGCGAGGAACTGGTAGGCGCCGGCGAGCTCGGTCGTCGCGCCCCAGCGACGCAGTGCCGTGTGGCCGGTGATGGCGGCGGACAGGTCGGCGTTGCGCATCCACCCCTCCGCCAGCGGCGAGTCGAACCAGCCGGGAGCGACGACGTTGACGGTGATGCCCGCGGGGGCGAGGTCGAGGGCCAGGGCCTTGGCCATGCCGGTGAGCGCGGCCTTGGAGGCGCTGTAGGCGGACAGGCCCTTGCGCGGCCGCTCGCCCAGCACCGAACCGGTGAAGATCAGCCGCCCGCCCTCGCCCATGACGCGGGCCGCAGCGCGGGCGCCGAGGAAGGCGCCGGTGACGTTCACGTCGAGCACCTGGCGCCAGACCGCCGGGTCGGTGTCGCGCGGCCCGGCGACGACGGGGGAGATGCCGGCGTTGGCGATCCACACGTCGAGGCCGCCCCACTCGGCGACGACGGCATCGGCGATGGCCTCGTTGAAGTCCTCGTCGGTGACGTCGCCGCTCTGCACGAGTGTGGGGCCGGGCAGGTCGGCGGCGACGGCCTTGAGGTCGGCCTCGGTGCGGGCGACGAGCGCCACGTGCGCGCCGGCCTGCGAGAAGGCGTGGGCGAGCAGCGAGCCGAGCCCGCGCCCGGCGCCGGTGATCACGACGCGCTTGCCCCGGACGGCACCGGGGTCGGGGAAGGTCTCGGGTATGTCGATCGGAGCGGTCATCACTTTCCCTGTTTGTACCGACCAGTACAGTACACGTCTCGTGAGCACCGACCGCCCGTCACCGCCCGCCCCCTCGACGCCCGACCTGGTCGAGATGCACCGGCGGATGCTGCTGATCCGCGGGTTCGAGCAGCGCGTCTCCGCGCTGTACCGCGACGGCGAGGTGCCCGGGTTCGTCCACCTGTCGATCGGGCAGGAGGCCTCCGCCGTGGGCGCTTGCTGGCCGCTCGACGCGGCCGACGTCATCACCTCGACCCATCGCGGGCATGGCCACTGCCTGGCCAAGGGCCTCGATCCCCAGGGCATGTTCGCCGAGCTCATGGCCCG
>CAYUXB010000514.1:0-1612 GCA_964448525.1 uncultured Acidimicrobiaceae bacterium
TGTGGGCGGGCGTCGACCTGGTGGCCACCAACAACGTCCACTACGCCACACCCGACCGCCGCCGGCTGGCGGCGGCACTGGCGGCGGTGCGGGCGCACCGCAGCCTCGACGACCTCGACGGCTGGCTGCCCGCGGCGGGCACCGCCCACCTGCGCTCGGGCGACGAGCAGGCCCGCCGGTTCGCCCGCTGGCCGGGGACGGTCGAGCGCGCCGCCGAGCTCGGGCGCGCGTGCGCGTTCGACCTGGCGCTGGTGGCGCCGCGGCTGCCGCCCTTCCCGTGCCCTGACGGGCTCGGCGAGATGGCCTACCTGCGGCGGCTCACCGCCGAGGGGGCCACGGAGCGCTACGGGCCCCGGGGAGGTGTGGATCCCAAGGGCGACCGCGACCGCAACCGCAAGGCCTGGGCGCAGATCGACCACGAGCTGGCGGTCATCGAGGCCCTGGGCTTCCCCGGCTACTTCCTCGTGGTGTGGGACATCGTGGCCTTCTGCCGCCGGGCCGACATCTACTGCCAGGGACGGGGCAGCGCCGCCAACTCGGCCGTCTGCTACGCGCTCGGCATCACCAGCGTCGACGCCGTGGCGCTCGGCCTGCTGTTCGAACGGTTCCTGTCGCCCGAGCGGGACGGCCCTCCGGACATCGACATCGACATCGAGAGCGGGCGGCGGGAGGAGGCGATCCAGTACGTCTACCGGCGCCACGGCCGCCGCCACGCCGCCCAGGTGGCCAACGTCATCAGCTACCGGGCCCGCTCGGCGGTGCGGGACATGGCCAAGGCGCTCGGCTACTCGCCCGGCCAGCAGGACGCCTGGTCCAAGCAGATGGACATGTGGTCGACCGTGGCCTCGACCGCCGCCGAGCGGGGGAACGAGCCGGAGCGGGGTTCAGGCTCTGGATCAGGCTCGGGGTCGCAGCCGGGGCCGGCGTCGGGCTCTGGATCAGGCTCTGGATCAGGCTCGGGGTCGCAGCCGGGGCCGGGGCCGGGCTCCGATGGTCTCCGGGCGACCCCTCCGGCGCACGACATCCCCACCTCCGTGCTGGCGCTCGCCAGCGAGGTCGAGCGGGCCCCCCGCCACCTGGGCATCCACTCGGGCGGCATGGTCATCTGCGACCGGCCCATCGTCGAGGTGTGCCCGGTCGAGTGGGGCCGGTTCTCGGGCCGGGCGTCGCTGCGCGACGGCACCACCCGCACCGACGGCACCCCCGCCTCGGACGGGGACGAAGGGGTTGGGCGAGGCAATAGGTTCCGTTCGAGAGAGCCCGAGGCGATGGGTTCCGGATCCGGAACCCATCGCCTCGGGCTTGGTTCCGTGGAACCCATTGCCTCGGGCTCCCGGGCTTGGGACGAGGACGACGGTCGGACCGGACGTGGTGGCGACGAGATCGTGCCGTTGCGCACCGTGCTGCAGTGGGACAAGGACGACTGCGCCGCGGTCGGCCTGGTGAAGTTCGACCTGCTGGGCCTCGGCATGCTCGAAGCGCTGCACCACTGCATCGACTTCGTGCGCGCCGCCCACGGCATCGAGGTCGATCTGGCGTTCCTCGACCAGGACCCGGAGGTCTACGCCATGCTGTGCCGCGCGGATTCGGTGGGCGTGTTCCAGGTCGAGTC
>CAYUXB010000515.1:0-1608 GCA_964448525.1 uncultured Acidimicrobiaceae bacterium
TGACCTCGCTGCCGTCGTCGAACTGCCAGGTCACGGTCACGGGGCGTCGGTTCTCGACCCAGCGGTCGGCGCCGTCGCACGGGTCGACCTTCGCGTAGCCGGGGAGCACGGCCAGCCGGAGCACCCGATGGCTGCCGTCGAGCTGGAACGTGAGCGTCTGGCCGCTGGCGTCCCCGGCCATGCGCCAGGCCGAGTCGGTGTAGCCGTCGACGAGGTTGGCTGCGTCGTACGAGGTGGGCTGGCTGCAGGCGTCGACGCCGCCGGAGGCCGTGTCGGGCACCGCCACGTCGGTGATCGCGAGCGGCTCGGGGGTGGGGATCGTGGTCGGCGGCGCCGACGTGGTGGTCGAGCTGGCGCTGGTGGAGGTGGTGGTCGATTCGTCGGGCACCCCACCGCCGAGGGCTTCGCCCAGCTCGGCACCTTCGGTGTTCGTCGTGTCGCCGTCGTCGCCCCCGCACGCCGCGGTGACCGCCAGCAGCGCCGTGGACGCCAGGACGACGAATCGCATCCGGCCCCGGCTCACCACGCCGGATCGAGCGCGAGAGCGGCGACCCGGGCCATCTCCTCGCCGAAGCGCACCGCCCCCGGCGAGGGCACGGGGCACACGAGCTCGTTGTAGTCGGTCGGGCAGAAGTGGATGCGGTCGAGGTGGCGCACGGTCACCCTGCCGTCGACGCAGCCTTCGTCGGGACCTTCGTCGTCCCGGCACGGCAGGCGGCGTTCGTAGACGTGGTCGTCGGTCA
Organism: uncultured Acidimicrobiaceae bacterium; assembly: GCA_964448525.1. Lineage (GTDB taxonomy): Bacteria > Actinomycetota > Acidimicrobiia > Acidimicrobiales > VFJN01 > ZC4RG19. The sequence continues at coordinate 744 of CAYUXB010000515.1, forward strand.
CCGTGGCGGCTGCGTCGGCGTAGCGCACGCGACCCAGGTCGAAGCCGGCCCAGTCGTTCACGATCCTGTTGTACGCATCGGCGATGCCGAGGCTGGCCTTGCCGGGAAGGCCCGGCGCGTGGGGTCCCCCGACGAGCACGACCCGAGCGCCGTTGGTGACCCACATGTCGGTGGCGGCGCGGACGTCGGCCTCGAAGCGCTCGACGAGTGCGCGGCCCATGAGCGGCTCGCCGTCCGGGCCGGACACGCACTCGGCGGCGTTGTTGCCCACGTACTGGATGACCACCACGTGGGGCTGGAGCGCCAGATCCGCCTGCATCTGGTCGAGCGCGTTGCACGGCGACAGACCGGGCACCGCGCGCAGGACGATCTCCGCCTCCGCGAGGCGGCCCATCTCGGGGACGAACCCGATCGTCGCCTCCATCGACAGCGAGTCGCCGTACAGGATGACCAGCCCGGCGGGCGGGGGCGGCGGCTCGCGCCGCACGACCGCGCCGGCGAGCGCGGCGATGGCCAACAGGGCGAGGCCGGCTGCGACGGCCCTCCGTTGCGGCCCGCGTCGGCGCGCTCGCGCGCTCGCGGTGGTGACGGGCTGGTCGCCCTCGGCGGCGGGCTCGTCCGGGGCGGGCGCGCCGACCTCGACCTGTGTGTCGTCGGTCGGCTCCTGGTCGTCGCTCACCCTCGTCACGCCCCCGGACAATCGGCTGTGCACATCGCGCTACGGATCTCCCGAGCATGGCAGACTCGGCGGGCCATGCCGTTGGACGTCCCCTCCCACGCCTTCGCCCTGCCCGACGGGGTCGACCCGCCCGCCCTCGTGTCCTTCCTCGCCGCCCGGTTCGACCTCGCCGCCGATGCGCCGTCG
>CAYUXB010000516.1:0-1605 GCA_964448525.1 uncultured Acidimicrobiaceae bacterium
GGTACAGTGAGGTGTATTTTTTGCCCGACCTGCCCGACTACAAGCTGTGGGCCGAGGCCATGGGTTGCGTGGGCATGCGGGTCGAGTCGCCCGACGACGTCGATGCCGCCATCCAGAAGGCCAACGAGATCGACGACCGCCCGGTGGTCATCGACTTCCGCACCGACGCCCGTGAGAAGGTGTACCCGATGGTGCCCTCCGGCCTGTCCAACGACCAGATCGTCACCGACCCGTCGCAGGGTGAGGGGGGACACTGAGCATGCGTGCCGAAGGCCGGAAGAGCATGCGTGGCCCAAGCGGCCCGCTGCGTAGCAGCAAGAGCGGAGAGCACTGATGGCGCTTCCCGGTACCGATGCCCGGCACCACACGCTCGTGGTGCTCGTCGAGAACAAGGCCGGCGTGCTGGCCCGCGTGGCCAGCCTGTTCGCCCGGCGTGGGTTCAACATCTTCTCCCTGGCGGTCGCCCCGACCGAGGACGAGCGCTTCAGTCGCATCACCATCGTCGTCGACGTGGCGTCGTCCCCGCTCGAACAGATCACCAAGCAGCTCTACAAGCTGATCAACGTGGTGAAGATCAGCGAGCTCGACCCGCGCGACTCGGTCGAGCAGGAGCTGATGCTGGTGACCGTGCGGGCCGACGTCACCACCCGCGGCCAGGTCATCGAGCTGATCAACCTGTTCGAGGGCCGCGTCGTCGACGTCGGCCACGACGAGCTGACCGTCAGCGTCGACGGCGAACCCGGCCGTCTCGACGACGTCGAGGGCCTGCTGCGGCCGTTCGGCATCGTCGAGCTCCAGCGCACCGGCCGCGTGGCGCTGCCCAAGCTCGAGACCGCCCCCGCCGTTCGCCCGGTGCGCCGCACGGCGTAGTTTCCGTCGGGCCTCGCCCCCGAGCTGCGGCCCGCCTCCCAAATGCCCACGCGTGGGCTGCGCGAACGCTCAGCCCACTCGCCCTCCGAATCCGAGTCACGAGCCGGCAAGACCTCCCGACGAGCGAGTCACAGCTCGACTCACGACCTCACAACAGAAGGACCCAGGACATGGCCAACGTCTACTACGAGAAGGATGCCGACCGGTCGCTCATCGCCGACCGCAAGGTGGCGGTGATCGGCTACGGCTCGCAGGGCCACGCCCACGCCCTCAACCTGAAGGAGTCGGGCATCGACGTGCGCGTCGGCCTGCGCGAGGGGTCGTCGTCGATCGCGAAGGCCGAGGCCGCCGGACTGCCCGTGCGCTCCGTCGCCGACGCCACCGCCGAGGCCGACCTCGTGATGCTCCTCGGCCCCGACACCGAGCACAAGGCCATCTTCACCGAGCACATCGCGCCGCACCTGAACGACGGCGACGCCCTGTTCGTGGGCCACGGGTTCAGCGTGCGCTTCGAGCAGGTGGTGGCGCCGGCCGGGGTCGACGTGGCCCTCGTCGCGCCCAAGGGCCCCGGGCACCTCGTGCGCCGCACGTACTCCGAGGGCGGCGGCGTGCCGTGCCTCATCGCCGTGTCGCAGGACGCCACGGGCAACGCCCACGGCCTGGCCCTCGCGTACGCGGATGCCATCGGCGGCAGCCGGGCCGGAGTCCTCGACACCACGTTCGAGGAGGAGACCG
>CAYUXB010000517.1:0-1595 GCA_964448525.1 uncultured Acidimicrobiaceae bacterium
GCCCTCGTGCAGCACGGTGACCGTGCGGGCGAAGCGGCGCAGGAACGCCATGTCGTGTTCGATCACCACGATGGTGCGCTCGCCCGCCAGGCGTTGGATCAGGGCCCCGGTGTCGAGCCGCTCCTGCGGGCTCATGCCGGCCACGGGCTCGTCGAGCAGCAGCAGCTTGGGGTCCTGCACGAGCAACATGCCGATCTCGAGCCACTGCTTCTGGCCGTGGCTCAGCTCGCCCGCCGGGCGGGTGGCCACGGCCGCCAGCCCGATGTCGTCGAGCGTGGCCGCCACGGCGTCGCTCACCCGGCGAGCCCGGCGCAGGAGCGTCACGAGCGGCCGGCGGAACGACTCCGCCAGGTCGAGGTTCTCGGCGACGGTCAGCGAGTCGAACACGGTCGGGGTCTGGAAGCTGCGCCCGATGCCCATGCGGACGATGCGGTGCTCGCGGGCGCGGGCGATCGACGTGCCTGCGAACCGCACCTCGCCCGCGGTGGCCCGCGTCAGCCCGGTGACGACGTCGACGAGCGTCGTCTTGCCGGCGCCGTTGGGCCCGATGAGGAACCGCAGCTCACCCTCGGCGACGGTCAGGTCGACCCCGTCGAGGGCGCGGAACCCGTCGAAGTCGACGGTCAGTCCCGTCAGCTCGAGCAGCGGCCGGCCCGCGGGCGTCTCCATGTCGGCAGGGATCATGCCGGTCTCGCCGTCGGCGGTCATGTCGCCACCTCGATCACGTCGGCACGTGCGGTGCGACCCCGGACGACGCCCCGGACGGTCCGGACCAGTCCGAGGATGCCGCCGGGCGCGTAGGCCACGACCACCACGAACAGCAGGCCCTGGATGTACAACCAGTCGTCGGGTCGTGACTCGCTGAAGCTCGTCTTGCCCCAGCTCACCAGCAGGGCGCCGAGCACCGCGCCGTACAGCGTGCCGCGGCCGCCGATCGCCACCCAGGTGATCATCAGGATCGAGGGGAGGACCGCGAACTGGTTGGGGGCGACGATGCCGATGATCGGCGCGGCGAGCGCGCCCGCCAGCCCCGCCATGCCCGCGGCGACGACGAACGCCACCGTCTTCACGACCGCCGGGTCGTACCCGAGGAAGCGCACGCGGTCCTCGCCGTCGCGGGTGGCGACGAGCAGCCGGCCGAACCGGCTCTGCACGAGCTGGCGCGCGATCAGCAGCACCGTCAGCAGCGCGGCGGCCGCCAGCGCGAACAGGAACCGGTTGGTGCCCGGCTCGTACTTCGACCGGCCGAAGATCGTGCTGAAGTTGGTCAGCCCGTTGGTGCCCGCCGTGACCGTGAGCTGGCCGACGAGCAGCAACCAGAAGATCAGCGCCGTGGCCTGCGTCAGCAGGGCGAAGTACGGGCCGCGGATGCGCCGGCGGAACACGAGCCAGCCGAGCAGACCGGCGACGAGCATCGGCACCAGCACCGCCGCCGTCCCGGCGAACCACAGGTGCTCGAACGGTCGCCAGATGAGGGGCAGCTCGCTCTGGTTGCCGTACAGCGCCATGAACTGGGGCAGCTGGCCGGGCTCCACCTGTTCGAGCGACAGGTACATGCCCATGCAGTAGGCCCCGAGGCCGAAGAACACGCCCTG
>CAYUXB010000518.1:0-1591 GCA_964448525.1 uncultured Acidimicrobiaceae bacterium
GCGGCGCCGAGGGACGCGGCGGACGTGCCGCCGGCGGACGCTCGGGCGCGCGAGGGCGCGGGGCCTCGGTGGGCGCCGGGGTGGCGGCTGCTGCGGCCGGACGGCCGGTGCCGGTGTCGTCGTCGCGACGCGGCGGCCGCGGCGGGTGATCGCTACCCGACGAGGTCACGAGGCGGCCCGGCGGGGGCGGCGGTGTGGGCCGGCCCGCCGTGCGCTGCGGCGGTGCCGCAGGCGGCATCGACGGCCGGAGGTTCCACCCCTCCTTGGCTGCCGGACGCTTCGCCGAGTCGGGAGCAGGCTTCGATGCCTTGGCGGCACGAGCGGCGCCGTCCCCGTCGGAGGAGCTGGCGGGCTTGGCCCCGGCCTTGCCCTCCGCCGGAGCGGAGGACGACGTGGCCTTGGTCGCCGGCGGCTCGGACTTGGCGCTGGACGCGCCCCCCTTGCCCGGCTCCTCGGGCTGCTCGGCACGGACCAGACCGTCGCGTTGCGCACGACGGCGGACGCGGTCGGCTTGCGCCTCCTCGATGCCCGAGGAGTGCGTCTTGACCCCGATGCCCAGATCTTTGGAGAGATCGAGGGTTTCCTTGTTCGTCATCCCGAGCTCTTTCGCGAGCTCGTGGACCCGGATCTTCGCTGCCAAAGTTGTCTCTGACCAGCCCTTCGTCTTCCTTAGGGCGCGAACCGCGCACCTGTTGGTGCGGATCGCGGCCCTCCATCCTCGCGCAGTGGACCGCTCTGGGACGAACGGTCACCACGAAAAACCTGTGCTCAGTGCCTGCCAGGGTGCAGACCGGGGTCACGGAACGCTCGTGCGAACGCTCTGCGACGGAGAGCCAACAGCTGGCACGCCTCGAGGGTGGCTCGGCAAAGCCACGCTCCGCGACCAGGCAGTGTACGACCCTCGACGGGAGATCCATCGCTCCCGCGCACGAAGCGGACCAGCTCCGACTGCGGCGCCTTGCGACGGCAGCCGATGCAGGTGCGCTGCGGCTCGGCGATGGGACTACCCGTCCTCGCCCGGCTCGGCGCCGCCGGCGGCATCGTCCGCCGGCACCTCCTCGGGACCGCCCTCGGCCTCGGCCGACGACTCGGCCAGCTCGGCGACGTCGACGGCGACGGCCTCCTCCGCGTCGAGCTCGGCCTCCACGTCCTCGGTGGTGACCGGGGCATCGGCCGGGGACGCGTCGTCGGTGGGGACGTCGGCGGCGGGAGCATCGGAGGCGACCGCGGCGTCGTCAGCGACGGCGCCGCCCTCAGCCGATGCTGCGTCGCCCTCGGCCGGCTCGCCCTCGGTGCCGTCCTCGGGCCCCTCGGAGACCGCGGCCTCCCAGTCCTCGGCCGACATGGCGGGGCCGCCCTCGGCGGGCTGCCACACCTGCTCGCCGGTCTCCGCGTCGACGACCCACTCGCCCTCGGCCCAGTCCTGCTGGGCGTAGGTCTCCTCCTCGGCCAGCTGGGTCTCGCTCTTGATGTCGACGCGCCAGCCCGTGAGCCGGGCGGACAGGCGAGCGTTCTGGCCCTCCTTCCCGATGGCCAGCGAGAGCTGGTAGTCGGGAACGATGACCTCGGCGACGCCGGTGTCCTCGTTGAT
>CAYUXB010000519.1:0-1585 GCA_964448525.1 uncultured Acidimicrobiaceae bacterium
CACTCGCGCAGGGGGGAGGTGACCTGGCCGGACTCGTCGGGGGTCTCGACGAGCCGCAGCGGGAGCTGCCAGCACACGTCGGGCTTCCAGTCGAGCGGCCGCTCGCCGGTCTCGAGCGCTCCCCGGTGCAGCGCGCACCCGGCACCCCCCGGAAACCCCGGCCGGTTGAGGAAGATGCAGGCGTCGCCGACCAGCCGGGTGATGAGCGTGCCGTCCGCGGTGCGGCGTATCGGCCCGCCGCGGCGTACCGCCGTCTGACGGTGCTGCCACTGCTCGGAGGTCAACCGATCGGCGGCGGCGAGGGTCGCGTTCGCGTCGTCCTCGTCGACGAAGTGGGCGCCGTAGCTGCAACACCCCTGCTCCATCTCGGGTGCGGCGTCGGTGAGCACGCCCTGGCAGCCGTGACCGAAGATGCAGTGCCACGAGCTGGTGAGGAACGTGACGTCGAACGAGTAGGTGCGGTGCTCGTCGGGCGAGTCGAACGACACGTACTCGTGCAGGTCGGGCGGGGAGGCCATCGCCCCCACGTTGGCACACAGCGCGGCCGCCTTCCGCCATCGCGTGGTCCCTCGGCCCCTGGTGCCTCTGCCATGCTGGGGCGTTCACGACGAGTGTCCCCGACGGGCGAAGGAGCAGCGCGTGGCCGGTGAGTTCGACGACATCCGCCAGCGGCTCGAAGCGATCGGCGAGGAGCTGGCCGACCTCGCCATCGAGCGGCTCCGCGAGTCGATCGACGCCGGCGGTGACGAGCTGCCCGTCGACGAGCGCAGGCTGACACGCGCCCGTCGGGCGGTCGAGAAGGCAGCCAACCTGCTGCGCGAGCCCGACGACACCCTCTACGAGGTCTGACCCGCCGGAGGTCGCAGGCCCACCGGCCCCGCCTCGAGCGGTGGGGCCGTCTCCAGGGCGTTCAGTTCCCGGATCATCTCCCGGAACCGGCCGCCCTTGCGGGGATCGAAGGTCAACACGATGCGCGACAGGTCGAGGGCATCACCGTCGGAGATCTCCGCGGGCAGAGGGGCCGTCTTCTCGATCGCCCCATCGACGCAGATGTCCGCGAACTGCTCGGAGATGGCGGCCACCTCGGCGTCGGTGGGCTCGGACCGCAGCCGCACGACCAGGCGGTCACCCACCCAGCGAAGGCCCTGGTAGTTCCGCCAGAAGCCCCGGACCGCGTCCACGGCCTCGTCGACGTCGTCGGTGATCGTGTACAGGTTGACGTCGCCGGGCGAGATCCAACCGGAGTCGACGAGCTCGTCCCGGATGAACCTCTCCCAGCCCTCCCAGTAGGTCTGGCCGGGCACGTCGAGGAGCACGAGGGGCGAGGGCGTCGCCTTGCCCGTCTGCACGAGGGTGAGCAGCTCGAGCGTCTCGTCGAGGGTGCCGAACCCGCCCGGCAGCGCCACGAACCCGCTCGATTCCTTGACCAGCATCAGCTTGCGGGTGAAGAAGTACTTCATGCTGACCACGCGGTCGGACCCCGACAGCGGACCCGCGGTGGTCTCCTCGAACGGGAGCCGGATGGTGACGCCGAGGCTGCGTTCCCTGCCGGCCCCCTCGGTGGCGGCCGCCATGATGCCCGGGC
>CAYUXB010000520.1:0-1573 GCA_964448525.1 uncultured Acidimicrobiaceae bacterium
GCTTGGTGATGATGCTGGCGTGGTCGAGGAACGTGTCGCCCGAGACGGTCTCGGTCAGGCCGTAGGCGTCGGCGAACCAGGCGGAGGGGAACGTGCGCTGGATGCGCTCGATCAGGGGGATCGGCATCTTCTCGCCGCCGTTGATGATCACCCGCACCGAGGACAGGTCGCGCTGGGAGACGTCCGGAAGGGCCATGATCGCGTTGACCATGGCGGGTGCCAGCCACACGGTGGACACCCGCGAGCGCTCCAACTCGTCGACCACCGCGGCGGCGTCGAACTGTCGGTGGATGATGACCGTCGCCCCGGCGGCGATCAGCGTCGTGGTGGTCAGGTCGAGCGCGCCGACGTGGTAGAGCGGCCCGCAGGCGAGCCCGAGGTCGGCGCTGGTGAAGCCGAACTCGACGATGTGGGCGAGGTTCTTCCAGGCCAGGTTGGCGTGGGTGAGCATGACGCCCTTGGGATGGCCCGTCGTGCCGGAGGTGTACATCAGGCGGTGGACGTCGTCGCCGGTGGTGAGGACCGGAGCGCCGTGCCCCGCCGCGTCACCGTCGCTCCGCAGGTCGGCGAGCGCGGACCACCCGTCGGGCGCGGTGTCGGCGACCGATGCCCGCAGCAGGCTGGACTCCAGCCCCTTGGTGGCGTCGTTCGCCAGGGGGACGCAGGCGTCGTCGCTCACGAGCGCCTTCGCCTCGGAGTGGTCGAGGATGTAGCGCACCTCGGGTGGGGCGAGCCGCCAGTTGATCGGCATGGCGATGGCGCCGAGGTGATTGGCGGCGAAGATGGTCTCGAGCATCTCGGGGCAGTTGTACGACAGCAGCCCGACGACGTCGCCGCGCCCGATGCCGCGCCCGGCCAGCCCGGCGGCGAGCGCGGCGACCCGGGCGGCCATCTGGCCGTAGGTGGTGGTGGTGCCCTCGAACACCGTCATCGGCTTGTCGGGGGTGCGGGTGGCGTGATGCGCGAGCACCGCGCACCAGTTGACGTCCGACTGCATCGTCTGTTCCCCGGTCACGAGCCCGGCTGCCCCCTCCTGCGCTCCCCGAGCGCTTTGTACCGACCGTTCCAGCCTATACACGTCGGGCCAGGCGGCGGGCGGTAGCGTCGGCGGCATGCCCCGGGCCGACGAGCGCGACCCCTCCCGCCGCAATCCGAAGTGGCAGGCCCGTCTCCAGACGATCATCGACACCTCCGCCCGCGTGTTCGCCCGGCAGGGCTACCACGCCACCGGCATCAACGAGCTGTGCGAGGCCAACGACCTCGGCAAGGGGGCGCTCTACCACTACATCGGCTCGAAGGAGGGGCTGCTGGCGGCCATCCACGACCGGGTGATGGACGAGGTGATGCAGGGCGCCGAGCGGGTGGCCGAGGCCGGTGGCTCACCGCCGGCCCAGCTCGAGATGCTGGGCGACGAGCTCCTCGACGTCATCCATCGCTATCCGGACCACGTCTGGGTGTTCCTGCACGAGTTCCCGGCGCTGACGGGGGAGCGGGCCACCGCGTTCCGCAAGCGGCGCCAACAGTACGAGCAGCGGGTCGAGGACGTGCTGCGTGCCGGCGTCGACTCCGGCGA
>CAYUXB010000521.1:0-1557 GCA_964448525.1 uncultured Acidimicrobiaceae bacterium
GCACCTGCCACGGGGCCTCCTCGGTGCCGCGCAGCAGGCCGACGAAGCCGCGATCTGGGCGGCCGTGGCCCGGGCCCTCGACCGGCCACTGGGGCCGGCATGCCGCGACACCCGCCAACATCACCAGTGCGAGCACGAGGCTCGTGACCCGGCGTGCCCTGGTGGTCCGTCGCCCCGTGGTCCGTCCCGTCATGTCCCCCCCTTGTCGGCCGCCATCCCGCTCACCGTGAGGTGAGACGGGTGCCACACCCGGCCCACCTTACGATCTTGATGCACTCGGCGTGCGACAAACGGCCGCTTCCCGGCGGCCCACCCGGTCGGCCGCGACGTGCACGGCTGATCTGGTTGGCCACGGGGGCGACCCGGGCGCGACGAAGGGCGCCGGCCGTCCCCCTCGAACGACCGACGCCCTTCCTCGAACACTCCGCCCGGATCGGCGCCTGGTGCAAGCCGACCCGTCCGGAAGATGTCGTCTCGAATCAGTCCAAGCGCTCGATGATGGTGGCGTTCGCCATGCCGCCGCCCTCGCACATCGTCTGGAGGCCGTAGCGGCCGCCGGTGCGCTCGAGCTCGTTGAGCAGGGTCGCCAGCAGCTTGGTGCCCGAGCAGCCGAGCGGGTGCCCCAGCGCGATGGCGCCGCCGTTGACGTTGGTCTTGGCCGGATCGGCGCCGGTCTCCTTGAACCAGGCGAGGACGACCGAGGCGAAGGCCTCGTTGACCTCGAACAGGTCGATGTCGTCGACCGACAGGCCCGACTTGGCGAGGGCCTTGGCCGTCGAGGGGATGGGACCGGTGAGCATCGTCACCGGGTCGACGCCGGCGAGGGCGAAGGTGTGGAACCGGGCCCGGGGCTTGAGGCCGAGCTCGCGGGCCTTCTCCTCGCTCATGATGAGCGCAGCGGACGCACCGTCGGTGATCTGGCTGGAGTTGCCGGCAGTCACCTTGCCGTCCGGCTTGAACGCCGGCTTGAGGTTGCCGAGCGTCTCGACCGTCGAGCCCTCGCGGATGCCCTCGTCGGCCGTCACCAGCTCGTCGGACTCGCTGATGTTGCCGGTCTCCTTGTCGCGGTGGAGCGAGCGCACCGCGACGATCTCGTTCTCGAACCGGCCCTCGGCGGTCGCGCGGGCGGCCCGGGCCTGGCTCTCGGCGGCGAAGGCGTCGAGGTCGTCGCGGGACAGGCCCCACTTGTCGGCGATCAGCTCGGCCGAGATGCCCTGGGGCACGAGGCCGCCGACGTCGGCGTAGCGCTCGTTGACCTTGGGCCCGAACGGGAAGCCGAACTTGCCGTCGCCCACCGAGGCGCCCATCGGCACCTGGCTCATGACCTCGACGCCCGCGGCGACGACGACGTCGTGCGCGCCGGACATGACGGCCTGGGCGGCGAAGTGGGCGGCCTGCTGCGACGAGCCGCACTGGCGGTCGATCGTGGTGGAGGGCACCTCTTCGGGCCAACCGGCGGCGAGGACGGCGTTGCGCCCGACGTTGAGCGACTGCGCGCCGGTCTGCATCACGCAGCCCATGATCACGTCCTCGACGAGCGCGGGATCGAGGCTGTTG
>CAYUXB010000522.1:0-1550 GCA_964448525.1 uncultured Acidimicrobiaceae bacterium
CCAGCCGACGACGCCGACGCCGTTGACCATCGGCGTGTGCGAGTCGGTGCCGACGAGGGTGTCCGGGAAGGCGACCCCGTCGCGGGAGGCGACGACGGTCGAGAGGTACTCCAGGTTGACCTGGTGGCAGATGCCGGTCGAGGGCGGGACGACCGAGAACCGGCCGAACGCCTGCTGGCCCCAGCGCAGGAACTGGTAGCGCTCGAGGTTGCGCTCGTACTCGAGCTCGGTGTTGCGGGCGACCGCGTCGGGCCGGCCGAACACGTCGACCTGCACGGAGTGGTCGATCACGAGATCGACGGGGATGAGCGGGTCGAGCTCGGCGGGGTCGCTGCCGGCCTCGGCCACCGCATGGCGCATGGCGGCCAGGTCGACCACGGCGGGCACCCCGGTGAAGTCCTGCATCAACACGCGCGCCGGCAGGAACGAGATCTCCCGCCCGGCGTCGCCCCGCCCGCCGGTCCACCCCGCGAACGCCCGCACGTCGTCATCGGTGACGCGTACGCCGTCGTTGTGACGCAGCAGGTTCTCGAGCAACACCTTCATGGAGTACGGCAGGCGCGCGACCTCGTCGCCGAGGGCGCTCAGGCGATGGATCTCGTACCGTTGCCCGCCGGCTTCCAGCGTGTCGCGGGCGTCGATGGCTGCCATGGGGTGACCTCCGAGGAAGACGGCACGTCGCACCGTAGCGAGTCGGGAACCGATCCTGTGCGCCTACCCCGGCACCCGCGCGGTCAGCCGCGGCGCCCGAGCGCGAGCAGCCCCGCGACGAGCGCCGCCGCTGTCGCTCCCTCGACCAGCGCGCCGACCGGGCGCTGCCATTGGATCCGGGCGTGGATGCGGTCGACGGCCGCAGGGAACGGCGACCGGCCGAAGAAGTGCTGGCCCGGCTTGTCCATGTCGATGAGGCAGGCGCCGGTGATGCCGAGCGCCACCGGCCACCGGTCCCGGCCGGGGGTGGTGGCGAGTACCGCTGCGGACAACCCGAGGCCGACGGTGCCGTCGACCCGCGCCACTCGCACGAACTCGTCCCACTCGCGCTCGTCGCCCCAGTGCAGCACCATGTCCATGGCGAGGTGCGAGGCGAAGCCCGCCGCGAACGCGACGAACGGACGGCGGGCCAGCCGACCGACCAGCGCGCCGGCGAGCACGTGGTTGGAGATGAACATGGCGTCAGGCGTCCGGGGCGCGCGCCCGGCTCGGGGCGACCCGGGGCGGTTCGTTCGGTTGCTTCGGGTAGACGGGGGGCCACGGGGCATCCATCAGCCCGGCCGCCATGTCGCGTTCGGACATGGCGAGCAGCGGCTCGATCGACTGTGGCGCCGCGGCGATGTCCGCCCACGGGTCGCCGTCTCGCTCGACGCGAGCCGGGACGGACGCGATGGTCAGCTCGTCGGGGTCGACCTCCGCCAGCTCGTCCCACGACACGGGGGTCGAGACCTGACCGCCGACGCGGGCCCGTGCCGACCAGGCGCCGAACACGGTCTTGTGGGGCGCGTTCTGGTTGTAGTCGACGAAGATGCGGGTGCCCCGCTCCTCCTTCCACCACG
>CAYUXB010000523.1:0-1548 GCA_964448525.1 uncultured Acidimicrobiaceae bacterium
TGCAGTTGCTGTTCGGCGCGCTGCTGGCCGGCGGCCTCTGGCTGTCCGCCTGACCTGTCGGTCCGCCCGTCTCAGCCGGCCAGAGCGTCGAGGAGCCTGTCGACCTCGTCGGGGGTGGTGGTGATGCCCGGCCCGATGCGCACGTGCTCGTCCTTGTAGGGCGTGATGCTGCCGTCGATCCCGGCGGAGGCAAGGCGGCCGAGCACGTCGGCCGGTGGTGTGCCGTCGACGTCGAAGCACACGATGCCCGAGGACATCTCCCCACCCGGCGGCGTGACCAGCGTGACCCCGTCGATCTCGGCCAGCCCCTGCTTGAGCCGGGTGGCCTGCTCGTCGGTGCGCGCCGCGACGCGGTCCTTGCCGATGTCGAGGTGGAAGCGGAACGCGTCCGCCAGCGCCCAGCGGTGTTCGAAGCTGTGGTAGCCGCCGGGCGTGAAGCGCACGGCGGCCATCGGCCCCGGCGGCCGGCCGTCGCGCCACTCGCCGAAGCTGCTGTTCTCGAACGCGGGGATCACCCCGTCGACCGTCGGCCACGCGTCGGCCCGGCCCCACACGATGCCGGTGCCGCGCGGGCCGAAGAGCCACTTGTGCGTTCCGGACACGAGGAAGTCGCACCCGAGGTCGGCGACCGTCACGTCCTCGACGCCGAGCCCGTGCACCCCGTCGACGCACAGGAGCGCCCGGTCCTCCGGGCTGCGCCCGGCGTTGGCGGCGGCCAGGGCATCCGCGATGGCCCGCACCGGCAGCTTGACCCCCGACACGGAGTGCACCCACGTCACCGCGACGACCCGGGTGGCCGGCGTGACGCCGGCCATCAGGCGGTCGACGACCTCGCCGGCCGTGGCCGCCGCCGGGTCGTCGTACAGCCGCACCCGGTCGACTGCCACCCCGTCGCGGGCGGCGCGCAGGTTGAGCGCCTGGTGGGTGGAGTAGAAGTCGTGCTCCGTGGTGAGCACGTGCTGGTCGGGGCGGAGGCGCACCCCGCCGTAGAGCAGCCCGAGTCCCATCGTGGTGCTGTCGGTCAGCGCCACCTCGCCGGGCTGGGCCCCGAGGTACTCCTCAGCCGCCGCGTGGACCGCCCCCTCGGCGTCCACCTCGGTGGCGGCGAGGTAGGCGTGGGTGTGCTCGTCGAGACCGGCGCGGTGGCGCTCGATCGCGTCGGCCACCGGACGCGGGTGGGAGGCGAGGACGAACGCGGCGAACTGGGCGACCTCGCCCGTGAGCGGGAACTGGTCGCGCACCGAGGCCCAGTCACCGGGGTCGAAGGGCGCCGGTTCGGCCGCGGCCGCGTCGGCGCGGACCCTGCCGGCGTCCCGGGCGTCGCCGCCGTCATCGCCGGAACCGGAGCAGGCTGCGCCGAGGCCGGCGACGGCGAGGCCGCCCACCGCCGCGGACGACCGGCCGAGGAAGGTTCGACGGGACGGGTCGTGCATCGGTCTCACCCCCGGGTCGGGTCGCCGCCCGAGGGTCGGTTCGCCCCCGCAGCGACGGTCCTCAGTTCACCACGCCCGCCGTGTCCGCGGCGCCCGCATCGTCGCGCAGCCAGCC
>CAYUXB010000524.1:0-1543 GCA_964448525.1 uncultured Acidimicrobiaceae bacterium
GACGTGGACGACGGCCGGGATGCGGTCGACCCACTCGGGACGCACCCGATGGACGAACAGCATGTACGGGCTGGGATGGACGCCGTCGAAGATCTCGGGGGCCCGCTCGGCGAGCACCATCGGCGCGACCGGGCGGAACTCCTCGCGGCCCTTGATGGCGTTCATGCGGCCGAGGTTCTCGGGACGGCGCGGGTCGCACAGCAGGCTGCGGTGACCGAGGGCCCGCGGCCCGTACTCGCTGCGCCCCTGGAACCACCCGACGACGGCACCGTCCGCCAGGGCGGCGGCCACCTCGCCGGCCAGGTCGGCAGGTCGCTCGTACGGCTGCTCGGCCGCCTTGAGCACGGCCTCGATCTCGTCGTCGTCCCACCCCCGGCCGAGGGCCGGCGTCGTGAACGGCGCGCACCGCTCACCGCGCCGGGCGGCCAACGCCAGGGCCGAGCCGAGGGCCGTGCCCGCGTCGCCGGCCGCCGGCTGCACCCACACGTGCTCGTACGGTCCCTCGGCCGCGAGGCGGCCGTTGGCGACGCAGTTGAGGGCGACACCGCCCGCCAGCGTGATCGCCGTCTCGCCGGTGCGGTCGTGCAGCCAGCGCGCCAGGTCGAGCACGACCTCCTCGAGGCGCACCTGCAGCGCGGCCGCCAGGTCGGCGTGGACGTCGGTCCAGGCGGTGTCGGCCGGCCGGGCGGGCACCAGCGCGCCGAGGTCGAACCGATCCACCCGGAACCCGCCGTCGGCGGTGGCGCGCACGTTGTCGCGGAACACGGATCGGAAGCGCTCGGGGTCGCCGTAGCTGGCCAGCGCCATCACCTTGTACTCGTCGGACGCCCGGCGGAACCCGAGATGGGCGGTGACCTCCTCGTAGAGCAGGCCGAGCGAGTGGGGGAGGCGCTGCCCGGCCAGCACGTCGAGGCGGCCGTCGCGCCACCGTCCGCCGAGGTGCGAGGCGGCCTCGCCCCGGCCGTCGAGCACGAGCACCGCCGAGGTGTCGGTGGGGGCGGCGACGCACGCGGACGCGGCGTGGGCGACGTGGTGGGCGACGTAGGTGAGCCGGTCGGTGGGCAGGCCCGGCAGGGCGGTGGCGAGGAAGTGCGGCACGCGGCGCACGTAGAGGGTGCGCAACGGTTCCCACTCGTCGTCGGTGATCGACGTGGGGTCGGTGGCGCCGGCGGCCGCGCCCGGTGCGAGGTCCGGATCGTAGGAGTAGGCGATGCCGTCGACCTCGCCGGGGTCGACGCCCGCGTGGTCGAGGCACCACCGCATCGCCTCGACCGGCAGCTCCCAGGCCGAGAACGGCACGGGCTCCTTGCCGTGCTTGCGCCGGCTGAACCGCTCCTCCTCGGCGGCGGCGACGGTCTCGCCGTCGACCACGAGGGCCGCGGCGGGGTCGTGGAAGACGGCGTTCAGGCCGAGGATGGTCGACACGTCAGCTCCTGCGGGTCGGGGTCGGATCGTGGACGGGTCCGCCGGTCACAGCTCGCTGGCGGCGTTCTCGAACGCCAGGCACAGAAGGTGGACCGCCACCTGCTGGACGTCCTGCACG
>CAYUXB010000525.1:0-1540 GCA_964448525.1 uncultured Acidimicrobiaceae bacterium
TCGCGGTGCGCTTGCGCACGTTGCCGTCTGCCACTCGCAACCCTCTCGCTCCCACACCGGACACGTTAGAGACGGGGTGAGACACCCGGGCCGGCGCGGCCGAGGTCGTCCAGCCCGGCCGCGCGCCCGGTGCACCGCGAACACCCGTTTCTGCGACGGATCCGGGGCGCCTGGGCACCCGATCCCGTCCCGGAGGACACTGTCCCGTCGGCTTCGTCTCAGCCGGCGGATCCGGCTCGTGGATCAGGCCGGCGGATTCGGCCGCAGCCCCAGCTCGTCCACGACCCGCCGCACGATCTCGGACCGGTTGAGCGGGTACAGGTGCAGCCCGGGCGCGCCGGCGTCGAGCACCCGCCGCGACAGGTCGACCGCCACCTCGACGCCGATGGCGCGGCGGGCCTCCGGGTCGTCGGCCGCCGCGTCGAGCCGGTCGAGGAGCGCGGCCGGGATGACCGAGCCGTTCATGCCCGCCATGCGCTTGAGCCCCGACAGCGGCGTGGCGCCCGGCGGCATGATGCCGGGCAGGACCGGTGTGCTGCAGCCCAGCGCGTCGAGCTCGTCGACCATCCGCACGTAGTCGTCGGCGTCGAAGAAGAACTGGGCGATGGCGAAGTCGGCCATGGCCAGCTTGTCGGCGAGGTGCCGGCGGTCGGCGGCCCGGTCGCCCGCCGAGCGCGGGTGCAGCTCGGGATGGGCGGCGACGCCGATGCTGAAGTCGCCCGGGTGCTCGCGCACGAGCTCGACCAGCTCCGTGGCGTAGGTGAAGTCGCCGCCGGGGTCGCTGCCGTCGGCCGGCGGGTCGCCGGCCAGGGCGAGGATGTTGCGGATGCCGGAGGCCGCGTACTCGTCGAGCAGGCCGCTGATCTCGTCGCGGGTGTGGCCCGAGCAGGTCAGGTGCGGCATCGCCGGGAACGACTGGTCGTTGTTGATCTGCACCACGATGTCGCGGGTGCGGTCGCGGGTCGTGCCGCCGGCCCCATAGGTGACGGACACGAACGACGGCTGCAGCGGCGCGAGCTCGTGGA
Source organism: uncultured Acidimicrobiaceae bacterium (assembly GCA_964448525.1). Lineage (GTDB taxonomy): Bacteria > Actinomycetota > Acidimicrobiia > Acidimicrobiales > VFJN01 > ZC4RG19. The sequence goes on from CAYUXB010000525.1 coordinate 1,026, forward strand.
TGGACTTCTCGAGTTGGCGCTCGGCCTCGTCGGTCTTGGGCGGGAAGAACTCGAAGCTCAGCGTGCGGCCCGCGGCCAGCAGATCGCCGATCTTCTCGCCACCCGAAGGCGCGGAAGTCATGGGTCAGCTCCTCGATGACATCGACGTGAAGGACGTTTTTGCCACCAGGCCGAGTGCAACAGCACCACCCATGTCGGCCCGAGTAGCGACGAGGCTAGCTCAACGCCCCCCGCTCGGCAGCCTCGACGGTGTTGCGCAGGAGGAGCGCCACCGTGGTGGGACCGACCCCGCCGAGGCGGGGCGTGATCCACGAGGCGACCTCGCCGACCGATTCGTCCACATCGGGCAGCAGCCTGCGACCCTCCCAGCTCACCCCGCCGCTGACCACGACGGCGCCCGGCCGCACCATGTCCGGTGTCACGATCGAGGGCGACCCGACGGCGGCGACCACGATGTCGGCCTCCCGGGTGTAGGCCGCCATGTCGGGGACGCCCGTGTGCACGACGGTCACCGC
>CAYUXB010000526.1:0-1537 GCA_964448525.1 uncultured Acidimicrobiaceae bacterium
GGCCACGACGGCGGCCGGGTCGTCTTCGAGGGCACTCCCGCCGACCTGGTCGCCGGCCGCTCGACCCTCACGGGCGAGCACCTGGCGGCCTACGTCGGCGCCTGATCGCCCTCGGGCGTGCACGCTCGACGGCGGGCGGCCGACGCCCTACGGAGCGTCGGCTGCCGTTCGAGGGCCGAAACTCGTGCCGGGGCGATCCCGGCCTGTGGCAGAGTCGGCGCGTGCTGATCCGGCGTGAGACACCCGACGACATCGACGACATCGACGAGGTCCACCGCCGGGCGTTCGCCCCGATGGCGCCCGCGGGTGCCGAGCCGGTGGAGGTCGGGCTCGTCCAGGCGCTGCGCGCCGACCGCGGCTGGGTGCCGGCGCTGTCGCTCGTGGCCGAGGACGGCGACGGGAACGTCGTCGGGCACGTGGTCTGCTCCGAAGGCTTCGTCGACGACGAGGCCGCGGTCGGGCTGGGCCCGATCGGCGTGCTCCCCGGACACCAGGGCAGCCACATCGGCCACGCTCTCATGCACGCGGTCCTCGGCGCCGCCGACGCGCTCGACTATCCCCTGGTCGTGCTCCTCGGGCACACCGACTACTACCCCCGCTTCGGGTTCGTGCCGGCCGACACGCTCGGCATCACGCCGCCCGACCCGGCATGGGGCGAGCACTTCCAGGCCCGCGTACTCGCCACCCATCGACCCGAGCTCCGCGGCACCTTCCGGTACGCCGCACCGTTCCAGGAGCTGTAGCCGCCGGACACCAATCCGTCCACCTGGAGCCGATCACGTTGGCGGTGTGGACAACGAGCACACTGCCGGCGTCCCACCCCTCAGAGCGGTGTCAGGGCAACCAGTGGGCGTGGGCGTAGGGATGCGGGTTGGCTGCTGCCCAGTCGTGGACAGCATCGGCGAGATGCGCGTGGAGGGACCCGGCGACGCCTCGGCCGGCTGTCAGTGCCACGAGGACGGGCGTCATCGCCATACCCGCGGCTTGTCGCTCGTCGAGCAGCGGGAGGAAGTCGGACGCGTTCTCGGTGACCACGGTGCGTCCCTCGTCGGCGGCTCGAGCGAGCACGTCCCGGTCCGGCGCACCGCCGAGACCGATGTCGCGGACATGGATCGCGTCATGCTCGCGAGCCCGGAGAAGCTCGGCGACACGCTCGCCGTACATCTCGTCGATGAGCAACCTCACCCGGCCAGCACGGCGGCGCGACCAGCGGCCAATGCCCGGACGCGCATGGCGGCCTCGTCGTTCTCGCGCAGCCGTTCCTCGATCTCGTCGAGATGCTCGGCGGCGTAGTCGATGCCGATGCGGACCAGCCGCGGGTCGATGCCAAGGCTGTCAGCTGCAACCGCCACGGCCTCGTCGCCGTCGGCTCCGCTGGAGCGGACGGCCCGCACGATCTCGTCGACGTCGGGACCGCCTGCCACACCGGCACGCCAGCCCGTCGGACCGGGCCGGTGGACGATCCCGGGATGGTCGATCGCGGCGAGCCCCTGTTCCAGAAGTCGGGTGACCAGGGCCGTCACCGAGGTGGCCTCCG
>CAYUXB010000527.1:0-1531 GCA_964448525.1 uncultured Acidimicrobiaceae bacterium
ACGTTCCAGCCGATCCAGATCGCGGCGACCGTCACGATGAACGAGGCCCCGGACACGCCGACCGAGGTGCGCGCCGTGTACCAGAGCCGGCGCGACGTGCTGATCGACGGCCTGCTCCGCATGGGGTGGGAGGTGCCGAAGCCCCGGGGCACGATGTTCGCCTGGGCGCCGATCCCCGAGCCCTACCTCGACATGGGCTCGGTCGAGTTCGCGTCGATGCTCGTGCGTGAGGCCCAGGTGGCGCTCGCCCCCGGCATCGGCTTCGGCCCGGGGGGCGAGGGCTACGTGCGCTTCGCCCTGATCGAGAACGAGCAGCGCACGCATCAGGCGCTGCGCAACCTCAAGCGCACCCTCACCAAGTTGGGGTGACCCGGCCGGCCCGCACGCTCCTCAGCGCCAGCGTGGATCGCCGGGGTGGGGCACGTCAGGGCCGGGCGGTTCGTCGTGTGACGTCTCGTCGAGTCCGCGTCGGACACCGGCGGTGAAGCTGCTGAGGAAGTTGTAGACGTCGTCCGCCTGCCGGCGCTGCTCCGGGGTGCGGGAAGGCGCGGCGCGCGGCGCCGGTGCGGCGGGCGCGGTCGGCGGGGTGGACCGCGAGGACGGCGGAGTCGGATCCGACCGGCGCATGCGCACCGGTTCGGTGGTCGGGAGCTGCGCCCCCCGGACCCGGCGGGCCAGGCCGCCGGTGGTCGTGTCCCCGCCGGGCGTCCGCGCCCCGGGCTCACCGCGAGGTGGCAGCGGCGGTGTCGCGTGCACACCGGTCTGTGCGTGCGTGGCGTGGGGTGGCTCCCAGCCGACGGGGGCGGCGGACGGCGTCCAGGTCGGGGTGAACGGCTGGGGCGGGCCAGGAAGGATCGCCGGGTCGGGCATCGGCAAGGGCTCAGGGGTCGGGAGGGGCGCAGGCGCCGAACGCGGCGTTGGTGGGTGCGGCTCGGGCGGGAGAGGCCACGAGCGGGCGCCGGGGCGGGCCGCCGGCGCCGCGGGAGACGTTCCGCTGGACGGATCCCAGCCCCGTGCGGGCAACGGCGACCGCGTCGGGGACGGGGACGGGGCCGCAGCGGCGCCCGACGGCGCACCGCCGTGCAGCCGGGCGTTGTGGCGGCTGAGGGCGTCGAGGAGGTCGCCGGACGGGCCCTCCGCCCCGATGGGACCGGCAGCCGCCGGGCGGACGTTGCGCTTGGTCAGGCCGCTCTCGGTCCGGCGTGCCTCTGGCGGGGGCGCGGGGACAGGGGGAGCGGTGGCTCGGCCGACCGTTGCGCTGTCCGGCATCAGCCAGTCCGGCGTCTCCTCGGTCCACGACGCGTCGGCGGGCACGTCCCGGAGAGCGCCCGGGCCGGGCGACGGAGTGGTGATCGCCCGGGTGCCGTGCGGCGGCGTCACGGGCGCGGCGAGGGCGGTGTCGGTCGTGAGCAGCGTGGGTGGCAGGTCGATGGTGGCGGTGACGCCGTTGCCGGGGGAGTTCTCCAGGTGCACCTCGATGCCGTGGCGGGCGGCGAGGTTGCCGGCCACGTAGTGGCCGAGGTACTTGGAG
>CAYUXB010000528.1:0-1523 GCA_964448525.1 uncultured Acidimicrobiaceae bacterium
GTCGTCCGCCGCTCACGCGGCGCGGAAGTCGGTGACCTTCAGCTCGGGCGCCGACTTGCGGGCGTCCTCCGGCGGCTTGCCGCAGTCGGGGACCGGCATCAGGCGGGCCACCTCGACCGTGGCCACGAAGGCCGTGCGCCCTCCGTCGGGCGCGGTCGCCTCGAGGCACACGCGTGTGCGACCGCCCTCGCGCTCGAGCACGTGCCCTGTGCGCCGCTGGTCGAGCCACGACCAGCCGACGGTGCGCAACGCCTCGCCCTCCGCAGCCTGCACCTCGGCGCCGTCGAGGCCCGTGCAGCCGCGGTAGAGGCCCGCCGCCTCGCCGGCGTCCAGCGTGCGGTCGGCGATGCCGACCAGCCGGTCGAGGTCGAGGTAGGCCCAGGCGGTGCCCTCGGGCAGGAACAGCGCGGTCGGTGCGAACCGGTGGCCGCCGGTGTGGCTGGTGCGCCACACGTGCACCCCGGCACCCAGACCGGGCAGGGCGGTGGCGAGGCGGGTGCCGAGCGACCCGCAACACGCGTCCCGCTTGCCGTGGGTGCAGACGAGGACGTGGCGCCCGGCCTCGTCGCCGTCGGCGAGCAGGGCCGCGGGCCCCGCGTCCATGTCGGCCCCCGCCGGGCGCCCGGCGGAGGCCGCGACCGCGAGGAGCGCCTCGGTCACGTCGGTGGCGGGCACCGTCCACCCGACCGTGGAGTAGCGGTCGAACGGCCCGTCGGGACGCAGGAACGTCACCATGCGGCGCGCCGCCGGCCATCGGCTCGGGTCGGGCGTGACCCCCTGGACACGCACGCCGGCCGCGGCGAGTGCCGCGGCGGCGGGGGCGACCTCGGGGTGGTCGGTGATCTCGGCGGGCCAGGGGAGCGGGATGTCGAGCGCCACGTATCCCCGGTAGCTGCCGGCGGTGCCCGCAGGTCCGAGTCCCTCGGCGCGGGCGAATCCCGAGCACCGCTGGCTGAGCGGAAGGTTCACGGCCCCAGGATGCCGCCCGCCCGGGCTCGGTGCGATTCGCACGCTCCGCGGCCGCGCCCCTCCCGAGCCTCCCGAGGGTTACGGCCACCGACAGGCAGGGTTCACCCTGCAGCCCGCCGCTGCGTGAACTCCGGCACCGGCGACGCGGTAACCTCCCGCACAGCGCGTGGGCGCGCGCGGTGGCAATGACGCTGGGGCGACGGTCCCACCGTCGGTGGAGGGGCGACGAGGGCGATGCATCCGGACCTGCCGCACGAGCAGGCCTACTTCGACCGGGCCCTGGCGCTGCGCGACCGCCAGCAGGCCGACCTCGTCCGCGCTCCCGGGCTGGCCGCCAACCCCCGGGCCGCCGTCGAGCTCCGCAATCGTGTCAGCCGCCTGGGTCTGGCCGACCCGGACGAGGCGATCGCCTTCGGGCGCATCGACGCGGCCGACGACCGCTGGTACATCGGCAAAGGTGCGATCTGGGGCGACGACAACGATCTGGTGGTCGTCAACTGGCAGGCGCCCATCGCCGCGCCCTTCTACACGGCGACGCCGGACGAGCCGGAGGG
>CAYUXB010000529.1:0-1510 GCA_964448525.1 uncultured Acidimicrobiaceae bacterium
GATCACCGCCTTCAGCGTCCGCGTGCCGATGTTGCCGGTGGCCCACTGGACGACTCGCAGGTTGTTCATGACGCGTCGCCCTCGTCGCTCGCCAGTGATGCCTTGTAGAGCGTGTTCTCGGCCAAGCGCATGTGGGCCGCGTCGACCAGTCGGCCGTCGCGCCCGATGGCGCCGACGCCGTCGGACTCGGAGCGCCGATAGACCTCGATCGAGGACCGGGCGTCGGCCACCTCGGCCTCGGTCGGCGAGAAGACCTCGTGGGCGATCGGGATCTGGCTCGGGTGGATCGCCCACTTGCCGTCGAAGCCGAGCAGGCTGGCGTGGGTGGCGCTGCGCCGGTAGCCGTCGGGGTCCTGATAGGCGGGGTAGGGCGCATCGATGGCGTCGATGCCGGCGGTCCGGGCTGCCGTGACCACCTGGAAGCGGGCGAAGTGCCAGAAGTCGCCGGGATACTCGCTCACCGGGTCGAAGTTGCCGTCGACGCGCGCCCGCTGCGAGGCCGACAGGTCGCCGGCGCCGAAGATGATCGCCTCCAGCCGGTCGCTGGACCGGGCGATCTCCGCCGCGTTGGCGAGGCCCTCGGACTCCTCGATCAGCACCTCGAGCGCGATGCGCTTCCTCATGCCGAGCTTCGCCTCGAGCTGCGTGAGCAGCACGTCGACCCACCACACGTCGCGGGCGGTGCGCGCCTTCGGCACGATCAGCACGTCGAGCGCCTCGCGGGCGCCGGTCACCACCTCGACGACGTCGCCGTGGCACCACGGCGTCTCGATGCCGTTGATGCGCACGGCCCGCACCGTGCGCCCCCAGTCCTGGCCGGTGAGGGCGGCGACCGCCGTGGCGCGGGCGCCCTCCTTGGCGACGGGGGCGCAGGCGTCCTCCAGGTCGAGGAACACGAGGTCGGCGCCGGACGCCGGGGCCTTCTCGCACATGCGCTCGCTGCTGGCGGGTGTGGCCAGTTCGGATCGCCGGGCTCGGGGTGTCCCCATCCGTTGTCTCCTCGTGATCGGGGTCAGATGACCGACGCCGCCCGCAGGGTCGCGAGACGGTCGGCGTCGATGCCGAGCAACCCGCCGTAGACGCTGTCGTTGTCGGCGCCGAGCGCCCGACCGAGGTGGTCGACCCGCCCGGGTGTCTCGCTCAGCTGCGCGATCGGCCCTTGCACGGTGACGCGCCCGAGGTCCGGGTCGTCGACTGGCACCCACGTGCCCCGGGCCCGCAGGTGCTCGTCGGCGCGCAGTTGCTCGGCGTCGTAGACGGGTGCGGCGGTGACCTCGGCGGCCTCGAACACCGCCATGGCCTCGTCGATCGTGCGACCGCCCACCCAGGTGGCGACCAGGTCGTCGACCTCCGCGGCCCGCTCCTGGCGGCGCACCGGGTCGACGTAGTCGGGGTCCTCGGCGAGATCGGCGCGACCGATCGCCCGGAAGACCCGGACGGCGATGCTCGGCGACGCGCTGGAGATGGCGAGCCACCTGCCATCCGCGGTGCGGTAGGCGTTGCGCGGGGC
>CAYUXB010000530.1:0-1510 GCA_964448525.1 uncultured Acidimicrobiaceae bacterium
GCACGACGTCGACCGGCTCGCCCCCGGGCGGGGTGACCGGGCCGCCCGCTGCCGGGCTGCCGGACGGGCCGGAGACGAAGGCGTGGAGCAGGTCGGGCCAGCGCTCACCGATCTCGGCGCGGGTGAGGCCGGTCCACTCGCCCACGCCGCGCTCGCGCAGGTCCTGCTCGACGACCACCGGCCCGACGCCGATAGCCTCGGAGACGAAGCTGGCGGTGTCGACGGCGCGCTGCAGGTCGGCCGCGACCACCGCGTCGACCGTCCCGATGGCGGCGGACGCCGACCACGCCTGCTGGCGGCCGAGCTCGGTCAGCGGCGGGTCGGCCCAGCCCTGCCACCGGCCGCTGGCGTTCCACGCCGACTGGCCGTGGCGAACGAGGAGGATCCGGGTCACGCCCGGAAGGTACCGCCGCCCTGTGACAGCGCCTCACCCCGGTGCCGGCCGGCACACCGCACCCGACGCCGTCGCACGGTCGGCCCGGACCGCTCCGAAGTAGTGTTCGACGTCCACGGGCAGCGGGGACGCCGTGGCCCCAGGACGAGAGGTGACCATGGCGCTGTCGCTCGACAAGCTCGGCACGACCTACGACGAGCGCATCGAGGTCGTGGACCCCGAGCGCGCCATCGCCTACGCGGACGCCACCAACGATCCCAACGACGCCTACCGGTCGGGCCCGTGGGCCCCGCCGGTGTTCGTGGTCGTCCCCACCTGGGAGGCCATGGGCCTGGCAGTGGCCGACGTCGTGCCCCGCGAGTCGCTCGGCATGGTCGTGCACGGCGAGCAGGACATCCACTTCCACCAGCCGCTGCGCAAGGGCATGACGCTCAGCACGCAGTCCCAGGCGCAGGGCGTGCGCGTCGGCAGCACCGGGACGCGCTTCACGATCGAGGTGGCGTCGGTGGACGGCGAGGGCGCGCCGGTGGCCACCCAGTTCGTCACGATGTTCATCCGGGGGCTCGCCGACGGCGAGGGCGGCGGGGAGGACAAGCCGGCCCACGACTTCCCCGAGCAGGCCCGGGCCAACGTGGTGGGCGAGCACACCGTCCACGTCGACGACGACCAGACGTTCCGGTACCGGGACGCCTCGGGCGACCAGATGCCGATCCACGTCGACGACGCCTTCGCCCGCTCGGTGGGCCTGCCCGGCATCATCGCCCACGGCCTGTGCACCATGGCCATGGCCAGCCAGTCCGTGCTGGCCCTCACCGCGGACGGCGACCCCGCCCGTCTGCGGCGCCTGGCGGTGCGCTTCGCCGCCAACGTCTTCCCCGGCTCCGACGTCACCACCACGGTCTACGACGCCGGGCCCGGCCCCGACGGCGCGCGCCTCCACCCCTTCGAGTCGTCCTCGGGCGGCGCAGCCGTGATCAAGCACGGCTGGGCCGAGGTCCGGTAGGCCGAGGTGGCGGTGCTGCTGCTGTTCGCCGCCGCCCGTGAGGCGGCCGGCACGGGCCGGGAGGTGGTCGGCGGCGCCACGGTCGGCGAGGTGCTCGACGACGCCCGGCGCCG
>CAYUXB010000531.1:0-1506 GCA_964448525.1 uncultured Acidimicrobiaceae bacterium
GGGGTGCCGTCGGCGTGGCGGGCCCACAGGATCTCGCCGCGGGGGGTCTGCAGGTCGAGCACCCAGTCGATGGCGCGCTCGACGACGGGCCACATCGTCTCGGTGAAGCCGCGGTCGCGCGTGCACAACCAGCGGTGCCACACGCCGGCGGCGACGTAGGCGATGACGTTGGCGTCGAGCTTGTCCTGCTCGACCCGGTCGGCCAGGTAGTACTGGTGCCAGGCGCCGTCGGGCCGCTGGAGGTCGACCAGCCACTGGTAGGCGCGGTCGGCTTCGGCGTGGCGGTCGCCGAGGGTGAGGGCCATGGCCGCCTCGACGTGGTTCCACGGGTCGGCGTGGCCGCCCGGGAACCAGGGGATCATCCCCGAGGGGAGCTGCCAGTCGGCGATGGCGTCGACCGTCTGCTGGAGCTCGCCAGCGGTGGCGATGCCGGGCACGTCGGCGAGGGTCACGATGCTGATGTCTCCGTCTTGCGGGCGTAGATGACCAGGCTCTTGCCGATCACGGGGGTGAGCACCTTGTCGGCCGCTCGGGTGAGCTTCGACCACGGCTGTGCGCCGCCGATGTCCCAGCACAGGGCCTGGTGGTAGGCGCGCACGAGGGGATGGTCGTCGTTCGTGGGGCCGACGGCGCACTTCAGCCACCAGTAGGGCGCGTGGATGCCGTGCTCCTTGTGCTTGGCGTACGGCGTCGCACCGGCGGTGCCGAGCTTGTTGCGCAGCTCGGCCGCGGTGTAGATGCGCACGTGGCCGCCCGGCACGAACGGGGCGTGGTACTCGTCGGTGAGCGCCCAGCAGATGCGCTCGGGCAGGAACGCCGGCACGGTGGCGGCGATCGTGCCGCCGGGCTTGAGCACCCGGACGAGCTCGCGGATCGCCCCGAAGTCGTCGTCGATGTGCTCGAGCACCTCGGCGGCGATGATGTGGTCGAAGGTGTCGTCCGGGAAGGGCAGCTTCGTGGCGTCACCCCGGGTGGTGCCGCTGCGGGCGGCGGCCGGGAGGTCGCCGGCGTCCGCCATGGCGGTGGCCATCGCGGCCACGTCCTTGAGTTCGGCCTCGTCGTAGTCGAACGCGGTGACCTGGGCGCCGCGGCGCAGCGCCTCGAACGCGTGCCGGCCGGCGCCGCAGCCGAGGTCGAGGAGGCGGTCGCCCGCGCGCAGGCCGAGGAGCTGGTAGTCGACCGTCAGCATCAGCGGGCCTTCTCGGCGAGGAGGAGGCGGTACTGCTCGACCGTCTTGGCCGCGGTGTGCTTCCAGGACCACTGGTCGACGACCCGGGCACGCCCGGCGGCGCCGACCGTGGCCCGCAGGTCGTCGCGGCCGAGCGCCCAGCGCAACTTGGCGGCGAGCGCCTCGCTGTCGCCCGGGGGGACGACGAGGGCGGTCTCGCCGTCGGTGCCGACGACCTCGGGCAGCGCACCGCCGGAGGTGGCCACGAGCGGGGTGCCACAGGACATGGCCTCGATCGCCGGCAGCGAGAAGCCCTCGTAGAGCGACGGCACGACGGC